>NZ_OY781091.1:4545000-4845000 GCF_963676275.1 uncultured Cohaesibacter sp. | reverse complement strand
ATCACTGATACCGAGGGCAAATCTTTCTGCTCCGGCCCAGGCGATCATGACGCCATTGTCGGTGCAAAGCCGGATTGGCGGTGCCACAAGTTCGGCCCCGCGTTTTGCCAGCACATGATCGAGCGTGGCGCGAATGGCCTTGTTGGCTGCAACGCCGCCAGCAACAATCAGCTGGGGGTGTTTGTTGTCCGGGAAACGGTCCTTGAAGGCGAGAAGCGCCTTGTCGATGCGGTCGGCCAGAATGTCGCAAATGGCAGCCTGAAAGGAGGCGCACAGGTCGGCGATATCCTGATCGCTCAGTGGGGCGATCTTCTCGGCTTCACGGCGCACGGCGCTCTTGAGGCCGGAGAAGGAAAAATCATAGCCATCGCGCCCTTTCATGGAGCGGGGCAGGGCAAAGCGCTTGCTGTCGCCTGAAAGGGCTGCCTTCTCCACCTCGGGGCCGCCGGGATAGGGCAGGCCGAGCAGCTTGGCGGTTTTGTCAAAGGCTTCGCCCAGTGCGTCGTCGATGGTGGTGCCCCAGCGCTCATAGTCTCCCACGCCCTTGACCAGCAGGATCTGGCTGTGGCCGCCGGAGACGAGCAGGATGAGGTGGGGGAAGGGGGCATTGTTGGTCAGACGCGCCGTCAGCGCATGGCCTTCGAGATGGTTGACCGCGACCAGCGGCAGATCATGGGCGGCGGCAATGGCCTTGGCACTCATCAGGCCGATGAGGACGCCGCCAATGAGGCCCGGACCGGAGGTGGCTGCCACCGCGTCGAGCTGGTCGAATGTCACACCCGCTTCTGCCATGGCCGCCTTGATGATGCCATCAAGCGCTTCGACATGGGCGCGTGCAGCGATTTCCGGCACGACACCGCCATAGGCTGCGTGGTCTTCTATCTGGCTCAAAACCACATTGGAGAGAATTTCGCCCTGACCGCTTCGCTCTGCGTCCGTTGTCTCATCATATCGTCTAACCACAGCGGCTGCGGTTTCGTCACAACTTGTTTCTATGCCTAAAACGATCATTGCGCAGAATACTTTATTGCCTTTATTGTGCCCTTTTAAGGCGATGCTTGCAGCGACATGCCGCATGGCCTGACTTGTAGAGCAAAGATAGATAGTTGGCATCCCCTTTTTTTGGCCCTGTTTGCCCGGGCCAGTTTCGATGCAAGGGGCGATGGTACCGTAACAAGAGCATGAAGGCCCGTTCGATGCAATCCAAACTCATCAAAATCGGCACCCGAGGCAGCAAACTGGCATTGGCACAGGCCTATGAGACCCGCGCTCGCCTGATGGCAAGCCATGGACTGGCCGAAGATGATTTCGAAATCGTGGTCATCAAGACAAGCGGTGACCGCATTCTCGACCGGCCCTTGTCGGAAGCGGGGGGCAAGGGGCTGTTCACCAAGGAGATCGAGGAGGCCCTGATCGAGGGGCGAATCGATCTTGCCGTGCATTCCTCCAAGGATATGCCGACTTTTCTGCCCGAGGGGCTGGAACTGAGCTGCTTTCTACCGCGCGAGGATGTGCGGGATGCCTTCATCTCGCGCAAATATCAAAGCCTTGCCCAGATGCCGGCCGGTGCCGTGGTGGGCACCTCATCCTTGCGTCGTCAGGCGATGGTCAAGAAGCTGCGTCCCGATCTTGAGGTGATCACCTATCGGGGCAATGTGCAGCGGCGGCTGGAAAAGCTGGATGAGGGGGTGGCCGATGCCACCTTGCTGGCCTGCGCGGGTTTGAAGCGTCTTGGCGACGAAGCGGTGATAACCGCACCGATCGCCGAGGAGGATTTCCTGCCTGCTGTCGGGCAGGGGGCCATTACCATTGAATCCCGTATCGGTGACGAAACGATCTCCGCTCTGCTGGCGGCAATCCATCATCAGCCGACGGCACTGGCACTGGCTTGTGAGCGGGCCTTCTTGCGGGTGCTGGATGGCTCCTGTCGCACACCGATTGCCGGTCTTGCAAAGGTGGAGGGGGATCGGCTGAGTTTTTCCGGCCTTGTGCTGATGCCCGACGGCAGCGCCTCTTACGACATTGCCGCCGAAGGATCGGCCGATGAGGCCGAAGCGATTGGCGTTGATGCTGCCAACAGGCTGAAAGCAAAAGCCGGAGAGGCTTTCTTCGCTGCCGTTCTGGCAGCCAGCCAGCCGTGATCTTGCTGTCGGGAGCAATTGAGTTGATGAAAGGAGTGGGCTGTTGAAAATTCTGGTCACACGGCCTGAAGTTGATCAGCAGCAAACCCTTGCAGCTCTGCAAGCGCTAGGGATAGAGACGCTTTCCTCTCCTGTCATGGAGATTGTTCCCCTTGCTTTCGATCTGCCCGATGACCCGTGGCAAGGCATCATTGTCACCTCGCGCAATGGGCTGCGCATGCTGGCTGAGGAACAGATCGCCAGTTTGAGGTATTTTCCGCTCTATTGCGTGGGCAAGCGCACCGGTGAACTGGCCAAAAGGCTCGGTTTTGAGGTTACCTTACCGATTGCCGCGACTGTTGCCGAGCTTGGCGCATTGCTTGTTGAGCGGCTGGACCCGCATAAGGGGCCTGTGCTCTATCTGGCTGGCAGGGATCGGGCGGGTTCTCTGGAGGATGTGCTCAAGCTATCGGGTTTTACGGTCACCTTGCGGGAAATTTACCAAGGCAAGCCCAGCCAGACGCTAAGCGGCGAGGCTGAAGAGGCTCTGCGCACAGGTCATTTGGACGCTATTTTGCTTTATTCGGAACGTAGCAGTCGCTTGTTGCTCTCCCTGATTGAAAAAGCCGGTCTGTCTGATCGGCTGGAAAAAGTCGTTTTCTATTGCCTTTCTCCCGCGGTTGCGCTTCCATTGGAGGGTCTGGGCTATCCTTTGGTTGTGGCTGACGCACCAAATGAGCGATCTTTGCTTGAATGCGTGCAAAATGGCCATAACTAATTAATCTAATAGTGCTTATTTTAAGTGGTAGCTATGTTGCTGAGAGGTACAAGGCTGTAAACTGGTCCTGATTTGGGGGACGTCTGGCCGCAAAAAAGACATCAGTTCGCCTTATATTGGGGGCCTGATTTTTGACCGGTTGCGGTTTTGCCCGGATCAGAGAGATGTTTACGGCAATAAGTGCCAGTGAAGAATTTTATTGATTCTGGCCTGTTGGCAGACACCATTGCAAGGCCAGAGCTGGGAAGCGATCGTCCCGTCTTGCGGGAAATGAGGAATGGTATGACAACTCGCAAATCCAATAATCGGACCGAGGCCAAAGGCAAGCCGGTCAAAACCATTGATCTGACCGCAGAAGATGTGACCGCAAGCAAGCGGTCTGCGGCCGACGCGGGGGAAGACATTTCCAAGCCGGAAGAGAGTGAGATAGCTGCTGCTGATGTTTCTGCTAAGGCTTCTGAGGAAAAGATTGCCGAGGCCGTTGCTTCCGATGGCGCCGAAGAGACCAAAGCTGATGCTGGCTCCGGGGATCAGGAGATCAAAAGTGATCTTGCCGAGAGCGCGGTTTCTCAGGATGAGGCAGATGGCAAGGCTGCTGATGACGGCAAGAAGGATGACAGCTCTCTGACCGGGGAAGAGACCTCTTCTGAAGCCTCTTCTGAAGTCTCTGGTGCAACAGAGGCAGACAGTGGCGGAGATAGTGGTGCTCCACCGGCAGCGTCTGCTCCGATTGCCAGTTCCTCTGCCCCATCAAAGAGCGGTGGATTTGCCGGTGGTTTCATTGGTGGTCTGCTCGGTGGCGTGGCGATCATTGCGCTTGGGTATGTCGGTTTGCAGCAGGGCTGGGTCAGCCTGCCTGCTGACAATGTGAAAATCGATGCTCTTGAAGCGGATCTGGCGAGCCTGCAAACAAAGCTTTCGCAAATGCCGGTGGTGGATGGTGACGGGATCAATGGCCAGTTGGCCGCATTGGCCGGGAGGCTCGATGCGCTTGAGACCAGCGCGCCGGCTGCCATGGCCGATGGAGCTGCCGACACGCCAGACACGCCGACGCAGGAAGCCGAGGCCGAACCGGTGGACAGCAACAGCCCGGTCGGATTGCAGCTTGAAGCGCTTGCCGGTCGTATCGAGGAACTCAAGCAGGGTGTGGCTGGCTTTGACGCCTTGCAGAATGAATTGCTTGATCTCAAGGCGCAGTTGGCAAACCTGCAGGCCGAAGCGGCCAGACAGGCAGCGCTGATCGAGAGCAAGGCGTCTGAACAGGCGGTGAAACTGCAGCAGGATCTGCAAAGCGCGAAGGATGACATCCTGTCATCAGCGGACCGGCGCATCAATGATGTCGTGGTTGAGCTGAGCAATTTCAGTGACAAGATCAGCACGGAAGCTGCATCCCTGCGCGAGCGGGTAACGGGGCTGGAAGAGAATAATCTGTCTGCGGAAATGCAGAGTTCGGCGCGGACAATTGCTCTGGCCGGTCTTGAAAATGCCGTTGCTTCCGGCGGCAGTTATCGTCTCGCCCTCAAGACATTTGCCAATGTGGTCGGTGATCATGAGGCGGTGACCATTCTTGATGCTCATGCCGATGCGGGTGCACCGACGGCCGCCGCGCTGGCTGCTGATTTCCGGGCTCGCTATGATGCCATTCTGAGGGAGGCCGAGGGGGCCGGAGCGACCACATTGCTCGATAAATTCCTGATCAGTGCGCAAAGCATGGTCAAGGTTCGCTCCCTCAATGGCGAGCAGAAGGGCAACAGCCTGACCAGCATGCTCGGCGTCATCGAATATCATGTCAAACAGGGGGATCTGGTCAAGGCGGCTGAAGAATGGGACGCTCTGCCTGAAGCGGCGCGCAATTCGAAAGCCGGTGCCGATTGGATTGAAGGATTGAAGGCCCGCATTGCGGTGGATGCGGCGATTGACACCATTCGCGCTGAGTTTGGCACAGGCGCCAGCAACCAAGCGGGTTAAGGTGGGGAACGGAACGTTATGATTAAAGCACTCATCTTTTTTGCCGTCTTGTTGGCCATCGCCTTTGGCGGTGCCTGGCTGGCTGATCGTCCCGGCGAAATCATCATCAATTGGCCATGGCTGGATATGGGCTTCGAGGTTTCCCTGCTCATGGGCTTCCTGCTCATCGTGGCGGCAATGGGAATTGCCGTGGTCTTGTGGATCGTTGTTCGCAGCATCTGGAATTCACCGCGCTCGGTTACCGGATTTTTCTCTTCTCGCCGTCGTGACAAGGGCTACAAGGCCCTGTCAACGGGGATGATTGCGGTCGGTGTCGGTGATCTGGTGCTGGCTCGCAAACAGGCTGCCAAGGCGCGCAAGCTGCTGGGGCAGGAGCCGATGACGCTGATGCTGGAAGCGCAAACCGCCCAGCTGGCCGGAGATCCGACCAAAGCGCGGCAGAGCTTTGAAGCGATGCTGGACACGGACGAGACGCGGGCGCTTGGTCGCCGTGGTCTCTATATCGAGGCGCAGCGGCGCGGTGATCTGGAGGAAGCCCTGCAGATGGCCAAGGCTGCGAGCGATGAAAGCAAGAAAGCGCCCGGCTGGGCCGGTACCGCTTTGTTCGACATGCAGACCGCAGCAGAAGACTGGCAGGGGGCGCTTGTCACCCTGTCGCAGAATTTCACCAACAAGCATATCGCAAAGGATGAATTCCGCCGTCATCGCGCCGTGATCCTGACCGCTCAGGCGATGGCTCTGGAAGGGCAGGACGGTGGGGATGCTGCCATACGGCCGCTGTTGAGCGAGGCTTGCAAGCTGGCTCCCGGTCTTGTTGCTGCCGTGACCATGCAGGCGCGTCTGCTCAATGACGCAAGGGACTATCGCAAGGCTTCCAAGCTGGTGGAAGCGGCATGGCGCATCGAGCCACATCCGGAACTGGCGCAGGCTTATGCCTATATCAAGGCTGGCGACACAGCGCTCGACCGCCTCAAGCGCATCCGCGTTCTGTTCGGCCTGATGCCCGATCATGTGGAAGCGAAGCTTGCCATGGCGCGTGCCTTCATCGATGCCCGCGAATGGGCCGAGGCGCGCAGCCTGCTTGAGCCAATGGCCGAAAGCCAGCTGACGCCGCGTATCTGCATGCTGATGGCCGAGCTGGAAGAGGGCGAGAAGAATGATTTCGGTCTTGTTCGCCAATGGCTGGCAAGGGCTGTCGGGGCGCATCGTGATCCGGCTTGGACGGCGGATGGACAGGTCAGCGACAGCTGGCAACCAATTTCGCCGGTAACGGGCAAGATTGATGCCTATGAATGGAAAGTGCCGGTGCGTGAAGCCGCTCATGCGGAGCAGCCTGTTCTGGACAGTCGCGATCTGGAAGAGGATGTCTCTGAAGAGGATATGGTGCTCATTCCTTCTTCTCACGATGCCTCGCAAGAGAAGGCGACAGCTTTTGATGTCTCCGATGACGATATCGAGGAAATCGATCCCGATGCGGACGAAACGCAAGACAAGCCCGAGGAAGACGCCGAGCTTGAGGTTGCTGCGAAATCCGAGGAAAAGCCGGATCTGACGGCTGACGGGGACGCTTCTGAAAAATCGTCTGAAATTTCCGGGCCGGAGCCAGTCGCTTCAGCCTCGGAAGAGACGCCAGAGGTGAATAAAAGGCCGGCGGCTGCAGCCCAAAAGCCGCATGAGCCAGAGGTTGAGCCTGAAGTTGCGTCAGGGGTCAAGAGCGCGGAGGACGCATCCTCCAAGATCGAGATCGAAAAGCCAAAAGAGGTGGAATTTCCAATGCCCTTCCCGCCCGATGATCCGGGACCGAAGAAGGATGAGGCATCGCGCCGCGGGGAAAAGCGCTTCAAGCTATTCTGAAGCCAATCGAGGAAATGAATGCAAGGGTCCGATGAAAATCGGGCCCTTTTGGTATTTTATGGCCATTCTGTTCAGATTGGTTGGCACCATTTTGGGATTTCCCCCACAAAGCTGGTTTTGCCTCTTGCCCTTGATCATGGAATTGGCTAAGAGAGGCCACCCCGTTTTTGATCGTCAGATCAGTGGCTTTGCCTTTTCTTGCAGTTTTAGATGCAAGCCGGGCCTGCGGGGTTCAGCCAATCCGGCCTTGCGCTGGACCATTGGTACGCCGCTGTAGCTCAGTTGGTAGAGCAACGCATTCGTAATGCGTGGGTCGTAGGTTCAAGTCCTATCAGCGGCACCATTTCTTCTCCTGAAAATATCGTTAGATCAATAATTTCAATATCTTGCTTATGATCTGAGTGCACCATAGAGTGTACGGAGCAGTACACATATGGGGTTGATGTTGAAGTATACGTAGCAGTTCCGGAATGGCTGCGCTGAATTGGCCTGCCATTCACAAGGAAGTTCAGGTCTTGTTCCTCAAGGCGAAGCAATTAGAGAATCTCCGACGCTGACATCTATCAGCCGGAGCAGACCATGACGCTTATGGAGATGTATCAGAATTTGTCATTGTTGCTTAAGGAGTATGGCTCAATGGATAGTGCAAGCCCCGAAATCGAGCAGATCGCGCAAGAGGTAGAGGTACGGAAGAACCCTTTGCTTAGTGCTATATGTATACTGGCTTACAAATTTTTTGTGAAATTGGGCTTTGGTTCTTTAGATATAGTAGTACTTAAAAAGGTCCAACTTATTGTCGTGAGATTACGATTGATTTCATGTTTGGTACGCTTTATTGACAGGGCAAGCTAGTTTTGGTTTCATTTGTTCTGTTGGTTTTTTGCGTGTAACGGTTTTTGTTGCTGGGGTATTTGAGAGTTGGCTTTTGTCGACATACAATTGGCGAACATTCGAAGTTTAGTGTATCTGGGATTGGGATAAAATGAAAATAGATGCTGAGGGATTTAATGATTGGGATGAAGTTGATAGCTGGCATATCGTATCGTACCCCAGAAGCGGTAATCATGCTGTTCGGGCAATTCTTGAGTATGTCACAGAAAGACCTACATTGCCTTCATTGGAGGCGAGAAAGCTTGATATTCCTATTTACTTAAGGAAACCTAACCAATTAGAAAATTTTATAAAGGTAACTAATGATCACCCAATTGGATACAAATCTCACTTTTTGCTTGAATTCTTGCAGAATGAAGAAATTTCTAAACGAAATTCTGGTATTATACTTATAACTAGAGATCCTTTAGAGGCGATTGTATCTCATCTTTATCCGGACTATGAGAGAGCCAAGTCTCTTCATGCCCTGAAGTCATTTTTATTTCTTTCTAAGAAGAGAACCTACCTTGATGATGGTCTATGGTCAGAAAAAATTCGATCTTCAGTTAACATATACCTGTCTTGTGTTTTTGCTTACCGTACTATGAAGGGGCGTCCAAGAATTCATATTCAGTTTGAGAACTTGGTTAAAGATCCAGCCTTCTTTGTAAATAGTCTGATCGAAAAAATGAAGATAGATAAGAAGCTCTCGGATTTTGAAGTTGAGAAAGTTCTGTCTTTGTCGAAAGATAGTCTGGATAGAAAAGGTCATAGACCACAGAACCCTGTTCTTCGGGAAAAACTGCTTGAATTGACAAGTAAGTATATTAGTTATGATCAAGTTTTTGAGTTGTTGCGGGATTAAAATGCTTTTGGTTTGTGTCCGTTATTTGTAGATCAGCCAAACCCTGCAGATTCACAATTGAAGCGATCCCGCTCAACGATTAGTAGAGAAATGAAACGCAACAGCAGCACTAGCGTATACCGACCTGATTCAGCAGATCATTTTTCTAGGCTCGAAAGCTTCGCGGCTCTTACCTTGAGCGTTGCAGCCAACTGAAGGATCTGGTCAAAGCCCGACTTGGTATGGGATGGACCCCGGAACAGATATCTGGTCGACTACAGCTAACCCGATCAGATCTCAGGATAAGTGCTGGGGTCATCTATCGGTTCTATATAGTATCGCGGACCGGAAGTTGGGTTGGTATCGATATTCGACATAGAAGAAAGCAAGTGTGGCTACTGAGCTAAGAAGGGGCGAGAACGGGCAGAAAACAGCGATAATCTGTTATCTGGTTGCGTCCGACCAAGGCGCTACATTCCAACGCCATTGTTATTATATAAGTGTGGGGTATCCATCGCGCAGGGATCAATATCTAGCTTACCGTTCTGCTTGTTGGCTCCTGTTTGTGTCGATCAGTGTATTTTTTCAGATATTCAAACGTTAGCTTTTAAGTAGCTTTCATGCTACGATGAGGTCGTCAAAGCAGTGTGTACACAGGATTTTATGATCTAGGTCCACATGATGAGCTTGATGTGTTCGGTAGATAGGTTTAAATTATTGAAAATATTGACTGTTAAGGTGTTGTAAAGGTGTCCGAGTCTGGCGTGGTTTCGCCTATCAGCGGCACCATTTCTTTTCCTGAAAATATCGTTAGATCAATAATTTCAACATCTTGTCTGTACATGAAGTGCTGGGCGATGCTTGTTGCATGCAGCGGCTATTCATGCTGTTGTAAGAGGGATGAAAATTAGGGTCCGCTGCGGGGACAGGCAAGCTGGTGGTTGGTTGGGTGGCTAGATGACAGTCTGGTCAAGATCGGCATCCATGAACTGACAGGGGGCTGTGAAAATATAGCCCTTGCCATATACCATCTTGACCGGCAGTTTTTCTTTTGCCCTCTTCTGGACCTTTCTTCGCAATCGGCTGACAACCGCATCCAGATGCTGATCGCCCCAGTTGGTTCTCGGGCGGGAAAGCTGAGCGATCAGGTCCGTTCTGCTGCATTCCACACCATTCCGGTTCACCAGAATTTTCAGGAAGGCGAATTCCATCGCCGTCAAACAAACATCGATATTGGCGGGACTGATCAGCTTCCAGTCAAACCTGTTCAGCAACCACAGACTTGAGGGGGCCGCCCTTTCGCGACAGAGCGTGATACGCTCTGCGAGATTGGAGCTGGCGACAAAGATTTCCTCAAAGGGTGCGTTTGTATCCAGATAGATGTCAGCGCCCGCCTGAAAGGCCTGAATGCGATATTTCGATTCCTGAAGGGTGCTGAGCAGGACGATACCAATGTCGGATTTCTTGCGAATTCGTGCCGTCAGTTCCGATGCCCTGTTGTTGCTCATTTCTCCATCGATGATTGCGAGGGACGGCAGATCCTTTGGCGCCAGACTGAGAATGCGTTCAAGGTGGGCTGATGTTTCCATGCAAGCAACATGAACGTCATGTTGTTCGAGATAGCTGATCATACTTGTGAAGTTTTTCAGCTCGCTACTTACAATTATGGCATCAATCATATTGTATTTCCGTAATATTTATATTTTACAGAATAATAAATATAAATATTTGTATTTGATGGCCTCTCGTTGTCGAAGTAACCGCACATCATACCCGAACCGAAATTAGTGCAGCCTGTGCCTAATTCGTCCTTCCAGATCATCTTCCAAAATGGGCGTTCCGAAGCGCTGTTCCTGCTATCGCAATCAGCCTGAAAAATAACAATTTCAGCCTGTTGCACAGATATGGAGCCACGCTGAGATATGCAATTTGCCAAGAGCCTAATCACATTCTTTGCGCGCATTGGAAGGCGGAATTGCGGGAATGATCACTTGCTGGTTTGTGCGATTCCCTACGTTCTTGTAACGGATCTAAAATGCGAAAAATAGTCAAAAAACATCAAATGTAAGAATTGGTCACTTTTGATTACTTTTGATCTGTAGAACTGATTATCAAATCAAAATATCAAGTTCGGATGCATCGGATAATATTGGGTCGGTATAGTTGTGTCTGAAATTACAAACTTCAATAAAGCAGAAATAATTGGCAAAATTGTCAATATAGCAAGTTTCGCTACACTATTTCTTTTGTCTTTCTACGTATTCTTATTTGTTTCGGGCGCAGCGCATGCAGCTTATGATGCTGACGGCTACTATTATAACAGTTCGGGCAGCGGGACATATGAGACTACGACCACTTTGTCTGTCAGTCCGACAAGTGCCACCTATGGTGAAACGGTGAGCCTGAGCCTGACGCTTACCGGGCAGAAGGCCTGTACTTGTGGTCCTGTCACTTTTGTTGTCGATGGTTCGGATTATGCCACATCGGGCTATATCACCACCTCCGATTCCTATTCCCAGACCGTCGAAATTTCCGACTTTCCGGCGGGCACCCATTCCGTCTATGCCGAATTTCGCCCAACCGGCGTCAACAAGGAGAGCCACTCGGCGACTTACACGATAACGGTCTCCAAGGCAGATACCACGACGACAATTACGGTTTCCGATGCCGGTGTGTCCTATGGTGAGAGCACAACACTGACCGCATCTGTCGCCAGAGCGGATTCTTCCATCACCGGAGGGGATGATCCTTCGGGCTCCGTTACCTTCTATGATGCAAGCGGAGAAATCGGTACGGCAAGTCTGAGCAGTGGCACGGCAAGCCTGTCAACGTCATCCCTGACCAAAGGAATCCATTCGGTTTATGCGGTCTATAATGAGGATGGGGGGGATAGCAATTACAATGACAGCACCTCTTCCAGTACATCGATTACGGTAGGCCAGGTGGCCACTTCAATGACCCTGAGCGCCGCAAGCTCGACCACAACCTACGGCACGACCGCCAGCATAACGGCAACTGTTTCCGCATCGGGAGGCTCCAGTCTCACGCCGAGTGGCAGCGTGTCATTCAGGGATGATGTGAGCGGGAGTATAATCGATTTGGTCACTCTTTCCTCCGGGCAGGCAACACTCAACTGGGCCTGGCTTTCCGTGGGAACCCATAACATCACGGCGACTTTCATCGACGCTGATAGCAATTTCGGGATTTCAACACAGAGCATAACCGTTACGGTCACGCTCAGTGACGCATCCATTACCGCGTCGGCTTCACCCTCCACCATTGGTTATGGCGAATCCACGACGGTAACGGCGAATGTGGCCACAGTATCTGGTCTGAGTGCTCCTACGGGTACGATCACCTTTTCCGAAGGTGGCACGACTTTCGGCACAGCAACCCTGTCAAGCGGTTCGGCGAGTCTTGCCATTTCCTCCCTGTCCGTTGGTAGCCACACCATCACCGTATCCTATGGTGGCGACAGCTATTATGATGCCGCCTCGACGACGGTTACGGTCACGGTTGATAAATCCAATTTCCCTGAAATTACGTCACTGACGCCGGATAGCGGGCCTGTCACAGGCGGTACGGAAGTGGTGATCAGCGGCAGCGAGTTTGCAACGGTCTCCAGCGTCACCTTCGGTGGCGTCGCTGTCAGCAAACTGACGGTGAATAGTGACAGCCAGGTTACCGTGGTGACCCCGGCGCACCAGAAAGGCACTGTCACGGTGACCATTGTCAACGACTTTGGTTCGGCCAGCCTGAATGCTGCCTACAGCTATGATGATCTGGATCCGACACAGGATAGCACCGTGCGTTCCATCATCCGCCATCAGGTTCAGTCGGTTGTCGATTTTGGTGACAACCAGATGGACAGCGTTCAGGACCGGATGATGACGCTCAACGAATGCGACATGAATGCCGCTCGCAAGACAGATCAAGGCAATGGCGATGCTGGTTCAGACGGTTTCTGCGACTTGCCGGATTATGACGGTGGCGTCACATTGACCGCGCCTGATGGCAACAGCGACCTGACTGCGACTTCCACAACCCAGTCTGGCCGCATACCGGCTCTCATCGGGTCCAAGCAATCGGTCAAGGACAGGGTTGCCAATAGCTGGATTGATGCGACATCCCTGCATCCCAAATTCTGGACATCCGGTACGGTCACCTATGGCAAAGACAGTTCTGATGAAAAGTCTTTCCATTTCACCACCACGGGCGTCAATCTCGGGGCAGATGTCAAGGTTTCTGGGCGCGCCAGAATGGGGGTTGCGATCGGCTTTGGCAATGACAGGGCTTCGATCGACGATAATGGCTCCAGCACGCGCAGCCAGCTCTATTCGGCCCAGCTTTATTCAACCTATCGGCTGATGAATAACAGCTTCATTGGTCTGAGCGGTGGCTATGCCGGGGGCACGATCTGGTCGAAACGCTATGACAGCAATGCCGATAGCATCGCCAGAGGCAATCGCAACAGTGACAGTCTGTTTGCCAGCGTTAGCCTCAATCATGTCATGCCATTCAACCATTTCCAGCTGACATCCTATGTGAAGGCCAATATTCAGAAGCTCTGGCTCGACCAATATAGTGAAAGCGGTGCTGGCAGCAACAATCTGTCCTATAACAAGATGGATGCAACGATGCCCTCGCTGTGGGTCGGCGGCAAGCTCGCCTATCAGACGATCGACACGCCTTTGGGTAAATTGAGTTCCAGCATCAATTTCAGATATTCCCATATCTTTGATGCCAGCTACAAACAGGGCATGTATTGGTCAACGCTGCCGGACACGACCTACTCATTGTCGGATTCCATCACGGGCCAGCATCAGGGCCGGGTGGGCTTGCAATTGTCGCTCAAGGCGAGCGAGCATGTTGCTACCAATCTGGGTTATGAATTTGCTGCCTCGGAAGACAGCCAATCGCACAGCGTGAAAGCCAGCTTCACCTATGGATTCTGATTTTATCGGAACCAGAGGTTGATGCCCGGTTATTGATCGGTTTGGCAGGATTTTGAAAAGGTGTCGCGACTTGTGTTCGCGGCACCTTTTTTTCTGCCTCTGTTGAGGGGCAATTGAGGCGCAACCGGGGATGCAACAATTACGGCATATTATCATGCTGATGCATATGCATATGGGTTCCTGATAGCAAAGCGGTTATGATAGGGTTGGCTCCGTTGGAGCATGCCTGTTTTGTCAATTGCCAAGGATCTGTATTTTGGCCGACCCTCATATCAAATCCGAAATGGATTGGTTCGATTATATTTCCGTCATTCTCTATCGGCTTGGTTTTGTTCTGGCCGCGCCTTCGGTTGCCTTGCTGCCATGGCAGAGCGATTATCCGGCGCGGGAGCTTTGTTTCGTCGCGGCGGCGATGTGTGCCAGCAGTTTGCATATCTATATGAAATCCTTCCGCCTGACGCTTCAGGGGGCCTGCTGGGTGGGGCTGGTCTGCGCCATGCTGGGCTTTCCGATGATCGGGCTTGGTGGCGCTTTCATCACGCTGGGCGGGCTCTGCTTCAAGGAATATTTCTGCTTCAAGGTGCCGGGATTGCCGCTACAGCCGCTGTTGCTGGCCGGTTTGTGGTTTGCTCTGATTCTGGGTGCCCTGCCGGTGGCGCAAATTCTGGCGGCGCTGTCTGCGCTGCTATTCTTCATTGTCAGCATTGCGAAATGGCGGATGCCGCTGCATTTCGATATTGGCGACAAGAGCAAATATGAGATTTGAGTTTTTCAAACCCTACGGAAATTTAATATTTTCTAGTTGTTCATAAACAAAATTTCGCCATATCCGCGTCCTTGATGGTGGTTTGACAGGAACATCCGTATTTTCGGGTGCAGAGACGAATTTATGTTTTTGATGCGGAAAAAAAAGAAGAACGCCGATCATTCGGGCGACCGGGCATCAGTCTGGTTGCGCGATGTGGTAAGCCTGCTTGTGGCGTTTCTGCTGCTTTTCTCGTCGTCTTTTCAATCAGATGCTGCCAGTGCTGGTAAATTGCAGTGGCTGGCGGGCAAACAGGTCAGCAGCTTTCAGGATCTGATCGATGCGCGCGCCATTGCCGATGTGGAGGTTCGGGAGAATCTTCAGGACAGCTCGCTTCATTGCATTCCTGCCGACAGGGCCGCGCTCAAGCATCCCGATCCCGTGTTCGAAAAGCTGGTGCGTCTCTGGCTTGAACAATCCTCGGAAAGCAAGCCCCTTAGCGTCAAACCGTTCGGTCGCGGTCCTCCTTCCCTTGTCAATGCCTGACAATCTGTTGCTGTCAGGGCATCTCTCATCAATCCTTCTGTCTTCATGAGACCATGAGGGCGATTGCCTGTCGCCAGAGCTGCGGCAGGCAGGATGGCGATGCCTTGCAGTGATTTTCCATTTTATTGATCAAGACATTTACAAGGAAGATTTCCATGGAATCTCTCGCTAAGGGCGCAAGATTGGCGCTTGTCGGGGCGGCATTGGCCGTGACTCCGCTTCTCTCTGGCAATGCATTGGCTGAAGCCTTCACCCAGCCTGCCAACGGGCCGACCATTCACGGTTTCTGGCTGACGGCTGATCATCCCGATGTTGCCGTATCTGCCGGTAAAAAGGTTTCCATTCCCATTTCATTGCTCAATGCCATGGACAGCCCGGTTCGCACCAAGCTTGCGGTCAAGGGTTTGCCTGAGGGCTGGAGCTATTCCATCAAGGCTGGTGGTTCCGATGTCACTTCAGCGATGCCGCTGCCCAATGAGGTCGACAATCTGACGCTGAAAATCGATCCGGCCAAGAATGCGGAAAAGAAGGTCTATGATTTCGAAGTCGATGCTGTTTCCGATCAGGGGTCTTTCAAACTGCCGCTCAGTGTTGCGGTTGCCGATATCCCGCTGGGCGATACCACTCTTGTGCCGGAGCTTCCGGCGCTGCATGGCACGGTCAGCACCAGCTTCCAGTTTAAGATGAAGCTGACCAACGGTTCCAACCACGACACATTGTTCAATCTGTCTGCCGATGTTCCCGCCGGTTTCATGGCCACCTTCAAGAAGGGCTATGGCAATGAGGAAATTACCGGCATTCCGGTCAAGGCCGGGGCGACGGAATCGGTCAGCATGACCATCAAGCTCAATCACAATGTCGCAGAAGGCGACTATCCGATTGAAGTGGCTGCCGTTGCCGGGCCGGATGATCCTTCGGCCAAGGCCAAGGTCAGCCTGAAGGTGAGCGGTTCGCCAAATCTTGCCCTGAGCGGTCCGAATGAACGCCTGAGCGGGGAAGCCACTGCGGGCACGGAGACCACTTTCCCCTTCATTCTTGCCAACAATGGCAGCGCTGCTGCCAAGAAGGTCAAATTGAGCGCCACCTCGCCAAGTGGCTGGAAAGTCAGCTTTGATCCCAAGGAACTGGCCAAGCTTGATCAGGGCAAGACGCAGAATGTGAATGTCAAGATCGAGCCATCCAGCAAGGCCATTGCGGGTGATTATATGGTTCAGATCCGCGCCAATGCCGATGGTGCCTCCAAGGAGGTCGATTATCGGGTTACCGTTGAAACCTCCACCATGTGGGGCATTATCGGCGTTGCCATCATCGCCATTGCCGTCCTTATTCTGCTTGGTGCCATCTTCCGGTATGGTCGCAGATGAGCAGTCCGGTCATTGAGGCCGTAGGGCTTACCAAGCGCTACGGCGCATCCACTGTTGTTGACGGGGTCAATATCGCGGTGGATGAGGGCGAAATCGTCGGTTTGCTCGGCCCCAACGGGGCGGGCAAGACCACCACCATCCTGATGCTGATCGGGCTCACGGAGCCAAGCGCCGGCACGGTGCGGATACTGGATCTTGATCCTCTGCGTGATCCGCTGGCGGTCAAGACGCAGGTCGGTTATCTGCCAGATTCAGTGGGTTTCTATGATGGCATGACGGGGTTGGAGAATTTGCGCTATACGGCCCGTCTCGGTGCCATACCGGTCAGCGAAATGGATGATCGCATCATGGCGGCGCTCAAGCAGGTGCATCTGGATCATGTCGCAGGCAAGCGGGTGGCCACCTATTCCCGCGGCATGCGGCAACGGCTTGGCCTTGCCGAACTGGCCATGCGGCAGATCAGGCTGGCGGTGCTGGATGAACCAACCTCAGGGCTCGATCCACGCTCGACCGATGAATTGCTTGATCTGATCCGTGCCTTTGCCGCCGACGGGATGACGCTGCTGATCTCTTCTCACATGCTCGATGTGGTGCGGTCGATCTGCACCCGCGTGGCCCTGTTCAATAGGGGCAAGATCGGCTTCATGGGATCGGTGGAAACATTCACCAATGATGTTGCCGGTGGTGCCTTCCGAATTGATGTGGCCGCGCGCAAGATCGATCTCAATGCCTGTGTCGATATCATTTCTGCCGTGGCTGCGGTGGAATATCGGGGCAATGACTGCTGGACTGTCTCTGCCTCGTGTGATGTCCGGCCCGAATTGGCCAGACTGATCACGGCCCATGGCGGCGATCTTCTCTCCCTGCAGGCGCACAGGACCAGCCTCAGTGAGGCCTATAATCACTTCTTTCTTGAAATCGAGCAAAGGGAGACGCAGCAATGAAACGCAAGGGTTCTCCTCTGACGGGCGTTGCTTCCATCGCGCTCAAGGAAGCGGCCGATCACATGACCAGTGCGCGCATGCATCTGATTATGTTGCTGGTGTTGCTGACGGCGGTGGGGGCGGTCTATGCAGCGATCAGCCAGATCAAGACCACCACGGCGCAGGATGCATATCTGTTCCTCAAGCTGTTCACGGTGGCCAAGGCGCCATTGCCGTCCTTCTCTTCCTTCATGGGCTTCTTGCTGCCAATTCTGGCGATTGCCCTGGGGTTCGATGCGGTCAATGGTGAATTCAGCCGCCGTACCATGAGCCGCATTCTGGCGCAGCCGATCTATCGCGATGCGGTGCTGTTCGGCAAGTTTCTCGGCGGCCTGATGGTGCTGGCGGTGGCCCTGATCACGCTCTGGCTGCTGATGGTCGGGCTTGGCATCCTGTTTCTGGGGCTACCACCTTCCGGGGCGGATGTGGCAAGGGGGCTGGTCTATCTGGCCGCGACCCTGTTCTATACCGGGGTCTGGCTGGCGCTGGCGATGGCCTTCTCGACCCTGACCCGGTCTCCGGCCACCTCGGCGCTGGCGGCTCTTTCTGTCTGGCTGATCTTCACGATCTTCTGGCAGATGATCACGCCAATTGCCGCCAGCCTGATTTCACCGATCAATCCCTATGATCCGATGACGATGCTGGCCCAGTTTCACATCCAGCAGGCGCTGGCGCGGCTGTCTCCGGCGATATTGTATGGAGAAACGGCGACCATGCTGCTCGATCCCACCTCACGGTCGGTCGGGCCGATTTTCATGTCGCAATTGCAGGGCGCGCTGATTGGCTCGCCACTGCCCACGATGCAGAGCATCAAGATCATCTGGCCGCAGATCGCCGGGCTGATTGCAGGGATGCTCTTCATGTTCACACTGGCCTATGTCAGCTTCCAGCGGCAGGAGGTGCGCTCATAGGATAGTGCCGGAAGGGCGACTGAAGATATCGGGAGCGTCTTCAGGTGGCCCTGACGGGGGAGTGTTATGTCCCACTCCCTGATCGAAGCTGTCGCCGATGCTGGTTCGGCGGCAGCTTTTTTATGTTGGTGGACAAACAAAAGGTCATGGCGGGAGGATTTTTTCGTTTGTTGCAATGAGGGGGCAAAAGCGTTTTACTCACTGATGAGCAATTTTGCTGCGCAAGCGCCTCGATCGGGT
Source organism: uncultured Cohaesibacter sp. (assembly GCF_963676275.1). Taxonomy (NCBI): domain Bacteria; kingdom Pseudomonadati; phylum Pseudomonadota; class Alphaproteobacteria; order Hyphomicrobiales; family Cohaesibacteraceae; genus Cohaesibacter; species uncultured Cohaesibacter sp. Next base: position 4,826,822 of record NZ_OY781091.1, on the reverse strand, counting down.
CTGGCGCGCAAATCAAGCGCTCGGTCACTGGTTGCTGCTTGTCTGGCGGGTTTGAGGGCTGCCGGGCGTGCCAAGAAGAAACATCATCACCTTCCCAAGTCCTGATTCCATGCTCTTTGCCAGTTTTCTGATTGATCATTGCCCCGTGCGAGATGACCGTTGGTCGCCTCGAGCGATGATGGGTGTGCGGGCAGGCCTCGGAGAGAGGATATTTCAAGGATAATCAAATGAAATCAATTGGATATGCTGCATATTCGGTAGGAAGTCCGCTAGAGCCTTTTTCCTTTGAACGGCGCACTCTCAGAAATAATGATGTCGCCATGGATATTCTTTATTGCGGGGTTTGCCACTCCGATCTGCATTATGTGAAGGATGACTGGGCCAAGACCGTCTATCCTTGCGTTCCGGGCCATGAAATTGTCGGGCGGGTAACCGAAGTGGGGCCGGATGTTTCCAAATTCAGGGTTGGCGATGTGGTCGCCGTTGGCTGCATGATCGACAGCTGTCAGGAATGCGACCAGTGCAAGAAGGACCATGAGCAATATTGCCGCGAGGGCTGGACCGGTACCTATAATGCGCCGGATCGCCAGACGGGGGATATCACGCAAGGGGGATATTCGAACAACCTCATCGCACGGGAAGAATTCGTGCTGCGCGTACCCGAAGGGCTGGATATCAGCAAGGCTGCACCGTTGCTTTGTGCCGGTATCACCACCTATTCGCCCTTGCGCGAATGGAATGTCGGGCCGGGGTCTCGCGTTGGTGTTGTCGGCATGGGTGGCCTTGGTCACATGGCGATCAAGCTGGCTCATGCCATGGGCGCGATCGTGACGGTGATCTCCCGTTCTGAAGGCAAGCGCAAGGATGCCATGGATCTGGGTGCTCATGACTTTCTCGTTTCCAAGGATGAGGAACAGATGAAGGCCTCCGCCAACGGGTTCGACCTGATCATCGATACGGTTCCGGTCAAGCATGACATCAATCCCTATCTGCCACTGCTTGATATCGATGGAACCCTGTGTCTGGTCGGCCAGATCGGCCCTCTGGAAGAGCTGACAACACCCTTCATGATCCGTGGTCGCCGCCGGGTTGCGGGCTCGATCATCGGTGGTATCAAGGAAACGCAGGAATGCTTAGATTTCTGTGCCCGTTTCGGTATTCACCCGGAAGTGGAGATGATCAATATCCAGGATATCAATAAGGCCTATGAGCGGCTGGAAAGCTCGGATGTCAAATATCGTTTCGTTATCGATATGAAGAGCCTCAAGGCCTGATGCACGGTTTCTGAAACCGGCTGACAATCCAGTCGATATTATTGGCGAGGCGCGGAACCGAAGGGTTTGGCGCCTCTTTTGTTTTTCGCGCCGCGATGCGTGTCATGGCAATTGCAGCATGGCTTTTTCCATATTGCCCGAGAGCAGGAATTTTTTCACCGTTGGCGACAGGCGACGCGAGCGGGGCGAGATGATGCCGCAGCGGCCAAGCATGGCGCGTTTGTCCGGGTTGGTGCCCAGATAGCGCCAGATCATCAGCGTCGCATAGGGCAGATTCTGGTTGCGCCATGAAATGCCGGTGCATAGCCCCTTGAGATAGAGCTGCTGATGCTCCTGAAAGGGAAGGAGAACCGTCTGGCTGATGATGGGGTCTCCGGCGATGGCGGTTTCAAGCAGAAAGATGCGATCCCGCATATAGGCGACCTTGCCCTTATATTTGACAAATTGGGTGATTTCCAATTCGACATTGCGGATGCGCTCGATCGATTTGGAGATGATCTGTCCGTCTTGCTCTTCAAGTCGGCTGCAGGAGCAAATCACCGAATCAGGCCATGAGAGCGAGATGTGATAGGTCTGGTAATAGCCCAGATGCCGCCTCAAGGCGCGAATGTCGCCGGGAAAGCCTTCCTCTATCGGATCCTTGCTGACATTGCCCTTGCGGGCCTTTTCAAGCCGGTTGGAAAAGAGCGAAGGGGCGGTTTCGAAATCGTCAGGCTGAAGCGCAAAATAGCGGGCAATCCGGTTTAGATTATATGCGGAAGGTTTGGAGGAACCATTGATATAGCGGTTGAATTGCTGCCGGTTGAGACCGATTTCGCGGCAGATCTGGGAAACGGAATGTCTCTGGCTGCAGGCATAGCGGAGATTTTCGATGAAGTTGCTGGTTTGCACGTGTGATTCCACTCAGGTCGGATATTCTTTTTTTCGTATCCGCGTAAACTAGCATAAAAAAGTATAAAGAAGCGAAATTGTTTATTCGCTTTGGGGCTCTTAATCTAGCGGCACACTTCCCATGCGTGTCTGGACCACCAGCATCCCCTCATTTGAGACACGCAGCAAATAGCGCGACCTGCGTTTTCCATTTGTCACCTCCTGCGTAATACTATGCGGATGATGGTGTGGCTAAGACATTTTGTTTCGACGTTAGCAAAAAGAGTGAATGACTATGAAAAAGAAAGTTTCCAATGACCCATTCCTGCCAAACGGCCTGTCTCGTCGCCAGTTTCTGGGCGCGACGGCTGCTGCGGGATTTGCCATGACGGCTTCAGGTCTGCTCGTTCCGGATTCGGCCCTGGCTGCGGAAACGCCGAAAAAAGGTGGTAATCTCAAACTCGGTATCAAGGGCGGTTCCGCAACAGACGTTCTGGATCCGGCGGCCGCATCGGGTACGGTTTCTTTCCTGTGCAATCACCTTTGGGGTGACAAGATCGTCGAATCCGATCCGCAAACCGGTGCGCCATTGCCCGGACTTGCCCAATCTTGGGAATCTTCCGCCGACGCTGTGGTCTGGACCTTCAGGATTCGCAAGGATGTTGCCTTCCACAATGGCGCCAAGATGACGGTTGGCGACGTTGTTGCAACGCTGAAACGCCATACCGATGAGAAATCGAAATCCGGTGCTCTGGGGCTGCTGCGTTCGATCAAGTCGGTTGAAGAGAAGGCCGGCGATCTGGTGATCACCTTATCAGAAGGCAATGCGGACTTGCCGCTGCTGCTGACCGACTATCATCTGATGGTTCAGCCCAATGGTGGTTATGATGATCCCAATGCGGCAATCGGCACCGGGCCTTTCAAACTGCAGAGCTATGAAGCGGGCATTCGCGCCACATTCGAGAAGAATGAAAATGACTGGCGCGATGATCGCGGCTTCGTTGATAGCGTCGAAGTGATCGTGATGAATGACAATACCGCGCGTATCGCGGCGCTGTCTTCCCGTCAGGTGCATTTCATCAATTTCGTCGAGCCCAAGACCATCAAACTTCTGGAGCGGGCACCGCATGTTGAGATATTGCAGACCCATGCGAAGGGCTATTACAGCTTCCAGATGTTCTGTGATACCGCACCGTTCGATAATAACGATCTGCGCCTTGCGATGAAATATGCCATTGACCGTCAGGAAATTCTTGATCGCATCGTTGGCGGTTATGGTGCGCTGGGCAATGACTATCCGGTCAACAGCACCTATCCGCTGGCTCCCGATGATATCGAGCAGCGCATGTATGATCCTGAGAAAGCGGCGTTCCATTACAAGAAATCGGGTCATTCCGGCCCGGTTCTGCTGCGCACCTCTGACGCGGCCTTCCCGGGGGCGGTGGATGCCGCCGTGCTCTATCAGGAGCATGCCAAGAAGGCGGGCATCGAGATTGAGGTCAAGCGCGAACCGGCAGATGGCTACTGGTCCAATGTCTGGAATGTGAAACCCTTCAGCGCCACCTATTGGGGCGGTCGGCCAACGCAGGATCTTCGTTATGCAACATCCTATCTTTCCAGCGCCGACTGGAATGATTCTCGTTTCAAGCGGGATGATTTCGACAAGATGCTGCTGGATGCCCGCGCCGAGCTCGACAATGACAAGCGCAAGGCGCTCTATCGCCAGATGGCGGTCATTGTGCGCGACGAAGGCGGCAGCATCATTCCTGTCTTCAATGATTTCCTCAATGCGTCTTCCAAGTCGCTCAAGGGCTTCGTGCATGATATTGGCAACGATATTTCCAATGGTCAGATTGCCAGCCGTGTCTGGCTTGATGCCTGATAGCGGATTGCCGATCGCTGGATCGGCTGTCTGAACGAGCGGGACCGTGGTGCGCCACGGTCCTATGTGGAATAAACAAAAGAAGGTCTCCTATGACCCCTCAAACAATTTTCCGGCCATTTGTCGCCTTTTCGCGGCAATTTCCTCTGGCCGCGAATATTCTTCGTCGGCTGTTGCTGTCCTTTGTGCTGCTGTGGGCTGTAACCGTCATGATCTTTATCGGTGTCGAGGCTCTGCCGGGTGATTTTGCCACCACCTATCTGGGCCAGTCGGCAACACCGGAGGTGGTGGCCAATATCCGTTCCGAGCTCGGGCTCGATCAGCCGCTTCTGACCCGCTATGTCTCCTGGCTTGGTGATGCGGTGAGCGGCGATTTCGGCCATTCCTGGGCCAGCGGCAAATCCGTCAGCGAGCAGATTGGCAAACGCCTTGGCAACTCGCTGTTTCTTGCCTTTTTTGCCGCCATTGTTGCGGTGCCCCTTTCGGTTGGTCTGGGTCTGGTGGCGGTGCGCTATCGAAACCGCATTCCCGACAAGATCATCAATATCGTTTCGCTGGCCGCGGTGTCCTTGCCCGAATTCTTTGTCGGCTATCTGCTGATCATGGTTTTCGTGGTGACCTACCCAACGGCGATTTTTCCCTCGACCGTTTATGAGGGCATGGATTTTTTCACCCGGCTTGAAGCCATAACATTGCCCGTTGCTACCCTTGTGCTGGTTGTGCTCGCCCATATGATGCGCATGACGCGGGCTGCCATCATTCAGGTGATGTCTTCGCCCTATATGGAAACCGCCGAGCTGAAGGGGCTTGATGGCCTCAGAATCATCGTCAAGCATGCCGCACCCAATGCCCTGGCGCCGATCATCAATGTGGTTGCGCTCAATCTGGCCTATCTGATCGTTGGTGTCGTGGTGGTTGAGGTGGTCTTCGTCTATCCGGGCATGGGGCAATATATGGTCGACGCGGTGACGGTGCGCGATCTGCCGGTGGTGCAGGCTTGCGGCCTCATCTTTGCGACCATCTATATTGCGCTCAACATGACCGCCGACATTCTCGCCATTATCGCCAACCCACGCTTGAGGCATCCAAGATGAGATTAAGAGAAATACCTTTTTCGGTGTGGATTGGCATGGCTGGCATCGTGATCGCCCTTTTCTGCGCCTTCTTTGCGCCATGGATCGCCCCTTATGGCGAGACGGAGGTGGTGGGTGACGTCTGGGCACCTGCTTCGGACCAGTTTTTCTTCGGGCTGGACAATCTGGGCCGGGATATCCTCTCGCGCATGATATTCGGAGCGCGGACGACCTTGTTTGTCGCCTTCTGTGCAACCCTGCTGTCCTTCACGCTGGGTATCGTGATGAGCTTTATTGCCGCGACCAACCGCGGCTGGATTGATCTGGGCCTGTCGCGCTTTAATGACCTGATGATGTCGATCCCGACCCTCATTTTCGCGCTGGTCGTGCTGGCGACATTGCCACAGAATATGCCGACGCTGATCCTCGTGATGGCGGTGCTGGACAGCACCCGCGTTTTCCGCCTCGGGCGGGCCGTGGCGCTGGATGTGGCAGTCATGGATTTTGTCGAAGCGGCCCGGTTGCGCGGGGAGGGCACCGCATGGGTGATCCTCAGAGAGATCCTGCCCAACACCCTGTCTCCCTTGCTGGCCGAGTTTGGCCTGCGCTTTGCCTTTGCGATCCTGTTTGTTTCCACCCTGTCCTTCCTCGGGCTTGGTATCCAGCCGCCAACGGCGGACTGGGGCGGCATGGTCAAGGACAACAAAGACGGTATCATTTTCGGCATTTCCGCCGCTCTGGTGCCCGGTGCGGCCATTGCCATTCTGACCATTTGCGTCAATCTGGTCGTTGACTGGCTGCTCAGACGCACTTCCAGCTTGAAAGGAGGGCGCGGCGATGCCTGAGCTTCTTGAAGTCAAAGACCTCAAAATCGAGGCAACCAGCTATCCGCCCGGAGAAGATCCGGTCCGGATTACCATTGTCGAGCATATCGATTTCACGCTGGAAAAGGGCAAGGTGCTGGGACTGATCGGTGAATCGGGGGCTGGTAAATCCACCATTGGCCTTTCCGCGCTTGCCTATGGTCGCGGCGGCGTCGAGATTACCGGCGGTCAGGTGTTGCTGGAGGGCGAAGACCTTCTGGCGATGAGCCGCAAGGAAATCCGTGCGGTGCGCGGCGCCAAGGTCTGCTATGTGTCCCAGTCTGCGGCCGCCTCCTTCAATCCGGCCCACCGGATTGGTGATCAGGTGATTGAAGCAAGCCTGCGGCACAAGCTGATGAATAAGGCCGAGGCCCGCGAGCGGGCGGCCTATCTGTTCGATATTCTGGGTCTGCCTGATCCGGAAAGCTTTGGCAAACGCTATCCGCATCAGGTCTCGGGCGGTCAGTTGCAACGGGCGATGACGGCGATGGCGCTTTGTTCACGGCCTGATCTCATCGTGTTTGACGAACCGACCACGGCGCTAGACGTGACAACGCAGATCGATGTTCTGGCAGCCATCAAGCTGGCCATCGAGAAGACGGAAACCGCCGCCCTCTATATCACCCACGATCTGGCTGTGGTGGCGCAGGTGTCTGATGACATCATGGTGCTGCGTGATGGCGGCATGGTGGAATATGGCACGACCGAGCAGATCATCGAGCGGCCCGAGCAGGACTATACCCGCGAGCTGGTCAATGTGCGCAGCATCAAGCATCAGGAAGCAGCTGATCAGAAACATAAATATTTCGAGATGAGCGGTATCCATGCGGCCTATAGTGGCGGCATCAAGGTGCTTCATGATGTCTCCCTGCATGTACCCAAGGGGCAGACGCTGGCAATCGTCGGCGAATCCGGTTCGGGAAAATCCACGCTGGCGCGTGTGGCGACGGGGCTGTTGCCGCCTCTGGCCGGTGAGGTGCGGATTGATGGCGAGCCCTTGCCCAGAGCCCTCAAGCAGCGATCCCGTGATCAGCTGCGCCGGTTGCAACTGATCTATCAGATGGCGGATACAGCGATGAATCCGCGCCAGACCGTGGGGCAGATCATCGGACGGCCACTGACCTTCTATGAAGGGCTGAGGGGCGAGGCGCGCAACAGGCGGGTCAATGAGTTGCTCGAGCAGATCGAAATGGGCGATGGTTTCATTGACCGTTACCCGGCCGAGCTTTCCGGCGGACAGAAGCAGCGTGTGGCGATTGCCCGGGCGCTGGCGGCGCGACCGGAAATCATCATCTGCGATGAACCGACCTCCGCACTTGATCCGCTGGTGGCCGATGGCATTCTGCGCTTGCTGCTGAATTTGCAGAAGGAGCGGCAGCTTTCCTATATTTTCATCACGCATGATATCGCGATCGTGCGGGCAATCGCCGATAGCGTTGCGGTGATGTATCAGGGTGAGCTGGTTCGTTTCGGACCCAAATCGGAAGTGCTGACACCGCCATTTGATGATTATACCGACCTGCTGCTCAAGTCTGTACCGGAAATGCATCTGGGCTGGCTGGAAGAGGTTCTTGCCTCGCGCAAGATCGAGTCTGCCGGTAACTGATCATCATTCAAACCAGCAATGCACTCCGGGTGCGCACATAAAATCGAATAGAAAGCAATATCATGGAAAAACGTAGCTTTTCCGTCTCCGAGGACGTCTGGATTCCGCTCAAGGATGGAACCCGTCTTGCCACCCGAATCTGGATGCCGGAAGGGGCCGAGAAAGATCCTGTTCCGGCTGTTCTGGAATATCTCCCCTATCGCAAGCGCGATGGAACCTCGCCGCGCGATGAAAGCACCTATCCGGTGTTCGCTGAGGCGGGAATCGCCGGGGTGCGGGTGGATATTCGCGGCTCGGGAGAATCGGACGGTGTCATTGACGGCGAATATACGCCGCGCGAGCTGTCCGATGCCTGCGAGGTGATCGCGTGGATTGCCAGCCAGCCATGGTCCAATGGTAATGTCGGCATGATGGGTATTTCGTGGGGCGGCTTCAACTGTCTGCAGACCGCCGCGCTCAAGCCTGAGGCGCTCAAGGCGGTCATCTCGATTGCCTCGACCGTGGACCGCTTCAATGATGACATTCACTACAAGAATGGCTGTCACCTCTATGCCAACCTGTCATGGGCCTCAACCATGCTGACCTATCAGTCCCGTTCGCCGGACAAGGCTCTGGTGGGAGACCGATGGAAAGAGATGTGGCTGGAGCGACTGAAAGGGGAACCCTTCTTTCTTGAGGAATGGATCGAGCATCAGCGTCGCGATGCCTATTGGCAGCATGGCTCCATTTGCGAAACATTCGACAGCTTCGAGACACCGGCGCTGGTGATTGCCGGATGGGCCGATGGCTATCGCAATACGCCGCTCAAGGCCGTCGAAGGCATTGGCGAGAAAGCCAAGGCGCTGATCGGTCCATGGATTCACAAATATCCGCATTTTGCCTGGCCCAAGCCAAGAGCCGATTTCCATGGCGAGGCGATTGCCTGGTGGAATCGCTGGTTGCGCGAGGAGGAAAACGGAGCCGAATCGATTCCGCAATTTCGTGCCTATATCCTCGATGGGCCGCGCCCGAAGGCATGGCGCGATGAAGATCCTGGCTTCTGGGTGGCCAAGCAAGACTGGGCCGCGCCGGAAATGGCGCTTTTCTCGGTGGCTGACAACAGGGCTCTGTGCGCCGGTGACGGCGGGGCAGGGGTCGGTTCGGTCTATCTGCGTTCACCGCTCGATAGCGGTGTGCATTCGGGCGAATGGTTCACCTTGAAGCCGGATGCTGAAATGGCCGGAGATCAGCGGGTCGATGATGCTGGAGCGCTGGTGTTTGAAACTGCGCCCCTGCAAGAGGCGGCTGTCTATCTGGGCATGCCGGAACTGACCCTCGATCTTTCCTGCTCGGCGGATTGGGAAAATATGGTGGCGCGCATTGTTGATGTGCATCCGGATGGAACCGCGACAAGGATTGCTTTTGGTGTGCTCAATCTGGCGCATCGTGATGGCAATGCCGAACCGGCAGCCATGCCGAGGGACGAAATGGTTTCCGTCACGATGCGGCTTGATGCCTGTGGCTATCGCCTCAAGCCGGGCCATCGGTTGCGCCTGTCTCTGGCAACGGCCAGCTGGCCGCTCATTCTGCCCTCTCCGGATGCTCCGGGCGTTACCATTGATACGGGCTCCATTCGCCTTGCCATGCCGCTTCTGGGCGCGCATCAAAGGATCGATATGCCGCAGCCGGACAATGCCGATCCCTTGCCGAAATACAAGATACTGGAAGAGGGCAGCACGCGCCGCTTTGTCGAAAAGGATCTGATGACGGGCATGACCCATTATCATATCGAGGAAGATACCGGCCTTGAGGAGCATCCGGATACAAAGCTGCGCAGTCAGGAAAGCCGCAAGGAATGCTGGTCCATCCAAGCCGATGATCCGCAATCCATGAAGGGTGTCTGCGAGGGCACCACCCGCTATGAGAGGGAAGATGGCTGGAATGTGCGCACGCGCACGCATGCCGAGCTGACTTGCACGAAGACAGAATGGATCCTGTCGGCTTCGGTTACTGGCTATGAGGGGGAAGAGGAAATTTTCTCCAAGCGCTTCAGCAAAAAAGTAAGGCGCGACTTTATGTGATGGAGGAGCGCTGTGTCTACTATTCTCTGATATGTCTGATATGAATGAGAAAACCCCGCCTGATAGCGGGGTTTTCGCTTTTTAAGGGAGTGGTCGGCTAACGAGCTGGAGTGGGCTCAATAGGCTCCACGCACATGGCTGGCGACCTTTTGCTTGTAGAAGGCAATGAGATCGTCATGCAGCTTTTCCGACAGTGGGGCCAGATCGGAAATGGCGGCGTTGCGACCGATCTGGTCGGGGCGGCTGGCACCGGGGATGATGGTGGAGACAGCATCGTGATCCAGTATCCAGCGCTGGGCCATGTCTGCCATACTGATGCCCTCAGGCAGCATGCTGCGCAACTCCTCAACCAGTTCGAGGCCCTTTTCATAAGGCAGACCGGCAAAGGTCTCGCCGACATTGAAGCATTGGCCATCACGGTTGAAATTGCGATGGTCATTCTCGGCAAATTGCGTGTCGGTAGTGAATTTGCCAGACAGCAGACCGCTGGCGAGCGGCAGCCGGACAATGATGCCCACACCTTTGGCCTTTGCCTGCGGTAGCAATTCATCCGTCAGCTTCTGGCGGAAGATATTATAGATGACCTGCAGGCTGAGCAGGCCTTCCTGCTCGATGCACATCAAGCCTTCCTCGACGGTTTCCACGCTGGCGCCGAAATGTCTGATGACGCCTTCGGCCTGCAGCGCACGCAGCCAGTCAAAAATGGCGCCCTGCCGCATAACCTCGGTGGGGATGCAGTGCAGCTGCACCAGATCAAGGCAATCCATGCCAAGGCGCTTGCGTGAGGCATCGATGCCGGCGCGCAGGGACGCTTCGCTATATCCATCCGGATAGACGTCGCCGCGCCCGAATTTGGTGGCGACGCGGATATCGGATCTGTTCTGGCGGGCGAGGAATTTTCCGATCAGGCTTTCACTCTTGCCATCGCCATAGACATTGGCTGTATCAAAGAAGGTAACCCCCTTTTCAAGGGCGGTTTCCAGAATGGAGAGGCCGTTTTCCTCTGCGATTGCCGCACCCCAGTCTGCGCCAAGCTGCCAGCAGCCCAGACCCACTTCACTGACGGTAAATCCATCTTTTCCCAATTTGCGACTATGCATAGTATCCTCCCAATATGGTCTCGTTTAAAATCAGGCTTGTCAGGTCCTGTCCGGATTGCTCCAGCAGAACCGAAATAGAGCGCATGTCATTTATCCGATTCCGGGGCAGGTTATTCCTATTCATGCAAAAGGGAAAGCGGCAGACATTGCCGAAAATATGGATCATTCTTTGAACCATGTTAGGACGTCCATATAATTGACTGAAATGTTTGCGTGATTATATTCAGTTGAACAACAAGGACTGGATTTTAATATGTTTGATAGTTTGATGCAGCTTTTTCGCGATCTCGCCGGTGCTTCGGAAGATAATCAGGTCTTCTCAGACAGCGACTTGCGCGTTGCAACTGCCGCACTTCTTGTCCATCTGATGTCAATTGACGGTGTGATCGACGACAAGGAAAATGAAGAAATTCGCAAGGTTCTCCAGCAGCATTATGCGCTCAGCGATGAAGAGACATCCCAGCTGATCGACTTTGCAAGCCAATGTGACGAGGAATCCGTCGATCTTTTCAAATTTACGTCTGTGCTCAAGCGGGAGCTTGATGAGGAAGGCCGAATCAAGATCATCGAAATGATGTGGCAGCTTGTCTTTGCAGACGGGGAAATCCACGAATTCGAGGATAATCTGGTCTGGCGCGTATCGGAGCTGCTGGGCGTTTCCCGTCGGGATCGCATTCGCATGCGCCAGCATGTGCGCTCGCAGCTTGAAATGGATGATGATGGATGAGGCTGGTTTGCGCGATATTCTGATTATTCTCCATCAGGAAAATTCCACGCCGGGGCGGGTTGGCTACCTTCTGGAGCAACGGGGGTTCGGGCTGGATATCAGGCGGCCGCGCTTTGGCGATCCCCTGCCCGATAGCATGGAGAATCATGCCGGGGTTGTGATATTTGGCGGGCCGATGAGCGCCAACGACGAGGATGCATTTGTCCGGCAGGAGATTGACTGGATATCTGTTCCCTTGCAGGCCGGGACGCCCTTTCTGGGGATTTGTCTGGGCGCGCAGATGCTTTCAAGGCAATTGGGTGGGCAGGTGGAACTGCATCCTTGCGGGCTGGTGGAGCGCGGTTATTACGAGATCGAGCCGACCGATGCGGGCAAGGTGCTGCTTGACTGGCCGCAAAAGGTTTATCAATGGCACAAGGAAGGCTTTTCTCTGCCCCATGGTGCCGAGCGGCTTGCTTCCAGCAGCTATTTCAGCAATCAGGCCATGCGCTATGGCAACAGCGCCTATGGCATTCAGTTTCACCCTGAGGTGACTCTTCAGATGATGCATCAATGGACGACGGTTGCCGCCGATCATCTGTCTGTTGCCGGTGCGCGCAGGCGGGGTGACCATTTCCGGGAACGCAGCGCCTATGACCCTCATGTCGAGCAATGGCTCAACCACTTTCTCGATTTGTGGATCGGAGCAGGTCCTGCATGAGGGGACCCCTTCTGCTCTTGCATATTGCAATGGGGGCTTTGCAATATGCAGGTCGGTTCCTTACCAAAGCCTTTCGAATTTCAATTGTGAATCAATATCATGTGGCGATATGGGGCGGAAAGCCACTATATATGTCTTTAGCTTTTTTCTGGCCATCTGGCACGGCCCTTGCTCTTAAAGGGGCAAGCTGGCATCTGGTGTTTGCGTAGCCAGCAACTTGATTCAGAAAGCCCCGATGCAGCTGTGTTTGCGTATGTATCGGGGCTTTTTGCGTTTGGGGGAGGGGAGACTCTTCTCGAAACTTTAACAAACTTTTGGGATAAGATGGCCATTGGCTGGCCGGTAGCGGACAATCAGAAAAGCATCAGAATGCGGCTTGGAATGCGATAGATGCGAACTGAGAAGGGATCAACCCTTGCAGGAGACCCTATAGATCGCTACATGTCAGAACAGATATTAAGGGCCAGCAAGCATCTTTGGATGTAGTTATTGGAAAAGCCTGAACGGTACGGGGCCTTTTTGCGAAAACGAGGGTAATGATGACAGCTTTAATTCTTCTGATTGATCAGGTTCTGGCGATCTACACTTATGTTGTGATTGCTTCAGCGGTTTTTTCCTGGCTGTTTGCCTTCAATATCGTCAATCCACGCAATCAGATCGTGTCATCGATTTATGAAGTCTGCTGGCGCCTGACGGAACCTGTGCTTGGGCGGATCCGGTCTATTCTTCCTGCGGTCGGCGGGCTTGATCTTTCGCCGGTGATTTTGCTGCTCGGCATTTTCTTCGTGCGCAATCTGCTCAGAACCGGGATCTACTGATTTTCAACTGAATGGTGCAGATCCATTCTGCCTTTCAGAGCATCGCCATAAGAAAAGCGCGTCAACGGCATGGTTGGCGCGCTTTTTTGTTCTGTTCGGCAGAAGAATTTATTTCTTCATGTTGTCGATGGAAATCTGGATCATTTCCTTGGCCTTTTCCGGACCGGCCCAGTCTTCGATCTTGACCCACTTGCCCGGTTCGAGATCCTTGTAATGCTCGAAGAAATGCTTGATCTGCTCGATGAGGTTTTTCGGCAGGTCCTGATAGGTCTTGATGTGATCATAATGGGTGGTCAGCTTGCTGTGCGGAACGGCTACAACCTTCTCATCCTTGCCACCATCGTCTTCCATGATCAGCACGCCAATCGGGCGGGCGCGCATGACGACGCCTGGAGACAGCTGGGCATCGCCGACAACCAGAACGTCGATCGGGTCGCCATCGTCAGCCAGCGTGTTGGGAATGAAGCCATAGTCGCAAGGATAAGCCATCGGGGTGAAGAGGAAGCGATCAACGAAGACCGCGCCGGAAGCCTTGTCCACTTCATATTTGACCGAGGAGCCTTTTGGCACTTCGATGACAACGAAGATGTCTTCAGGGGCATCCTTGCCAGCTGGGATTTCACTAATATTCATAGGTGCAACTCCAATTGAGATCACGAGGTTACAGCCGGTTTAGGGGGTCTTGGCGATGATGGCAAGACAAACATTCGGTTTAGGAGCCGGTTTGCTTCCATTTGGCTGTTTCTGGGGATGCTGGCACTTGAATTTGCCACTTGCAGCTTGTCTGGCGGGCCTATTAGCGAGCGCTGATTTACTGTTTCTTAACCATAAAACCGGCTTGCCGTTCGTTGCTGTCTGTTTGGTCTTTTATGGCGAGGGAAAATTCAGAATTTCATGACAGAGTGAAGCTCTGGAGCGCCCGAGCAGCAAAGAGCTGCGGGCCTCATCAAATCCGCAACAAATCTGTTGCCCGCCAAGGGCTTTGCATGGCTCCTCATGCATAATCTTTGACGCATTTTCTGGGAGGGTTGGGTTATGATACAGTTCGATCCGATGAAGTTTATGGCATTTATCGCCGGCTTCTCTCTCTTTTCCAGCCTATTGCTGTTTGGCTGGCTGGTCTAGCTGCGCAGACTGGCAGCTTTCTTCACCTGATGTGGGAATGGCTGCAGCAGACAGCGGCTTTTTGCCGAGGCTTTTTTCCGGTGTTTACGCATGACCTGATGAGCCGCCAGCCAATTGTTGGCTGAGCTGGAGAGGCGTGCCATTGTCTCTGCCTCTGTCTCTTCCTCTGTTCTTACGGACAGCTTCCCTTGGGCTTACATTTCTTTGTTCGGTCGTGGGCCGGATTGCTACAGGCAAAAAGAAACCCGCCGGTGTTCCGGCGGGTTTCCCCCTCTGGGCCTGTGCAAGTAGGCCTTGGGCTGTTTAGGCGGAGAAGGTGATCAGGAGGACTCCGCCTTGCCCGTTATTTATACGCGCTGGCTGCCAATGCCGAATTCCGGGTAAGCTTCGACACCGATTTCGGCTTTGTCCAGACCCATATATTCTTCTTCTTCGGTAACACGGATACCCATGGTTGCCTTCAGGATGCCCCATACGATGAAGGAGCAGACCAGAGTGAAGATACCGTAGGAGATGACACCGATGAACTGGGTTGCGTAGGAAGTGCCGTCATTGGTGAATGGAACAACCATGGTGCCCCAGATACCGCAGACAAGGTGAACAGGGATGGCGCCGACAACGTCGTCGATTTTCAGCTTGTCGAGAAGCGGAACAACGATGATGACGAGAACCGCACCGATTGCACCGATGATGATGGATTCGCCGATGGTCGGGGTCAGAGGCTCAGCAGTGATGGAGACCAGACCGGCCAGCGCACCGTTGAGAACCATGGTCACGTCGACCTTCTTGTAGAGGATCTGCAGCAGGATCATGGCTGCGATAACGCCACCGGCGGCTGCCATGTTGGTGTTGGCAAAGATGCGGGAAACGTCGGAAACGTCACCGATGGTGCCCATGGCAAGCTGGGAAGCGCCGTTGAAGCCGAACCAGCCGAGCCACAGAATGAAGGTGCCGAGCGTTGCCAGCGGAATGTTGGAAGCAGGCATCGGGTTAACAGAACCGTCAGCGCCATATTTGCCTTTACGTGCGCCAAGCAGAAGAGCACCGGCAAGAGCTGCCCAGCCACCAACGGAGTGCACGAGCGTGGAACCGGCGAAATCGGAGAAGCCCATTTCAGACAGCCAGCCGCCACCCCACTGCCAGGAACCGGCGATCGGGTAGATGAAGGCAGTCAGAACGACCGTGAAGATCATGAATGGCCACAGTTTGACGCGCTCGGCCAGAGTACCGGAAACAACAGATGCTGCGGTGGCAACGAAGACCATCTGGAAGAACCAGTCCGAACCGGTGGAATAGCCGGTATCGAGCAGGGCAGCAGCGTCTGCGCCTTCCAGACCTACCGGATCCAGAGCGTAGAAGAGGGAGAAGGAACCGATATAACCACCATCAACACCGGTATACATCAGGTTGTAACCGATGAGGTAATACATGATGCCAGCTGCGGCATAAAGGGAGATGTTCTTCATGCTCTGCATGGAAACGTTCTTGGAGCGAACAAGGCCAGCTTCGAGCATGGCAAAGCCCGCAGCCATCCACATCACAAGGAAACCGCCGATCAGGAAGAGCAGGGTGTTGAGGATATATTGGGTATGGGCTGCAGCTTCGCCGGTGGCCACCGGAGCCGCTTCGGCAGCTTCCTGGGCGAGGGCCGGACCGGCCATGAGACTTGCTGCGCCAACAAGAAGGGCAAGGGTTACTTTTGACATTTGATTGTCCTTGTTTTTCACTTCTACTTGATTGGGGTTTGGCTTAGAGCGCGTCGTTGTCGGTTTCGCCGGTACGGATGCGCATGACATGTTCAAGGGAGGTGACGAAGATCTTGCCATCGCCGATCTGGCCGGTTGCTGCAGCCTTGGAGATGGCTTCTATGGTTTTTTCGGCTTTATCTGCTGTTACGGCTACTTCGATTTTCAGTTTCGGCAGGAAGCTGACGGAATATTCTGTTCCGCGATAGATTTCCGTGTGACCGCGTTGACGACCAAAGCCCTTAACCTCAGTTACGGTCAGGCCTTCAATGCCTTCAGCAGACAGCGCTTCGCGTACTGCTTCCAACTTGAAAGGCTTGATAATGGCAATAATGAATTTCATGGCACTCTCTCATGTCCCTCTTATGGGTTTTGTCCCTCTGTCGGGTCTCTGTGCCATGCCCCAAAAAATGCACTGAACCGGGGCATGACTTTTTGTTTTGTGCCTTCTCTCTTACAAAAGCCGTGCCAGTTTCGTAACTTTTTGTTAAGTTGTTGAAATACTGTCTAAAATTCCCCTAATGCGGAAAATCGATCTTTGCTTCATATTTGTGCAGAAGGGGTTTTTGCGCTAATATTGTGCAAATTGTGAAAACTGCCTATTTTTAGTGCACATATTATGGCCGTTTTGTGGTGAGAGAAAACTAATGAGTCATTTCAAGCTTTTAAAATGCACATTGATTGTGCGCCGGTTCTAAATAATCCGCAATTCTCTTATAGTTACCCTTCGGTTAGTCATCTATTTCGCGGATCAGGCCTTCCTGCACGGCTGATGCAACCAGTGTCCCGTCCCGCTTGTAAAGGCTGCCGCGGTTGAAGCTGCGCGCACCTCCTGCCCATGGGCTGTCCTGACAATAAAGCAGCCATTCATCGGCGCGGAACTCTTCGTGAAACCACATGGCATGATCCAGACTGGCGGCGCTGATTGATGTGCTGAAAACAGACAGACCATGGGCAAACAGCGATGTATCCAGAAGGGTCATGTCCGAGGCATAGGCAAGAGCGCATTTGTGAATGGCCGGATCATCGGGCAGGGCTGATGTGGTGCGCACCCAGATATATTGCTTGGGCTCCAGCTTTTTGCGGGTGACATAATGCTCCATGCTGATCGGGCGCAATTCGATGGGCCGCTCACGGCGGAAATAGGCCTTGATATTGTCGGGTGCCTTGGAGACATAGCATTCGAACACCTCTGCCTCGGTGGGCAGATTTTCCGGGCCCGGAATATCGGGCATTTCGATCTGATGGGAGAAACCCTGCTCCTTCTTGTGAAAGGAGGCGGCCATGTTGAAAATGGCTTTGCCATGCTGGATGCCCAGAACCCGGCGCGAGGAAAAGGATCGTCCGTCGCGCAGATTGTCGACCTTGTAGATGATCGGCGTTTTGGGGTCGCCCGGTCGCATGAAATAGCAATGCAGGGAATGGGCTCCGCGCGCTGGCTCTACGGTGCGGGACGCGGCCACCAGCGCCTGACCGATCACCTGACCGCCAAATACCCGCTGCCAGCCATCCTGCGGGCTTATGCCGCGGAAAAGATCCGTCTCCAGAGTTTCCAGATCGAGGATGGAGAGGAGGGTGTCAATTGCAGATGTCATGGAGTGTTTTCCGGATCAATAGGGTCAGGATAAAGGTGAAGTGCAGCATGCGGTCAGGGAGGATCGAATCTGACCTCTGCTCTTTTCCCTTTATATAGCAAGACTTGGAGGGGCCAAAAATTCTCTTTCTCTAGTCAGTTTGTCGGGATCTTTTCGGGTCGCTTCACTATATTATGGAAAGCGACAGGCTGCCGCGTTATGGTGCCGGAGCTTTCTGGCGCAGCAGCTGCGCTCTTTTGGCAGGCAGAAGGGACAAGATGATGAAATCCACACGACGGGCAAAACCGGCAGGGGCCAATGACAATGCGTTCCGTTTCAAGGAGCGTTACGATCTGGTGATTGCCGGGGGTGGCTATGTGGGTTTGTCTCTGGCGCTGGCTGTGCGGCAGGCGAGTGGCCTTTCGGTGCTGGTGGTCGAACCGCAAGCCATGGAAGCCATGCGCAAGGATGAACGGGCCTCGGCCATCGCTTCGGCGGCGAGCCGGATGCTTGATGGTCTGGGCGTATGGTCCTCGATCGAGCCCGAGGCGGAACCTATCCGCAAGATGCTGGTGACCGACAGCAAGCTCAAGGATATTGTCCGGCCCGCCCTTCTGACCTTTGAAGGCAACAGCAAAGACGGGGTGCCATTTGCCTATATGGTGCCAAATGGGACCATGGTCGGCGCGCTGGGAGATGCGGCAAAAGCCGCCGGAGTGGATCTGCTGGAAGGGGACAGCGTCAGGGATTTTGCCGTTCATGGCAGCTCTGTTGCCATCAGCCTGCAATCTGGACAAGCGGTGCAAGGGGCGTTGCTGGTGGCGGCCGATGGCGTGCGCTCCCGTCTGCGCGATCTTGCCGGAATCAATGTCAATCGCTTCACCTATGATCAGGTCGGCATCGTCACAACCGTGGAGCATGAACGTCCCCATGAGGGGTGCGCGGTGGAGCATTTTCTACCCGCTGGCCCCTTTGCCATCCTGCCGCTCAAGGGCAACCGCTCGTCGCTGGTGTGGAATGAGCGCTCCGATGATGCGAAGCGGCTGCTGGCGATGGATGATTTCACCTTCGGTCTGGAACTGGAACGTCGCTTTGGCAAGCAGCTGGGCGCGATCACCGAGAAGGGACCGCGCAAGGGCTTCCCGTTGGGCATGGTGCTGGCGCGCTCTTATGTGGCACCCCGTTTTGCTCTGGTGGGGGATGCTGCCCATGGCATTCATCCGATTGCCGGGCAGGGGCTCAATCTTGGTTTCAAGGATGTGGCCTCACTGGCCGAGGTGCTCGTCGAGGCTGCGCGTCTGGGGCAGGATATCGGCGCGTTTGACGTGCTGGAACGCTATCAGACCTGGCGCCGGTTTGATGTGACGCAGATGGGCGTGACCTGCGATCTGCTCAACAGGCTGTTTTCCAACAATAGCGAGATATTGCGCCATGTGCGTGATTTCGGACTTGGCATGGTGGATCGGCTGCCAGCGCTCAAGCGCCTGTTCATCGAGGAAGCCGCAGGCAATCGCGGCGATGTGCCGAGGCTGCTGCGCGGGGAGAGTCTTTGAGAGCGGCGCTCAGTCTTCCAGCTGGCGGGCTTCGCTGGGCAGCATGATGGGCACGCCGTCGCGGATCGGGTAGGCGAGATTGGCGGCGCGGCTGATCAGCTCTTGCGCCTCGGGATCATATTTGAGCGTTGCCTTTGTCAGCGGGCAGACGAGAATTTCCAGCAATTTGCGATCCACGGTCCCGGTCTTTTCGGCATCGCTTTGCACTGGTGTTGCTTTGTTGCTCATATCAGTCGGCTCCAATCCGCGCTGGTCTGCTCATTCATTGCAGGGTCTTCGGGCTTTCGCCATTGCCGCTGGCCAGATGCATTTCTGTCATGGCGATCAGCGTATCGGCCCTCAGGGCCAGACTTTCCGCCTCCAGAAGGGCCTGCTTCTCTGCCATGCCGTAAGGGCTCATCATGGAGAGCGAATTGACCAGCACCTCATTGGAGGATTTCCCAATGCTGTCCCAGTCCGCTTCCATGTCGTTGGCATCGAGAAAGGCGCGGAAGGCTTCCAGCAGGCCTTCCCTGTCGACCTGATCCTCGCCAAGGCCTTCGGTCAGATCATCGACAAATTCCTCGCATTCGATCTCGGCCAGACGGAAGGGCAGGTCTGTCAGCATTTCCTTGACCACCCTGAAGCGGCAGATGCCCGATAGGGTGATCAGAACGCGCCCGTCGCCGGTCTCGCCATAGGCGGAAACACGTCCGAGGCAACCGACCTGCTGCAATTTGGGCGCATAGAGCTTCTCGGGTGAATCGGTCGTCTCCGGATCTTCCTCGGGCTCCTGCGGCTGAATGATGCCGATAATGCGATCCTTGTGCATGGCATAATCGACCATCATAAGGTAGCGCTCTTCGAAGATATTGAGCGGCATCTGGGTGCGCGGCAGCAACAGGGCTTCCTCCAGAGGAAAAACCGGAATGATGGCCGGGATGTCCCTTGGGCTGTCATAATATGCATTGCCTGCCTGCGCCATTGGGTCTCCTTGCTATCGGCAGCCGCAGGGCTGCCGACTTTTTGTCTGTTATGAGAAGAGGATAGAGGACAATTTCCGGCGGCCATAGACGCTGGCCGGATCCATCACGCCCCAGCTCTCGAAAAATTGCAGCAGCTGTTTGCGTGCGCCATCTTCGTTCCAGTCGCGATCACGCTTGATGATGGCGATGAGATGGTCGACGGCTTCTTCTCTTTTGTTTTTGCCATTAAGGGCCACGGCCAGATCGAACTGAGCCTGATTGTCGTCCGGATTGGCTGCCAGCTTTGCCTGCAATTCGGCCAGATCGCCAAGATCGGCGCTCTGTTCGGCAAGCTCGAGGCTGGCCTTGGCCGCAGCAGTATCCTTGTCTTTGAGCGCTTCTTCGGGCAGGCTGTCAAACAGGGTGCGGGCCTTTTCGATCTCGTCATTGGCGAGCAGGCATTTGACCATGCCGACCACTGCGGGGAAATGCTCAGGCACCTGCTGCATGATTGCGCCGAAAATCTGGGCGGCCTCGATATGGCTGCCAGCCTGAAGCAGTTCGTTGGCCTGCTTGCAGGCTTCCTCAAGCGGATCGGCTTCTGGTTCGCTGCCATTCTTTTCAATGAACGCCTTGATCTGGCTTGGAGACTGGGCGCCCATGAAGCCATCGACAGGACGGCCATCCTTGAAGGCGACCACGGCGGGAACGGACTGAATGCCCATCTGCTGCGGAATCGCGGGATGGTCATCGATATTGAGCTTGACCAGCTTGACCCGGCCCTTGGCTTCGGTCACGGCCTTTTCAAGATCCGGTGCGAGCTGCTTGCAGGGGCCGCACCATGGCGCCCAGAAATCAACGAGAATCGTTGTGCTTCTGGAGGCTTCGATCACATCCAGCATGAATTCCTGGGTGGATGTGTCCTTGATCAGCGGGCCGGTATCGGCGGGCTTTGCAGCCGGTTTTGGCGCTGCTTCGAAGGCCTGTGGCCCGGAGCCCTGGGTCGTGGTGTAACTTGCGGACATGCCGCTTCCGTAACCATAGCTGTTGTTGCTCATGTGGACGGTCCTTTGCGTGAGGGACAGTGCCTGCCTGCCGGTCTTGCACCTGTTGCTTCTGCATAATGTCTAAATCGGATCGCAAAGCCAGAATGCAACCATGTTACAAGTCTTGCGATTTGTCGTCCCCAATATGGGATAGCAGCAGATTTTGTTCAATGCCCAATTGGCGTGAGTGGGAATTAACACACGCGCCTTGCGGGTGAAATCCCTTTCCTTTTGCAAAGGGGTTAGCTGTCGTCTTTTTCCAATGCAAGAATTGTCGGTTCGTGGCCGGTGGCGGCGAGAAAGCGCAGCAGGCCATCGCGGGAAATGGCGGTGGTGGCCGTATTTTCCAGCGGATGGAAATTGACCAGTTCCTCGCGCATCAGATTGGCATCAAGCACCAGATTGACTGCATGGTCATCCTTGTCATTGATCAGCGCGAAAGGGGTGACCGATCCGGGCCGGACGCCGAGATGGTTCCACAACAGCTCAGCATTGCCGAAGCTCATGCGGCCACAGTCATATTTCTTGTGAAAGCTCTTGAGGTCAACCTCGGTGTCATTGAGGCAGACCACCAGCACCATTTTGCCCTTCTTGTCCTTCAGAAACAGATTCTTGGTGTGGCCGCCGGGCAGGTCTTGCTTGATCTTGTGGCTTTCGCTGACGGTGAAAACCGCCGCATGCTCATGGGTGACTGTTTCAATTTCAAGGCTTTCGAGAAAATCCAAAAGCTCCTGACGGCTGTATTTTTCTGACTTGGACATGAGGTATCACTCTGGAGGGATTGTCTTTGCTGGCGGGGATTCTGAAAAATCCACCCGTTGGTTGGCCAGAGGCGAGCGGGAGGATCTTCTGTCTCAGCCGTCTTTCTTCTATCAGCTAACAGGGTCAGGAGGCCAGTGCCGCAAGGCAAATGCCCCATCATAGCGGGGGAGAAGGGGAGCAAGTTTTTCACTGTTTGTGAAAAAAATGCACAGCCGGTGGGAAAAAAACATTTTTTGTAATTTCTCTGTTGCAATTGCTCCTCAGGTCGTACATATAAGCACGCACAGACGGCACGGAGCGCCGTAACGAGGCAACGAAAGTTGCTAAGGGTTTGAGAAACCTGATAAGTTTCGCGGGCGTAGCTCAGGGGTAGAGCACAACCTTGCCAAGGTTGGGGTCGTGGGTTCGAATCCCATCGCCCGCTCCATTATAAAAGGGTTCAGGAAATTTCCTGTGCCCTTTTTGTTTGTCCTCACTTCAGATTTGATTTGTCTTCTGCTGCGGCAGAGATCTAGACCACATGCGCGGTTGCCTGATGCTTCTCAACTAGAATAGTGCGGAACAGTTGGCAGGTCCGTGCAGCCTAATAGGTTCTGTCGGCTGGCAAAGGGTCCGCAGGCAGGGCTTTTTCCTGTGTCTGGATCTGGCTCTGTTCCTGACTTTGCTCCTGAGCAGTGGCCAATGTCGGGGCCTGAGACAGTTCTGGCTGTGTCGCCCCTTCTACTGCTGTTTCTTCCGCTTGCTGTTCGGGCGAGATGGATTGTCCGATTTCCTGTCCCTGATCGTCAATGGGCATGACATCGACCGAGACATGCACGAAATGGCTGCCGCCCCCCAGAATGACCCCGGAGATCGGGCTGACATCACCAAAATCCCTGCCCACGGTCAGCGTTACATGTTCATCGGCGATGGTCTTGTTGTTGGTGGGGTCAAAGTCGATCCAGCCAGCCTCGGGGCACCAGACGGAAATCCAGGCATGGGAAGCGTCGGCACCGATCAGGCGCGGTTTGCCCTTGGGCGGATAGGTGCGCAAATAGCCCGAAACATAACGGGCCGGAATGCCCAGAGCCCTGAGGCAGGCAAGCTGGAAATGGGCAAAATCCTGACAGACCCCGCTCTTCATTTCGAAAACCTGCGAGATGGGGGTGAAAATGTCGGTTACGGTGGGGTTATACTCGAAGTCGGTGAAAATCCGTCTGGTCAGATCCATGACAGCTTCCATCAGGGGACGACCGGGGGGGAAGGATAGGGCACCATAGGCCGCGATTTCGGGCGTGGGATTGGTGAAGGTCGAATAGCAGGCAAATTCCGCCTCATCGACATGAGCGGCATCAGTCATGAGATCGCGAACCATTTCCCATGAGGCGACAGATTTGGCCAGCAAGGGGGAATGGTCTCTTGTGACGGTCACCGTTGTCTGGGCATTCATGGTCAGGACGCTGTGATCTTCTTCCATCGTCAGATGAATGGTCGAATTGCCGAAATAGTCGGTGAAATCGCGGCGATGGGCCGGTGCCGGCGTGATGGCAATGGCATGCTGCTCTACAATCTGGCCATCAACCGCGCAGGGGGTCAGATGCACCAGATGGTTGGACTGGGCCACCGGCGTTGCATAGCGATATTCTGTTTTGTGCGTTATTCTGTATCGCATCGTTGGTCAATGCCTTCCTGTCCGGTCAAATCCGTTGAGCCTGCTCTTCGGTATGCGTGAAATATCGGCGGGTCAAAATCTCGGTCAGCTGTGGCAATTTTGAAATCTGATTGTTCAGCAATTGCTCAAGGCGGCATTCTTCCGAGATGATCTCTTCGATATCCTTGTCCTGCTCAAATAGCGGGATCTGTGCGAGCTTGTGCCCTTCGGACAGTTGCAGATCGGTCAGAAGCTCAAGCAGAAGCCGGTTTTCCTCGCTGCGCAGGCCGCTTTCGGGTTCCTGTGGCAGATAGTTGATATGGTCATAGAGCGCCGCTATCTGGAAGGCGATGGAGCGCGGGTTGGTTTCGTCCAGCAGCAGCAGGTCGATCACCGCCGGCAAGGTTGGCGTGATGCGATAGCGTGAGCGATAGGTGATGAAACTGTCGGCCACTTCGAGAATGAACATCATGCGGCGGGAGGTATCATCGGCCATACCGGGGGCGAAAATCAGCCTGTTGAGCAGGCCGGACAGATTCTCCGCCCGTTCGATGCGGCGACCGATATCGAGGAAGCGCCAGCCATAATTGCGCGTCATATTTTCCATCGCCATGCCGGAGAATGCGGCCAGAACCATCAGTCCCTTGTCGAGCAGATCGATGACATGTCCGGTATGGGTAAAGCCCGGCTCCTTGTACCAGCGCTGGTCGGTGAAGAATTCATTGAGAATGCGCCAGGCTTCGGCAGACAGGCGATCACGCGTAAGGCCTGTCAGCCTGTGCATGTGTGAAAGGCTCTCCTGAAAACCATAGGCGCGATTCTTGCCATAGAGAATCGTGCGTACCAGCCGCTCGATCTCGTTCATACCGCCAAAGCCGGCATCGAAAATCTGGGCCTTCGGCGCTCGCAATATCAGGGTGTTGAGGGCAGAGACGATGGTGCGCTGGTCCTCTTCGGGGCCGCTATCCTCGGTGAGGCGGGCCAGTGCCTGTCGGCAGAGCCTGAATTGCCATTCGATGCGCTCGATATTGCGCCCCAGCCAGAACAGGTTATCGGCGATACGGCTCTGCAGGGAGCGACCGGCGCGTGAATAGGAACCCTGCCGGGTGATGCTGGCCCAGATGCTTTCGAAAGGCTCGGGCTGGGTTTCGGAGACAATCCAGACATCTCTTGTCAGCCCTTCGGGAGAATGCAGACCGATGGCGCGCTGTTCACCAACAGACATGGACAGGCCGCCGGGGAGAATGTCGTAGCCCTGTTCCTTGCGCGAGCTGTAGAAGCGGATGGCAAAGGGTTGCGGCTCCAGTCTTTCCCCGGACCAGCTCGGCGTGGTGGCATATCCGGTTTTCTGCTCGGCGACCAGATTGTTGCCAAACAGCATGATCCGTTCAACCAGCCCGTTTCTCTCCTCCTGTGACAGGGTGGAGGGGTCCGTCGCCGGGCGGGCTTCGCCGGGGCGACCGGATCCTTCATGGGCATCCGAGATCAACACGGTATCAAGATTTTCCACCACATGCTTGCGGCTTGCGGCATCGCCAAGCCACCAGCGCGGGGCTTCATGCAGCATCAGCTCTTCACCAAGCAGGAATTTGCAGATTTCCGGTAGATAGGGAGCCAGCGCACGGTTTTCGATGACCGAGGTTCCCAGCTGGTTGGCCATGATGATGCCCTTGTCGCGAATGGCCTGCACCATCGAGGTGGTGCCATCCATGCCGTTGGGATTGAGTTCCAGCGGATCGGCATTGAGCCCTTCGATCGAGCGGATGATCAGGTCAATGGGCTTGAGGCCGGCAAGGGTTTTGAGGCAGATGCGGTTATTCTGATAGACGAGATCTCCCCCCTCAACCAGCAGATAGCCAAGATAGCGGGCCAGATAGGCATGGGAGAAATAGTCCGGATGTTCCGGGCCGGGAGAGAGGATCGCGATATAGGGATCTTCCAGTTCGGTGCGCTTGACCAGCGTGGATTGCAACTGCTGGAAATAGGAGGCGAGGCGGATGGCCTTGCTGGAGCGGAACAGATTGCCCTCGCAATGGGTCAGCGCGATCCTGTTGGCAAGCGCAAAGCCGAGCCCGGCGGGCGTTTCGGCATGGTTGTCCAGCACGCGCCAGGTTCCGTCCGGCATTTTGGCAAGGTCGGCAGCGTAGAACTGGATGCCGTTATAGGCGCTCTGATTGCCGCGCATCGGACGCAGATAGGAAGGATCACTCAGCACCAGAGCGGCGGGAACATGGCCTTCATAAAGCAGGCGGCGATGGCCATAGAGGTCATTATGCATGGCGTTGAAAAGGCGCGCCCTCTGGGCCAGCGCCACTTTCAGCCATTGCCATTCTTCCGGCGCGATGATGAGGGGAGCCAGATCGATGGACCATGGCTGCTTGGTCTCGTTGGGATCGGCAAACAGGTCATAGGCAATGCCGGTTTCGCGGACGACCTCATTCAGCTCATCCCAATTGGCGGATCTTTCTTCCGGGCTCCAGCGGGAGAAGGCTGCGAACCAATGTTGCCAATGGGGCATGATCGATCCGTCCGGATCCATCATTTCATCATGGATGCCGGGGCGTGTCTGATACAGCAGGCTTGCGTCGACAGGCGGCAGGGCGCTGTCTTGCGCGCTGTTGTCAGGCAGACCGGTTGCTGGGCGAGAGGCCTTATCCAACTCCATTTTCACTCCGTGACGCTGGTCCACATGGGAGCCTTATTGTTATCATTAAGCCGGAATATCTTTCCATTCCCCTATGGGCGGTCGGTGGGGAATGGATCTACGCTTTTATCATTTGTTCGGTAAAATTACAAAGCCACAGATTCAAATGATACGCAGGTGCTATTTTGTCATGGCTTCATGGCAGGAATAACACAGCTTGTGGCGTCAGGGCGGGCGGTAAAGACAGGGCAGAAGTCCTTTTGCTTCAGCCCCGTCGGTTCTTTGTTCGTTTTCCGCCTCAGCGGCGGCGTCTAGCTGACAGATGCCAGCCGCAGATCCAGCGTGTAGGGGAATTCCACGCTCTGCTCCAGCCTGACCGGTTCGGCATAGCCGGGAGTGTGGCCCATCATCTCGAAGCGGGAGAGGCGGCGGCTTTCTGCCTCATAGGCATTGACGGGGAAGATATCATAGCCGCGTCCACCCGGATGGGCGACATGATAGCGGCAGCCGCCCAGAGAACGCCTGTTCCATTTGTCCATCAGATCGAAGGTCAGCGGCGTGTGCACACCAATCATCGGATGCAGGCAGGAAGGGGGCTGCCAGGCCCGATAGCGGATGCCTGCCACGGCCTCATCCTGCCGTCCGGTTGGCTGTAGCGGAATGGCTATGCCGTTGACCGAGAGGATATGACGTTCCGGGTTGATGCCCTTGGCCTTGACCTGAACCCGCTCGAGCGAGCTGTCCACATAGCGCGCCGTGCCGCCGATGACGCCTTCCTCGCCCAGTACGTTCCATGGTTCCAGCGCCTGACGCAGCTCGATCTGGACACCGTCATAATTGACCTCGCCATAGCGTGGGAAGCGGAATTCGAAATGGGGCGCAAACCAGGCCTCATCCAGCTCCAGTCCATGCAGGGAGAGATCCTTGAGAATGTCGCGGAAATCCTCGCGGACATAATGGGGTAGCATGAAACGGTCATGCAATTGCGTGCCCCAGCGCACCAGCCGGTTGCGATAGGGCTTCTCCCACAGGCGGACGATGATGGCGCGCAGCAGCAATTGCTGGGCCAGTGACATCTGGGCATGGGGTGGCATTTCGAAGGAGCGGAATTCCACCAGGCCAAGGCGGCCGGTCGGGCCATCGGGCGAGAAGAGCTTGTCGATGCAGATTTCTGCCCGGTGGGTGTTGCCGGTCACATCAATCAGCAGGTTGCGGAACAGGCGATCGACCTGCCAGTTGGGAATGAAGCCCTCTCCGGGTAGCGGGACCTGCTTGAGGGCGATTTCCAGCTCATAGAGATTGTCATGGCGGCCTTCATCTATCCGGGGAGCCTGAGAGGTCGGGCCGATGAAGGTGCCCGAGAAGAGATAGGACAGGCTGGGATGATTCTGCCAATAGGTGACGAGGCTGGCCACCAGATCGGGGCGCCTCAAAAACGGGCTGTCCGAGGGCGTGACACCCCCCAGCACGATATGGTTGCCGCCGCCGGTACCGGTGTGGCGACCATCGAGCATGAATTTCTCGGTTCCCAGACGGGCAAGGCGCGCCTCTTCATAGAGGATCTGGGTGATCTTGCTGGCCTCTTTCCAGTTGGATGCGGGCTGGATATTGACCTCGATAACACCCGGATCCGGCGTCACCTTGATGACATTGAGGCGGGGATCGAATGGTGGTTCATAGCCTTCTATATGCACCGGCTGGCCGACATCCTTGGCTGCATCCTCAATGGCTGCGACCATGGCGGCATAGTCTTCGGCATTGTGCAGCGGCGGCATGAAGATGCAAAGATGCCCGTCGCGCGGTTCGACCGAAAGGGCGGTGCGGACATGGCCGGAAACCTCATTCATGGGAATGAAGGTTTTATATTCGGTCTGGTGCCATTGCACCTCGGGTGCATCGAGCAGCTTGGCCGGATCGGTTTTCCTTAGCTTTTCACGCGGGGTGAAGGGCTTGCGCCGGTCGCGCAGAAGTGCCTCGCGGGCGGGAAGGGCTGCGTGGGCCGCATGTGGATCCATCGGGATCACATGGGGAAACTGGGTTTCGGGCAGATAGGTAAGGGAGCCAAGCGGCAGGCGGAAGCCGACCGGGCTGTCGCCGGGGATGAGGAAGAGCCGGTCGCGACGGAATTTCCAGACCTCGGACATCCATGAGCGGCCATAGGCTTCGCTGTTCCAAGCCTGAACCGGCAGCACGAAGCCGGCCGGGGCGGTGAGGCCCTTCTCGAACACCTTGATGACGCGGGCGCGTTCGGCCGGATCCTCTATCTTGTTATCGGAGGGGTCCAGATTGATCGGCAGCTTCTGCTCGACCAGCGAGAAATGGGCCGGATCCTCATAGGCGGTCAGCACACATTTGGGATCGATCTTGAGCTTTTCGGCCAATTTGTAGATGAAGCGCTGGGCGATTTTGGAATCCGCAGGCTGCTGCGGGGTTTCCTGATCAATCAGTGCGGGATCTTCCCAGAGCGGTTCCTCGTCGGCGCGCCAATAGAGCGAAAAGGCCCAGCGGGGAAGCTGCTCGCCGGGATACCATTTGCCCTGCCCGAAATGCAGCAGGCCGCCGGGTGCAAAGCGATCACGCAGGCGGCGGATCAGATTTTCGGCGTAATAGCGCTTGGTCGGGCCAACCGCACCGGTGTTCCATTCGTCCCCTTCATAATCATCGATGGAAACAAAGGTCGGTTCGCCGCCCATGGTCAGGCGGACATCGCCGTCCTTGAGGCGCTTGTCGACCATCTCTCCCACCTTGTTGATGGTCTTCCATTGTTCGTCCGTATAGGGTTTGGTGACGCGGGGGCGCTCGAAAATGCGCTGCACATCCATTTCGAACTCGAATTCGACTTCCGCCTTGTCATGGGCACCGGTGATCGGCGCTGCCGAGATCGGATGCGGTGTCGCGGCGAGCGGAATATGGCTTTCGCCTGTCAGCAGGCCCGATGTCGGATCAAGGCCGATCCAGCCTGCGCCGGGAATATAGACCTCTGTCCAGGCATGCAGGTCGGTGAAATCATGATCGGTGCCTTCCGGGCCTTCAAGGGGTTTGACATCCGGTTTGAGCTGGATCAGATAGCCCGAGGTGAAACGCGCGGCCAGCCCCAGATGACGCATGACATGCACCAGCAGCCATGAGCTGTCGCGGCAGGAGCCGGAGCATTTGGTCAGCGTTTCTTCTGGTGACTGGACGCCCGGTTCCATGCGGATGAGATAGTCGATCTTGCTCTCGATCAGATGATTGACCTGAACCAGCAGATCGACGGTCTTGATCTCCTTGTTCTTGTGGATCGGTTCGATTTCCTTGAGCAGAGCGGCCAGAAGCGGGGTCGTCTCGCCCAGCTCCAGATAGGGGGCAAGATCCTTCTTCTCTGTATCGGCATATTTGAAGGGGAAATGTTCGGCACTTTCTTCGATGAAAAAGTCGAACGGATTGATCACCGACATGTCGGTAACCAGATCAACCGTCACTGAAAAGGATCTGATCTTTTCAGGAAAGACGATGCGCGCCATATAGTTGCCGAACGGGTCCTGCTGCCAGTTGATCCAGTGGTCGGCCGGTTCGATATTGAGGGAATAGGACAGGATCTGGTTGCGCGTATGGGGGGCGGGGCGCAGGCGAATGATCTGCGGGCCCATGCCCGTGGGGCGATCATAAATATATTTGGTCTTGTGCGTCAGAGCTGCATGAATGGACATTATGCATGTGCCTTTGTTTCAAGCCCCGGATCCACATGCGGACAAGTGCCGATGGGCGGATCAGGAAAAGATCACGAATGAAAGTTTGAATCTGTCGTTTCAGATATGGCGTCAGGAAGTGGATTGAGACTGGATTTGAGCCTCGCATTCTTCCGCCTCTTTTGACCAGTCTGCATGCCCGAAAAAGAATTTGCCCAACCGGCTCGTTATTTCCATGAGGCGGTTCTGCACCTTGTCGTTGAAACCATGAAAACGCAGATGCAGATGGGGATCCTTTGCGGCTGCTTCAAGCTCATACAACAACATTTCGACTTCTTCATAACACTGGGCGACACGGCGCAATCGATAGCCCATATAGAGCTCGTTGAGCATGTCCTGAATTTCGCCGATGCAATGGGTGAGCGATCTGGGGAAACTCTCGTTGAACATCAGGAAATTGGCGACCTTTTTGGGGTCCATCCGGCCCGGTTTGGCGCGCTGGAAGGCGTGATAGGCCTCAAAGGAATGCAGCAGCAGTTTCCAGAATTCCATGTCGGCCACGGTTTCGGTCTGATCCAGTCCGTTGAAGCTTGCCACCTGGGCAACCTTGACATCAAGCAGACGGCTGGTCTGGTCGGCCCGTTCGATCCACAAGCCGAGCTGATAGAAGCGCCAGCCGGCATCGCGATAATAGGTGCCTTCGGTGACCCCCATGATTGCATCACAGGTGCGGGCGATGGATTCGCAGGTGCGCGACAGGCGCGCGGCATCCAGATCGCGGTCGCTCAGGCTCTTCATTTCATTGTAGGAAACATTGATATAGGACCACATGGAAACGGAGATCAGCGGCCGCAGCAGACGGGCATTTTCACGCGCTGCCCAGAGGCAGGAGAGGATGGAGCCGGGATTTTCCCGGTCGGTGATGTAGAATTTGGCCACCTTCTGGGCGGTGATATGGCCGTGGTGTTTGGTAAAGCGTTCCGTATCGACATAGAGCGAAAGGATGGAGGCCCAGTTCTCCTGACTGGAATGATCCTGCCAGAAGCTGGCTTGCACATTGAGAATGCGGGCCAGACTTGCGGAGCGTTCGATATAGCGGGCGAACCAGAACAGGGCTTCAGCATAGCGACTCAGTAGCAGACTCATGAGTTGCCTCCGTCATTTGAATTGAATTGGTCTTCGGCAAGGACCCATGTGTCTTTCGTGCCGCCTCCCTGCGAGGAGTTGACGATCAGCGAGCCTTCCTTGAGGGCGACGCGGGTGAGCCCACCCGGCAGGACCCAGGTGCCCTTGCCGGTGATGGCAAAGGGGCGCAGGTCCACATGGCGGGCGACCAGATCTGTTTCGCCCAATGTCGGGCAGACGGAAAGGGAGATCATCGGCTGGGCGATGAAATTGCTCGGATTGGCCAGCAGGGCTGCGCGTGCCTCGGCCAGCTCTTCCTTGCTGGCCTTGGGGCCGATGGTGATGCCATAGCCGCCGGATTCGCCGACGGGTTTGACCACCAGTTCATGCAGATGATCGAGCGTATATTGCAGCGCATCACTTTCCCGGCAGATGTGGGTTTTCACATTGTTCAGGATCGGCTCTTCATTGAGATAATATCTGATGATGCGCGGCATATAGGCATAGACCGCCTTGTCATCGGCAACGCCAGTGCCCAGCGCATTGGCGATGGTGACATTGCCCTTCAGCATGGCCTTGACCAGCCCTTTGACACCCAGCATGGAATCGGGCCGGAAGGCGTCGGGGTCAAGAAATTCATCATCAATGCGGCGATAGATGACATCGACCCGGCGCGGACCGCCGATGGTCTTCATATAGACCTTGTCATCATCGCAGAAGAGATCGCTTCCCTCGACAACCGGAACACCCATTTCGCGGGCGAGGAAAATATGCTCGAAATAGGCCGAGTTGAACATGCCCGGAGACATGACGACAATCTGCGGGTCATCCTTGTCCAGACAGCCGTCAGGGGCGGTTTCGCTCAGTTTGGCAAACAGGTTGGTGCCATAGTCAGACACCTTGCGCAATTTCAGATCGGCAAGCAGATCCGGGAAGGAGCGCTCCATCAGATGCCGGTTTTCAACCACGTAGGACACACCGGATGGTGAGCGCACATTGTCTTCCAGCACGAGAAATTCGCCGCTGTCATCGCGAATGATATCGGTGCCGGAAATATGGGTATAGACATTGCATGCCGGGGTGAAGCCGACCATGACTTCGCGATAGTTGGAATTGCCCAGAACGAGATCGGCCGGAATTGTTCCGTCATTGATGATGTGGCGGTCGTTATAGATATCATGCAGGAAGGCGTTGATGGCGGAGACGCGCTGAATGACACCCCGGTCAATTGTGTCCCATTCGCTGGCGGTCAGCACGCGTGGTATGATGTCAAAGGGCAAGACGCGATCAATAACATCCTTGTCGCTATAGACAGTGAAGGTTACGCCGAGATTGAAAAGTTCCAGATCCGCATCCTTGGCCCTTGCCTTCAGATTGTCGAAATCTGCCCCATCAAACCTTTGCCAGATACTTTCCAACTTCGGACTGCGGTCTGCCATCCTGCTCGACATTTCGCAAAAAAATGCGCAGGGATCATAATTACTCACGCGATGCACCTTTATGTTGGCGCTTCAATTGCCCGCGTTGTCTGCTTTCCCGCAGTTTTCTGCCCTTACGGCTTATCGGTTCATGAGCTTTGCCGAATGCAGTCTGATGTGCGGAAAACCGTCCTTTGAGCCTGAAACGTACAAATGAACTGTTACAACTTATCAAAAAGCAAATTTTGGACCAAGTGTCACAATTTGTGCAGAAACTTGCTTTTTTTGGCATGGTATGCCGTTTCAATATGGCGTTCCAACCACTTTGAGTTATTTCCAGCTTAAATTTTACTCAAGGTTGTGCCGGTCGCGCCATGTTGAAATGCCTCCCTTTTAGGCATTAATTCAAGCATGCGTGTTTTTTGAACAATTGCAAGTTATAACCCGTTTCAGGTTCATTCTACTTTGGGGGGGTGTGTCAGGCCTCCACCCGGAAGCTGGCGACACCATCGTCAGCCGTATGGGAAATGGTCGCTTCCATCTTGTCGAAATCGACAGAGAGTTTGGCCCATTGGCCTTCGGCCTTCCAGCTCAATTCGATCCGGGAGCGGGCCGGCTGGCCAAGCGAGAAGGCACCGCCAAAGGCAGGGTGTTCGTTTCGGAAGCGGATCAGATCCGTCAGCGCAGCAACCATCGGCGTCTTGAGGGCAGCTTCGACTTCGCCTTTCTTGTAGTAATGGCGGTTGATATCGCGCCCGACATCGGTCTTCTCGAGCAGCGCCATGTCATTTTCAGCGCCCAGCAGGCCGATATAATAGATTTGCGGGATACCGGGTGCAAAGAATTGCAGGGCGCGGGCAATCAGATATTCATTCTCCCGCCGCCCGATGGCGTCAAAATAGGTGGAATTGACCTGATAGAGATCGAGATTGGACGCTCTTGCCCCGGTCGCGAGCCGCGAGGTGCCGTTGGTGCGCTCATGCATGCTTTCCACCAGATTGTGAATGGCTTCGGGTTCTAGAAGGCCCGGACGACCATCGGAATGAGCGCCAACATCGATCACGCCGATGCCGTCATGGGTATCCAGCACCGTCAGGGCATTGCGCGGGCTGACTTGCAGCCAGCGCGCCAGGGGCTCTGCATCTGCGGTGAAAAGCGCATGCATGATCAGCGGTGGCAGGGCAAAGTCATAGACCCGGTCGACCTTCTTTGAGATTTCGATCTGATCCTGATAGTAGCTGTGAATCTCGACCAATACCTCCATGCCGCGCGCCTTGGCCTTGGTGGTCAGCTGGGCGAGGAAATCGTAGGTCTCGGGAATCATGAAGCAGCTGGTGCCCGGTTTCTTGATGGCATAGCCTGCCGCGTCAAGACGGATGCAGCGGATACCGGCCTCGGAAAAGCGGGTCAGGATGCTGTCCAGATAGGCTTCGCCCTTCTCGCTGTGAACATTGATGTCGATCTGCTTTGGCGTGAATGTCGTCCAGATCAGATGTCTGGAGCCGTCTTTCATGGTCATCTGGGTGAAGGGCAAGCCGGGGCGGGGGCGGTAGATGCTTGTCAGATCATCCTCTGTGGCTCCATCGGGGAAGACCGATGCGAAGGTGAGGAACATGTCGGCATAGTCTGACGCAGCGCCACGGGCGACAAAATCCTGAAAGGCCTTGCCGTCAGCCGAGACATGATTGACGATGAGATCGGCCATGACATCAACGGATTTCGCCAGTTCGCGCACATCATCCCAACTGCCCAGACGGGGATCAACGATGGTGTGGTCCTTGGGATCAAAGCCCGCATCGGCGCCATCATAGGGATCAAAGAACGGGAGTGCATGCACGGTGCCGAACAGTCCCTTGAATGGACCATCAATCATTTTTTTCAGATCGGCAAAGGTGCCAAGAGTCAACCGGTCAACATAGGTGATGAGTTGAACTTTGTTTTTCATGGCGGAGCACTCCGGGACAATTCGGTTTTGAAGAAAGAGGGTCAGCTCGCTTTGGGCTGACCGGTATAGCGGAACGGAATCGATCCGGCCATATTGCGCGAATGCAGGTTTGGTCGGAAAGCTTTACATTATTTTTGCTGAGGCGGAAAGCTGTTAATCGGGCGAGATCCGGCCCGGTTTGGGCAACATTGGAGGGGGCACTGCAAGGCAATGGGCCAGTCTTGCAGTGCGTTTGATGGCCGGCATCGATGTCTGATGCAAAGGCCGGCATGGTTGGCGCGATGAGGGCTCAAACCTTGTTTTGCGTTGCTTCCAGAATGATCTTGAAAATCTCCACCGGAGGGAAGGGGAAATCGATGGTCTTGCCGATGCCCAGATCCAGAAGCGCCTCCTTGAGATTCTTGTCGACATTGTCCTTGCACAAAAGCACCATCTTGCCCCGGCCATGGGTCGTGCGGGTGTTGATCAGGGTGCTCAGGTAGAAATGCACGATCTTGCTGTAGAATAGAAAGATGAGATCATTCTTCTCGACCGCATCCTTGCGGACAGACAAATGTTCTTCATGCACAAATTCCACCAGACAGCCGAGATCCTGCAGGGCATTCTCGATCGGCTGCACATAGGAGTGGGATTTTGCAACCAGAGCGACCGATAGCGGCTCCTTGGAATGGTCTTCCTTGAGAGCATTATAGATGCGCTTGAGCTTGGCTTCGTTGGTTTCCTTAATGCGATGGACCTGTTCCAGACGCGCCTTGATGGTTGCCAGCAGCAAATCATAGTCGATGGGCTTGGTGAGATAGTCATCGACGCCCATTTTCTTGCCGACGAGAATGTCTTCCCGGGTGGATTTGGCCGTGAGGAAAATGAAGGGAACCTCATTATGCTGGGGCAAACGCTCCCGGATGAGCTTGAGTGTGGTCGGACCATCGATCAACGGCATCATGATGTCACACAGAATCAGATCGACGGCTTCATATTTCAGAATCTCGATTGCTTCCTTGCCATTGTTCGCCTTCAGGGTTCTGTAGCCAGCATCCTGCAGTTCCTCGACGATGTCCTCTAGCAGGAGTTCTTCGTCTTCAATGCAAAGAATCTTTTCCGGCATTGGTCTTTCTCCGATTTGTCTTCACTCAGGATGCCAGTTCATCCCGGTTGTCCGGTTCGATTTCGGCTTTTGGCGCGGCCAGATCCTGCCCTTCATCGGCAATGGTGTCGGGCAGGAAGATGGTGAAACAGGAGCCTTCGCCGAGTTTGCTCTTGACCTCAATTCTACCGCCCTGTTCCTTCAGGGCCATTTGCGTAAAGTTCAGGCCGATGCCTGTTCCCGCGATGCCGCTGGAGTTGGAGGCGCGGAAATATTTATTGAAAATCCGGCCGATTTCCTCTTGCGGGATGCCGATGCCCTTGTCGCAGATATCGATCGTGATATAGCGGTCGATGCGCCTGCCAATCACGGTGATCGGGGATTCGGGCTCGGAATATTTGATGGCATTGGAGAGAATGTTGCTGACGCACTGATCCAGCAGATTCTGGTCGAAACTTGCAAATTCAGGCAGCTCCTTCAGATCCCATTGAATGTTGGCGGTTTCTCCCATTTCCTGATGGGTGGCGCAAAGGCGCTCCACCGTGCTGCGGAAATTCTGCTTTTTGGCGGCCATTTTGAGACCGGCGATTTCCTCGCTTGAGAAATCCATGAAGCGGTTGATCAGATATTGCATCCGCTGGACCGATTCACGGATATTGTCGATGCGCGAAAGCAGGCGGTCGGTCGACATCTCGCCAGCTTTTCTCTCGATGCGCTGGGCGTTGCTGTCGATGATGGCCAGAGGCGTCTTGAACTCGTGCGAGGCCATGGTGACAAATTCGCGCTGGGTTTCGGAAAGGGAAATTTCCTTTTGCAGCAGCTTGACCAGCTTGTTGGTATGCTGCTGGAGCTTGCTGGTCTGATCCTTGTAGCCGGAAATGTCCGAGAAGATCGCGATCTTGCCGCCGTTGACCGTGGCGGACTGTTCGATCCGGTACCAATGGTCGTCATGCAGTTTGACCTCATTGCGCTGGCGGCCCTTGATCATGTCTTCTTCGCTCATCTCATCCGGCTCGGGCAGATCAAAGCCTTCGATCTTGAGAATATGGGATTTCTGGATGAGATGCCGTTTCAGGCTCGGATAGAGATCGAGCATGCGTGTGTTGGCCAGAACCAGACGATCATCCTCGTCAAACAGAATGATGCCGTCATCAATGGCGTTGATGGCGTTGAGCAGCAGGTCGCGGTTATAGCGCACTTCGCGCAGACTGTTTTCCAGCTTGAGTTCGAGTTCATACTGGATGGCTTCCAGTCTGGCTTCATAGGCGCGCTGCTCGGTCACATCGGTAAAGATGGAGACGAAGATTTCGTCAGTGGCATATTTGCCTTGCAGGGAAATGACCCGGCCATCCATGGTTTCATGGTCTATCACATGGAGGCTTTCCTGGCTGAGCACCTTGAGCCGTCGCTCCACGATCTCATCCATGTCACCGGGGCCATAATCTCCGCGCTCGGCCATATAGCGCACAAGATTTTGTATGGAGTTGTCTTTTTGCAGGACGCTGATGGGAATATTCAGCATCTTGCATGCCGCCCGGTTCATGAAGACAATTTTCATGTCTCTGTCTGATACCGAAATGCCTTGCTCTACCGATTCCATCAAGAATGAAATCAGATTATTCTCGATCTTTTCGTTATTGACGAAGTAAGGCATGCTTCCTCCTGATGTCGTTTCATAAAATTTAGAATATAATTATTAATGAAAGTAGAATTGAGTATTATTGATGTGTTTATTATGCAGGTTGAGTTGAAAATAAATTATTTACTATAATTTTGATGATTATTTCTGCGGAAATACAATTATATTTTGTTTTGTCTTGGACATAATGCGATTTGAGGATTTGCCGGTGTTTACAGGCATTTCCAATTATTGTCAGCGGTGATGAGGGCAGGGAGAGCAGACCGGTCATCCGTATTTCTCCGTTCAGGAAAGGGCTTGCGACTGCGCCTTTAGGCGAATAGGTTGTCAGCGAATGGTTCGGTCAGATCAATCTACCGCGAGACAACTTATGCTTCCTGCTCATCCAACCTCGGTTCTGTTTGTTTGCCTTGGCAATATTTGTCGCTCTCCGCTGGCGGAGGGTGTTTTGCGGCAGAAGGTACAAGATGGAGGGCTTTCGGATCGATTTCTGCTCGACAGCGCCGGTCTGGGAGCCTGGCATGTGGGTCACCAGCCCGATGGCCGGACGATCAATGTTGCCCGGTTGCATGGCACGGATATTTCAGACCTGCGTGCCCGGCGGATTGCTGGTGAGGATTTCTATGCCTTCGATCTCATTCTGGCGATGGATCGCGATAATCTGCGCGATATCAGGGCGATGCAGCCGCGCGATGGTACGGCCGAAGTGGCACTTTATCTGGAATATTGCGGTCTGGGGCAGATGACGCGGTCCTATGAGGTGCCCGATCCCTATTATGGCGGCGCAGATGCATTCGAGGATGTTTATCACATGATCGATCAGGCCAGCGACATTTTATTACAAAAACTTCGTTGAAAACCCGTCCGGAATTGAGCTGACAGGCAGCGCGGAATCTTCCTTTGTGTTTCTGTATGTTCGAATATAGAAAATTTGGGAGGGAAACATGATCCGCTATTCCAGTCTCTTTGCAGCCGCCACATTGCTTGTTGGCATGTCTTCGGTTGCTCTGGCTGATTTTGATTCAGATGTTGCCAAAGCCTATGCACCCTATCGGGTGGCTCTTTTCAAGAGCAATCAGAAAGATGGCGAAGCAACGCAGAAGGCGATTGCCACTTTCCAGTCCATCTGGAAGGGCACCATCGTGAAAAACTACCCGGTTGCTCCGTCTCGCTATGCGGGAGAGACAAAATGGAGCGAAAGTCTGCAGGCAATCGATGATATCGCCCAAAAAGCAGCTCAAACCGCCGCTGATGGCGATGTGCTCGAAGCACATGAAATTCTTGAAGCCATCCGCAACGAGCTGGATGACTTACGCGATCGCAACGGGGTCCGGGTTTTTAGCTCTTATGTCAATGATTTTCATGCTGCGATGGAACATGCCCTTGCGCAAGAGGTCAGTATGGAAAGCTGGTCTGACGGGGTCCAGGCGAAGCTGCTGCAACAGGTCGGTGTG
Source organism: uncultured Cohaesibacter sp. (assembly GCF_963676275.1). Classification (NCBI taxonomy): domain Bacteria; kingdom Pseudomonadati; phylum Pseudomonadota; class Alphaproteobacteria; order Hyphomicrobiales; family Cohaesibacteraceae; genus Cohaesibacter; species uncultured Cohaesibacter sp. Next base: position 4,788,493 of record NZ_OY781091.1, on the reverse strand, counting down.
CTTGGTTATCTGGCCGATGATCTCTCCGCCCATGTGCCTGCCGATCTTGCTGCCAACGAGGAGTTCATGCAGCTCCTTGCGGATCTGATCGATTCTGTCGATGCTTTCAGAGCCGCACTGGAAAGCAATGATCCGGCATCGGTGATCGCCGCACAAAAAGCGCTCAAACCGGCCTACGCCAAGCTGTTTGTGAAGTTTGGCTGAATGATTGCGAGATGTCGTGTCGTGGATAAGGGCCTGAAACAGGCCCTTTTTCTTTGCCATGCCTAGAGCAGATCGAAGGCTTCTTCGATGACGTAAGGTCCGCCGCCGATGCTGTCACGGGAGGAATAGAGCACAAAGCGCGGGACCCTGAATTGTTCGGTGCGGAAGCCGCCTCTGAGCATCAGATAATTGGCGACGTCGATCGGCTCTGCGGTTTTCTTCAGCCGCGCCAGCGTTACATGGGGCGTATAGTCATGCTTGTCGGATTTCAGACCGAGCTTGCGCATGCGCCGTTCCAGTTCCTGATGCAGCAGCAGCAGATCCTCGTTATTCTGAACAGCGGCAAAGACCGAATGGGGCTTCTTTGATCCGAAAGAGCCGAAGCCGCGCAGGGAAAGTTCAAATTCGGGACACTGGATCTGGGACATCTGAAAGACAATTTCATTGGCCAGAGCGTAATCCACGTCACCCATGAAGCGCAGCGTGATGTGGTAATTGGCTTCATCCACCCAACGGGCACCATAAAGGCCACCCTTTTGCAGAGACAACATGGTCGTGATGTCGTGGGGGATTTCCAGACCGGCAAATAGGCGTGGCATCATTTCGCTCCCGTACTCGATGTGGGGGCAGGATCATTCGATCCTCGTTCCAGTCGAAATGATTTCGGCCAAAGCAATTGATTGTTCGATGTCGAATCACTTCGGGGCTGTTGCGCCTACAGGATAGCCGAAAAAATGTGACGATGCTGTAAAAGCTTTCTTCACGTTAAATTTACGGATATGAAGCCTTCGCTGCGATAGGGGCGCTCCGGCCATATTTGGTGGGTCGGAGCGCATTTTCTGTCTTTATAGGGTGTCTTGCTGCCTGTTGAAATCTGCGCCGGTCAGATCACAGACCCTTTCCCGGATCAGATCATGGGCAAGGATTGGAATGCAGCAGATGCACCTTGTTGATGGCTTCTTCCATTTCATCGGTCAGCTGGAAATCATGGGCCGCGATGTCGGTCTTGAGCTGTTCCAGCTTGGTTGCACCCAGAATGACCGAGGTGGTGAAGCCGCGCGTGCGCACGAAGGCGAGAGCCATCTGGGCAACATCGACGCCGAAATCCTCGGCCACCTTGAGATAGCCGCGAATGGCCGGTTCGGCACCCAGAGTCTGATAGCGACCGCCGAAATTCTTGAAAAGGGTCATGCGGGCACCTTCAGGCTGCTTGCCATCAAGATATTTGCCGGTGATCGTTCCCTGTCCGAGGGAAGAATAGGCCAGCAGGCCGACCTGTTCACGCATGGCGATTTCGGCAAGGTTGATTTCGAAGGTGCGGTTGAGAAGGCTATAGGCATTCTGGATGGACACAACGCGCGGGCCGGTGCCCTTCTCGGCGGCGTGAAGATAATTCATCGTGCCCCAGCCGGTCTCGTTGGACAGGCCAACATGGCGAACCTTGCCAGCCTTGACCAGTTCGTCCATCGCGGCGAGCGTTTCTGCGATCGGGGTTTCATCTTCTGCCGGTTCCGGATGGGAATAGATGACAGGGTTGGCACCGAACTGGGAAACCTTACGATCCGGCCAATGGATCTGATAGAGATCGATATAGTCGGTCTTGAGGCGTTTAAGGCTCTTGTCGACGGCTTCAAAGATCTGGGCGCGGTTGAGGCGCGGTTCGATTTCGCCATCGCGGAACCAGTTGCTCATGGAGCGGCCGATGACCTTGGTGGCAAGGATGATGTCGGAGCGGTTGGCGCGATCCTGCATCCAGTCGCCAATGATTTCTTCGGTGCGGCCTTGGGTTGCTGCCCGGCTCGGAACGGGATAAAGCTCGGCAACATCGAGAAAGTTGATGCCTTGTTCGATGGCATAATCCATCTGTTCATAGGCTTCGGCCTTGGTGTTCTGCTCGCCCCAGGTCATGGTGCCAAGGCAAAGGCTGCTCACTTCGAGGTCTGTACGACCCAGTTTTCTCATTTCCATATCGGGATCCGTTTACTTATTGCCTGCAAATATTCTGCAAAGGGGACAAATTCCGGCCTGCATGAAGATGCATCTTGCCAGATGCAATGCGGTTGCATTGCTGTCAGTTGGGTGGGTTCAATATGTTGGTCATGAAGGGCACGATCTTCCTGACGATGATTTCGATGCCCTCCCGGTTTGGATGAATGCCGTCCTGCAAATTCAGCTGTGGCTGTGCCGCCACGTCTTCCAGGAAGAAGGGATATAGCGGTATTTGGTATCGGTTGGCAAGGTCGGGGTAAATGGCATCAAAGGCGCGGCTATAGTCCGGGCCCATATTGGGGGGAGCGCGCATGCCCAGCAACAACACCCGGATGCCCTTTTGCTGGAATTTCTCGATCATGGCAGCCAGATTGGCCTTGGCCTTCTCAACGGGGAGGCCTTGCAGGGCATCATTGGCTCCCAGTTCGAGCAGTACCAGATCGACGTCATCGGGCGTTGACCAGTCAAGACGCGACAGGCCCGAAGCGGTGGTGTCGCCTGAAACGGCGGCGTTGATCACCTCAACATCAAGGCCGCTCTGCCTGAGCTGCTTTTCCAGCTGATCGGTGAAGCCTGTCCCGGCGGGCAATTGATAACCGGCCGAAAGAGAGTCGCCAAAGGCGAGGATTCTGATGGAGCTATCGGCTCTTGCTGAGGTCATGGCAAACTGGCAAAGCAACAGGGAGAAAAGGAATACAAGAAAAAAACGGGCAGGATGCGAGCGCAGCCCCGATGATTGCTTCATGTTGGAGACCTGCTGGCGGAAGAGTGTGAAACAATTGACTCTATAGCATATATTATATGTGATCATAACGCTTATCTCTTCCGAATATAGATAAATGATGCCTCAATGGACTTCATTGACTTTGAATCTCTTTGCTCAACCCCATATAGGGATGAACATAGTGTCTCTTTGTCTTTCATTCGACATCAAGCGCGGAATTTTTTCAATATAGGTTAGGATCATCGTGACTTCATCCCTTGCTCCGGAAGTTTCTGAAACCACAGCGTCTTTATCTCGCGATTCCGCGTCTGGCAAAAGGGCCGGGAAAGAGGCCATCATCTCTCTTCATGATGTATTTCTCAGTCTGGGGGCAGGGCATTCGCGGGTGGATATTCTGCGCGGCATTGATCTGGAGATTGAGGGCGGGCATTCGGTGGGGCTGGTCGGGCCGTCCGGGTCGGGCAAATCCACTCTGCTGATGGTGATGGCTGGTCTGGAACAGGCTGACCGGGGCAAGGTGCTGGTCGAGGGAAGCGATCTCTCGCAAATGGATGAAGACACTTTGGCGCGGTTTCGCGGCACCCGCATCGGCATCATCTTCCAGTCTTTCCATCTGGTGCCCACCATGACGGCGCTTGAAAATACCGCCATTCCGCTGGAGCTTGCCGGTCGGCGCGATGCCTTTGACGTGGCAAGGGCCGAGCTGGAAGCTGTGGGGCTGGGGCATCGCACCCATCATTATCCGGCCGAGCTCTCCGGGGGTGAACAGCAGCGCGTGGCGATTGCCCGCGCGCTGGCGCCAAGGCCCTCGATCCTGATTGCCGATGAACCGACGGGCAATCTGGATTCGGAAACGGGGCAGGAAATTTCCGATCTGATGTTCCGGCTGCACAAGGAACGCGGCATGACCCTGATGCTGGTGACCCATGATCCGCGTCTGGCCGATCGCTGCGAGCGTGTGGTGCGGCTCAAGTCGGGCCAACTGGTCGAGACCCCTCATGATGACGCCCATCCGGCGCAATAGGGAGGCGGTATGAATCACTTCTCTTCAGGGCACGGCGCCAGCGGGGCTGGCAATTCCTCCTCTCTTGTGGCAGATCGTTCGATCTGGTCTTCACTCGGCCTTGCCTTTCGTTTTGCCATGCGCGAGATGCGCGGTGGATTGCGCGGCTTTTACATTTTTCTGGCCTGCATTGCCCTCGGTGTTGCCGCGATCGGTGGCGTCGGCTCTGCTTCCAAGGCCCTGACCGATGGGCTTAACGAACAGGGGCGGCAGATTCTGGGTGGCGACCTTTCCCTCTCGGCCATCCATACGCCTGCAACTGATGAGCAGCTCTCCTATCTTGGCCAATGGGGGGAACTGGGGCAGGTGGCCAGCCTTAGGGCAATGGCCCGCACCCTTGATGCATCGGATCAGTTGCTGATCGATATCAAGGCGGTCGATGGCAATTATCCCATGGTGGGGCAGTTGGTGACGAGCCACGGCAAGGCGCTTGCTCCGGGCTCTATTCTGGTTGATCCGCTGCTGCTGGATCGCCTCGATCTCTCCGTTGGTGATGCGCTTGTCATCGGGGTCAAGCAATTCACCATCGCCGACAGCATTGCCAAAGAGCCCGATGCGCTGGCCTCGGGCATTGCCTTCGGGCCACGGGTGATCATGGGGCTTGATGATCTTGACGCGACCGATCTGTTGCAGCCGGGTGTCATCGTACGCTGGATCACGCGCCTGAAGATGGCGGGAACGCCGTCTCTTTCGAGAATTGATGCCGTGATCGAGCAGATAAGGGAGACCTTTCCCGATGCCGGCTGGCGTATCCGTTCGCGGGCTAATGCGGCCGAAGGGCTGGCGCGCAATATCGACCGCTTTGCGGCCTTTCTGGTGCTGGTGGGGCTTGCCTCGCTGATCACCGGCGGGGTTGGCATTGCCAATGCGGTGCGTGCCTTCATCGCGGCACGGCAGACCACGATTGCCAGCTATAAATGCCTTGGTGCGCCGAGCTGGCTGATAGTCGGCATCTATCTCATGCAGATCCTGATCATCACATTCATCGGGATAGCCATCGGTCTTGTCCTTGCCAGCCTTGTGCCCCTTGTCCTCAAGGCGGTGATTCCAGACAATCTGCCGCTTTCCTCTTCAATGTTCCATCCCTGGCAACTGGGCAAGGCGGCCCTGTTCGGGCTGCTGGCGGCGTTGCTCTTTTCCATGCGGCCGCTGTTGCGCACCCGCGCCATTCCGGCGACGGCGCTGTTTCGCGATCAGATCGCACCGGTCAAATATCGCGCCAGCTGGCGTGACTGGCTGATTGTTCTGGCGCTCGGGGCCTTGCTGGTCGGGCTGGTTCTGGCCACGGCAGAGGTGCTCTATGTGGCTGCGGGCTTCCTTGTCGGCATGGTGATTGTGTTTGCGCTGTTGCGGCTGGTGGCCTTCATCATCATGAAGCTGGCGGCCCGGCTGCCGCGCTTTCACAATGTGGTGCCGCGGCTAGCCATTGCCAATCTGCATCGGCCCGGCGCGCTCACGCCTTCGGTTGCCCTGTCGCTGGGGCTCGGGCTCAGTCTGCTGGTTACCCTAGTGCTCATCGATCTCAATCTGCAACAACAATTGACAGGCAATTTGCAGCAGAAGGCCCCCAATTTCTTCTTCGTCAATATCCAGAATTCCGAGGTCGAGCAGTTCGAAGCCGAGCTTGAGCGGCTGGCACCGGAAGGGACGCATCAGCGCGTGCCGATGCTGCGCGGTCGGCTCGTGACGCTGAAGGGCATTGCCGCCAGAGATTATGAGGTTCCCGAAGATGCGGAATGGGTGTTGCGCGGGGACCGCGGCATCACCTATTCGGCCCGCTTGCCGGAAAATTCCACACTGGTCGAAGGCGACTGGTGGCCCGAGGATTATGCAGGCGAGCCATTGGTTTCCTTTGACGCGCAATTGGCAAGCGAGATGGGGCTGGCGATTGGCGACTCTCTGGAAGTGAATGTGCTGGGGCGGACCATTTCGGCCCGGATCGCCAATCTGCGGCAGGTCGAATGGCAATCGCTGGCGATCAATTTCGTCATGGTCTTTTCGCCAAACACATTTGCCGGTGCGCCACATGCCCATTTGGCGACCCTGACCCTCGATCCCGAGGGTAAAGACAGCCCCGAGGAAACGGAAAGACGTGAATCTGCGATCATGAAGGCCACCGTGCAGGCATTTCCGGCGGTGACGAGCGTTCGGGTTGGCGATGCGCTTGACGCGGTCAATGATCTGGTGCGCCAGCTGGCTTGGGGCATGCGGGCGGCTTCCTCGCTTGCCATCATCGCGTCCATTCTGGTGCTGGCCGGGGCGCTGGCTGCCGGGCAGAGAGAGCGCATCTATGATGCGGTGATCCTGAAGACGCTCGGTGCCACAAGAGGCAAGGTGCTTCAGGCCTATTCTCTGGAATATTGTCTGCTGGGCGTGATTACGGCGCTGTTTGCGCTGCTCATCGGGCATGTGGCAGCCTATCTGGTGTTGACGCAAGTGATGGACATGCCCTTCTCCTGGCAGCCGCTGGTCTCGGCCCTTGTGGTGCTGCTTGCCATGCTTGTGACAATTTTACTTGGTTTGATCGGCACATGGTCAAGTCTTAACCGCAAACCGGCGCAGATCTTGCGTAATGGTTAATAAAAACCAAGCTTTATCTGGCAGGTCAGGCGGTTTGGGGTGGCATTTCTTGCCCGCCTTCGGGCTCTATTCGGGAAAAGCGCCCGGTGGCGATGACATTTGCGTGAATTCGACGATAGAATCCCGTCTCGAAGGCAAAAAGGACTTGAGCTGAGGGGGGATCCCACCCATATATTGATACGAATGTCAGTTTTGAAATTGGTTCCGGCGACCAGCAATGACATGAAACCGTCTGATCGGACTGCCGAACCGTTCGAGCTATCAAGTTTTCTAAGGAGAAACCATGGTGAATGACTTCCGTCAAAGCGCGCATATGAGTGGCCGGGCCGCCGAAATGGCGCGCATCGATCAGGGCCTGCGCAGCTACATGCTGAAGGTCTATAACTATATGGCCATTGCGCTGGCAGTGACCGGCGTATTTGCCTATGGCCTTTTTACCGTCGCCTTCACAGCTGATCCGTCTCAGGCCGTCGCTCAGGTGCGTGGCAGCCTCTATGTGACACAGCTTGGCTACACCCTGTTTGGCAGCCCGCTGAAATGGGTCGTCATGTTCGCCCCGCTGGCGATGGTGATGTTCCTGAGCTTCCGCATCCAGCGCATGAGCGCCAGCACCGCGCAGATGGTCTTCTGGGCCTATGCCGCTCTGGTTGGTGTGTCTCTGGCTTCGATTTTCGCCGTCTATACAGCGACCTCCATCACGCAGGTCTTCTTCATCACCGCAGCTGCTTTTGCCGGTCTTAGCCTTTATGGCTACACCACGCCCAAGAGCCTCTCCGGTTGGGGCAGCTTCCTGTTCATGGGTCTGATCGGCATCATCATTGCCTCGATCGTCAATATCTTCCTGGCCTCCAGCGCACTGGCCTTTGCCGTATCGGTAATCGGCGTTCTGGTCTTTGCCGGTCTGACTGCCTATGACACCCAGCAGATCAAGGAAATGTATTTTGAAGGCGACAGCTCTGAAGTTGCTGGCAAAAAAGCCATCATGGGTGCCCTGCGCCTGTATCTGGACTTCATCAACCTGTTCCTGATGCTGCTGCAGCTGCTTGGCAATCGCGACTAAGCGCATAAAGGCAACTTGCTAAAACAGAAAAGCCGCTCCATCAGGGGCGGCTTTTTTATTGCATACATAAGATATGGTGTTTGGGGGCGCGCTTTTCAATTGGGGGCATTCCCGACATAATCGGTCACATTGACCATGGCGCAGGGGCGCGATAGGAGCAGGTTTCAAGGCTCGAGACAGGGGCGATCACCTGATCGCCTGTCCTTCTTCATTCACCCATGCGGGGGAGGGAACTCCATGGTGAAACTGATCGCTATCGTCAATTTCGTTGCCGCCATCATCCATCTGATTTTCTGGGGGCTGGTCTTTGTTCATTTCGGGCCGCAACTGGCAGATGGTCAGCTGTCATCGGCGCTGGCCACGACCTTTGGCATCGGAGTGGCCGACATTGTCTGGTCGGTTCCGCTGCTGCTGGCCGGCTCGCTCGGCCTGATGGCAAAAAGGCCGTTTGGCTGGCTTTGTGCACAAATGGCAAACGGGCTCTATTTCTATTCCATGACCTTTATTCTGATCAGGGATAGCCTGACGGGAGACTTCAAGCCCGGCTCCTATCTGTTCATGCCTTTCACCCTGTTTGCCTTCTTTGCAGCATGGGCGTTATGGCATCGGCGGCAGCTGTTTTTCCAGCCTAGCTTTCCACGACCTTGAGCAGTTTCTGATTGAGCAGCTTGAGGATGGAATCCAGCTCATGGCCGCGCTTGAGGATCTGCCCCTGCTGGGAGACGAGACTATAGGCCCCTTGCCTGCGGGCGAGCCTTGGATTTTTCTCGATGCGGTAGATTGGCATTTCGCTTGTTCGTCGGAAGATGGAAAAGACCGCGCGGTCCTTCAGTGTGTCAATGGCATAATCACGCCATTCGCCTGCCGCCACCATCCTTCCGTAAACATTGAGGATATTCATCAGCTCCATCCGGTGGAAACAGATTTGCTGAGGTGGTCTGGGCTGTTGGTTTGAATGGCCTGTCGTTGTCGCCGGACGCAGACTTGCCAGCGAGGTCACACTTTCATCTGAACTATCGAGCAAGCGATCCTCCTTTTGGTCGCAGTCTTTTTCAAAGACATGAGGACTATGTGGCACTGATCTTCAAAAACTCAAGAGATATGATTGCTTCAAATTGAGCCGTTGGCAAGGGTGAAGCCTTGCCTGCTGGGCGGCTTTTGTCACTATTTCCGCGAAAAAGGGCGAATGGTGGCCGGTCAGGTAATATCCGGACTGCCCGGCATTTTGTTTGTTTCTTTTTGAAATGCCCTGTCCAAATTGCCGAGCCGTCTTGCATGCAGCCTTTAGAAATCTTCTATCCAATTGACCGAAAAAGAAAAATCATAGAATTGCCTCAATTCAGCCCTTGGAAAGTCGGAAGCGAGCACCAATATAAGTCCTGTTGCATCGTGGTAAGGTTCTTCGGTTGAGCATGGGTTTCTGCCCCCCATTAACATATGCTCTTAGAACCTGATTGCCCAAGACGGAATGCTGTCGTGTCATTGTTCCCCAGTGGCGCGGCAGCAGTCTGGCAAGCGTTCGATTGAGACCAATTGTCGTTCGGATTCCCGATAGCGGTCAACATCCCAACAGCTCCTTTTTCGGGATGCCTCTGTGCATCCCGTTTTTTTTGCCCTCAGCTTGTCTTTCGTCATCTTGAAACTTTCGGGCTGCGTTGCTAGATGCTGTGCTGAAAACCGGCTTTCTTGCAGTTGCGGGATATTCTTTTGCTCTTGTCGTGCTTCACGAGGCGAGGAGGCGAATGAACCGCTGCCTGAAGGCTGTTTGATCTGGTTGCCGGATCTGGGCTGAGGCAAGGCCATGTCCGGCGATGCTGAAAAGGAAGGACTGACGTCATGACCGATCAAGCGCAAACTGGTGCTGCTGGTACTGAAACCCATTCATTCGAAGCCGAGGTTTCCCGGCTGCTGCATCTGATGGTGCATGCTGTTTATTCCAACAAGGAAATTTTTCTGCGCGAGCTGATCTCCAACGCCGCCGATGCCTGCGAGAAATTGCGCCATGAGGCTCTGACCAATGCAGAGCTGACGCGCAATGATCCCACTTTCAAGATTACCCTTTCTTCCGATGGCAAGGCTGGCACATTGAAAGTTGTCGACAATGGCGTCGGCATGGGCAAGGAAGAGCTGATCGACAATCTGGGCACGATCGCCCGGTCCGGCACCCGCGCTTTTCTTGACCAGCTGGCCAGCAATGCCAATGGTGAAGATGGTTCGGCGCTGATCGGCCAGTTCGGCATCGGTTTCTATTCCGCCTTCATGGTCGCGGACAGCGTCGAGGTCATCTCTCGTCGCGCCGGGGCAGAGGAAGCCTGGCGCTGGTCGTCCGATGGCATGGGCTCCTATGAGATTGCGCCTGCCAGTGAGGAAGACGCGCCGGTGCGCGGCACCAAGATCACCCTCTATCTGAAAGAGGATGAGAAGAGCTTTGCCGATCCGGTGACCATCCGTCGCATCGTGCGCGAATATTCTTCCCACGTGCCGGTGCCGATCCGCCTGATGAGCTATAATGAAGAGGCCAAGGCAATTGACGAGGAAGCGCTGACCGATGGTTCCGCGCTCTGGATCAAGCCGAAATCCGAGATCACCGAAGAGCAATATACCGAATTCTATCAGCATACCGCCGGGCAGTTCGATCATCCGGCGCTGACCATCCATTATCGGGCCGAGGGGCGCACGGAATATAATGTTCTGGCCTTCGTGCCCGAGCATAAACCGTTTGATCTGTTCGATCCGAACCGCAAGGGGCGCATGAAGCTCTATGTCCGGCGCGTCTTCATCACCGATGAAGCTAATGTGCTGCCAGCCTATTTGCGCTTCGTGCGTGGTGTCGTCGACAGCGAGGATATTCCGCTCAATATCTCCCGCGAGATGCTGCAGGACAATCCGATCCTGAATGTGATCTCCAAGGGGGTGACCAATCGTGTGCTCAGCGAACTGGAAAAGCTGGCCAGCAAGGAAGAAGAGAAATTCGCTTCCGTCTGGGAAGCCTTCGGGCCGGTCATCAAGGAAGGGCTTTATGAAGATCCCGAACGCCGCGATCAGCTGTTCAAGCTGGTGCGTTTCAATTCCACCAGAGGCGATGATCGCACGCTCAAGCAATATGTCGAGGAGCTGAAGGAAAACCAGACCGCGATCTATTATGCCCTTGGTGACAGCAAGGAGGCCATATTGGCCAGCCCGCAGCTGGAAGGTTATCAGGCCCGCGATGTTGAAGTGCTGTTGCTCTCCGATCCGGTGGATGCATTCTGGGTGCAGACCGCGCTCGGCTTTGATGGCAAGAGCTTCAAGTCGATCTCGCAAGGGGCGGCAGATCTGGATCTGATCGCAAAACCGGCCTCAGAGCAGGACGAAGCCAAGAGCGAGGAAGAGAAGGTCAAGGAGCAGGGCGATGTGGCCGAGCTGGTGAGCTTCGTTAAAGAAACCCTTGGCGACGCGGTCTCCGACGTGCGCATTTCCTCCCGTCTGGCAACCAGCCCGGTTTGTATCGTTGCGCCGGATTATGGTCCGGACCGGCAGCTGGAAAAGCTGATGCGCAGCCAGAAGGGGGCCGATGCTGCCCTCAAGCCGATATTGGAGGTTAATCCCGAGCATGGCCTCATCCGCATGCTGGCTGATCAGTATAAGGCGGCCAGTGACAAGGCGAGTGTGGCCGATGGTGCCCATCTGCTGCTCGATCAGGCGCTTATTCTGGATGGCGAGCATCCGGCCAATGCGGCCCTGTTTGCGTCCCGCCTCTCCAAGGTGATGATGGCTGGTCTGAAGTGATCACCCGGTCATAAACCAAGAGATTGATTGCATCATCAGGGCCGCGAAAGAGGGTATCTTTCGCGGTCTTTTTGTTGTAGTACCTGCATTCTTGCTGAAGCGAAGGGGTGCCTTCCGGTTTAAGGGCTGGTAATTTGCGCGCTTTTTCGCCATATAGAACAAGAAACCAAAGGGTCAGATCCGGATCAGGCCCTCTTTCCCGATATCATGATTGAGCAGGAATGGCTGAGAAATGGCCCCGCACGTGCAGTTTTTGAAGATGAATGGTCTTGGCAACGAATTTATCGTGATCGATGCCCGAAAGACCAAGCCCCAGCTTGGGGCCGATGCCGTGCGTGCGCTTGCCAACCATCAGACAGGCCCTGGCTGCGATCAGTTCATCACGCTTGAGAACTCGCCTGCTGGTGGCGATGTCTTCATGCGCATCCACAATGCCGATGGTGGCGAGGTGGAAGCCTGTGGCAATGCGACCCGCTGTATCTCCCGGCTGATGATGGCCGAAAGCGGCGCAGACCGGGCGGTGATCGAAACGGTGGTCGGCAAGCTGATCGGCTATCGCTGTGATGACGAAACCATGGTGACCGTTGACATGGGTGTGCCGAAATTCGGCTGGAAGGACATCCCCCTGTCCGAGCCTTTCGAGGATACCCGCGCCATTGAATTGCAGATCGGGCCGATTGATGCGCCTGTGCTGCATTCGCCCTCGGTGGTCAATGTGGGCAATCCGCACGCCATCTTCTGGGTGAAGAATGATGTCGAAAGCTATGGTCTGGAAGTGAATGGGCCGCTGCTGGAAAATCACATGATCTTTCCCGAGCGCGCCAATATTTCTCTGGCGCAGGTGAAAAATCGCGGCGAGATGGTGCTCAAGGTCTGGGAGCGCGGCGTCGGTCTGACGCAGGCGTGCGGAACGGCTGCCTGTGCGGCCACGGTGGCTGCAGCTCGCAACAATATGACCGAACGCAAGGTGCTGGTGCATCTGCCCGGTGGCGATCTAACGATCGACTGGCGCGAGGCAGACGACCATATCATGATGTCTGGTGGCACCGAACTGGAATATGCCGGTGAGATTGATCTTGCTGATCTCTCCTGGCGCAAGCTGCCGTCCGGTAGCGTGGAGTAATCTTACATGACAATCAAGGTTCTAACCTTCGGATGTCGATTGAATACCTATGAATCCGAAGTGATGAAACAGCAGGCCGCCGAGGCGGGCCTCGATAATACCATTCTGGTCAATACCTGCGCCGTGACAAGCGAAGCGGTGCGACAGGCCCGTCAGCAGATCCGCAAGGCTAAGCGGGAGAATCCCGACGCCCGGATCATCGTGACCGGCTGTGCCGCCCAGACCGAAGCCGGGCGTTTTGCCAGCATGGAAGAGGTGGATCTTGTTATCGGCAACGAGGACAAGCTGAAATCGGAAAGCTACAAGGCAGTGCCGAATTTCGGCGTGCCAGTGGAAGAGAAGATCCGTGTCAATGACATCATGAGCGTGCGCGAAACGGCGCTGCATCTGATTGACGGGCTGGAAGGGCGCACCCGCGCCTTCGTGCAGATCCAGAATGGCTGCGACCATCGCTGCACTTTCTGCATCATCCCCTTCGGGCGCGGCAATTCCCGCTCGGTGGCGATGGGGCCGGTGGTCGAGCAGGTGGCCAAGCTGGTGGATAACGCCTATTCGGAAGTGGTGCTGACAGGGGTGGATATCACCTCCTATGGCGCCGATCTGCCCGGACAGCCAAAATTGGGCACGCTGGTCAAGGCGATCCTCAAGCATGTGCCCGATCTGCCGCGCCTTCGCATTTCATCGATCGATTCCATCGAGGCCGATCCGGACCTGATGGAGTGCATCGCCAATGAACAGCGCCTGATGCCGCATCTGCATCTGTCTCTGCAGTCGGGGGACAATATGATCCTCAAGCGGATGAAGCGGCGGCATAATCGCGAGCATACCATTGCCTTCTGCAAGGAAGTGCGCGCCTTGCGGCCGGACATGGTGTTCGGGGCGGACATCATTGTCGGCTTCCCGACCGAGACCGAAGAGATGTTCCGGCGCAGCCTTGATATTGTCGAGGAATGCGATTTGACCCATCTGCATGTCTTTCCCTATTCGGCCCGGCCCGGCACGCCTGCGGCACGGATGCCGCAATTGCGCGGCCCCGTCATCCGGGAACGCGCGGCGCGGCTGAGAGAGGTGGGCGAGGCGGCCCTGCAACGCCATCTTCAGGGGCAGATCGGACGCAATGTCCAATTGCTCGTTGAGGGCAAGGGGCTTGCCCGAACGGAGCAATTTACGCTTACGGAGATTGCAGAAGGCGAATCTGGTGATATTGTGGCTGCGCGCATCGTGAATGCCAGTCAGCGTCATTTGATGGCGGTTGGTCTTTGACATTGATGCCCGTCTTGTCGCGTCATGCGCCGCCTTGCGCTTTCTAGCGCTCATTTCGATCAGGGAGTAGGATCGTGGCCAAAAAAGGATTTTTCTCGCGTTTGTTCGGCTCGACCGAGGAGCGTGCGAACCAGGAGCAGGTCAGGGATGGCGCGCTTGAGACGGAAGAGATCGAAGCTGGCGAGCCTTCCGACGGTCTTGGTCCGGAGGCTGTTGGCGAGCCGGAACCGGCAGCTGTAGAAGATGAGGGCGACGATGATGTTGCCGTGATGGGGGGCGACCTCGCCGCTGGCGCGGTGCCATCTGATGCGGAGGCCGAAGATGAGGCCCTGCGGGCTGAAAATCTTGCCGCCGCCGTATCCGCAGATGATCTGGCAGCGCTTGAAGCGGAAGAGGTTGTTGTCCTTGAAGATGAGGATAACGGGGATGAGGCGGATGCAGGCGCTGAGGATGAGACATCTCGGGAAAGCGCCGTTTCCGAGGAGCTGGCAGAGCTGGAGACATCCCCCGCTAGGGAACCTGTGGCAGACACGGAACCGGGCGCTGTGGCAGAAGAAGCCCACGCAGCCCCACCCGCCTTGCAGGCAAAGGCTCAGGACGGGGAGAAAAAGCTCTCCTGGTTCGAGCGTCTGAGGCGGGGGCTTTCGCGCTCTTCCGGAGCGCTGGGCGAAGGCATCAGCTCGATTTTCACCAAGCGCAAGCTTGATGACGAAACCCTGCAGGATCTGGAAGATATTCTCATTCAGGCCGATCTCGGGGTGGAAACCGCCATGACGATCACCGAGCGGCTGTCCGAGGGGCGCTACAACAAGGAAGTGTCCGACCGGGAAGTGCAGGAAATTCTGGCGCAAGAGGTGGACAAGGTGCTTGAAGCGGTGGCACTGCCGCTGGAAATCACCAAGCCGCAGAGCGGCCCGCATGTAATCCTGATGATCGGAGTCAATGGCGCCGGCAAGACCACGACCATCGGCAAACTGGCGCAGAAATTTCGCGCCGAAGGCAAGAAGGTCATGATGGCCGCTGGCGATACCTTTCGCGCCGCAGCGATTGATCAGCTCAAGGTCTGGGGTGAGCGCACCGGAGCGCCTGTGGTTGCCCGCGAGGTGGGGTCGGACGCTGCCGGGCTTGCCTATGACGCCATGGTGGAAGCGAAAAGCAAGGGCATGGATGTGTTGCTCATCGATACGGCCGGTCGCTTGCAGAACCGGACCGAGCTGATGGCGGAACTGGAAAAGATCGTCCGTGTCATCAAGAAGCATGACCCCCAAGCTCCCCATTCGGTGCTCTTGGTGCTTGATGCCACCACCGGGCAGAATGCGCTCAATCAGGTGGAGGTTTTCTCCAAGATGGCAGGGGTTACCGGCCTCGTCATGACCAAGCTTGATGGTACGGCACGTGGTGGCATTCTTGTGGCCATTTCAGCCAAGCACAAGGTGCCGGTGCATTTCATTGGCGTGGGCGAGGGTGTTGACGATCTGGAACCCTTTGCCTCGCGTGATTTTGCGCGGGCGATTGCCGGGTTGGCAGACAATTAAGGACAGGGCCTGTTTGGCAGGCGATATTGAACAGGCAGGCAAAGGCATATCATGAGCAATTCCGAAACTCCCGGCCAGAACACATCCGAGCCGCAGCTGGACAAGGCCCAGTTGCTCAAGCTGGTTCTGGAACTGGGGCCGCTGGCCATCTTCTTCTTTGCCAATGCCAAGGGGGAATTGCTGGCCGAGTGGATACCGGCGCTTCATGGCATGAAGTCGATCTTCATTGCCACCGCCTGTTTCATGGTGGCCACGGTGCTGTCTTTGATCATCTCGCGCATCAAGCTGGGCAAGCTGCCCGTCATGCCGATGGTCACGGGCGTGGTTGTCTTCATTTTCGGCGGGCTAACGCTCTATCTTCAGGATGATACTTTCATCAAGATGAAACCGACCATCGTCAATCTGCTGTTTGGCTCGGTGCTGCTCGGGGGCTTGCTGTTTGGCAAGAGCCTTCTGGGATATGTGTTCGATTCCGTCTTTGAACTCAATGCCGAGGGCTGGCGCATTCTGACTCTGCGCTGGGGCATCTTCTTCTTCGTGCTGGCGCTGCTCAACGAGATTGTCTGGCGCAATTTCTCCACCGATATCTGGGTGGATTTCAAGGTCTTCGGCGTTATGCCGCTGACCATGGTCTTCGGAGCCTTCCAGATGCCGCTGCTCAATCGCTATGCGCCGGGCAAGGAAGAGGAAGCCTGAGAGGGCTTGCCCCGCTCAGTTTGCTTCGGCCAGTATTTCTTCCAGTTTGGGCAGGAAGCTGTCTTCCAGCGAGCGCTTGGTCAGGGCGCCGATATGCTTGTAGCGGATGATGCCCTTGTTATCGACGATGAAGGTTTCCGGAGCGCCATAGACACCCCAGTCTATGCCGACCCGGCCTGAAATATCCATGCCGATCTTGTCGAACGGATTGCCGTGATTCTTGAGGAAGCGGGCCGAATTGGCCGGTTCGTCCTTATAGGCCAGACCGATGAGATCGAAGCGGTCGTCATTGGTCAATTCGATCAGCAGAGGATGCTCATCGCGGCAGGTGGGGCACCAGGAAGCCCAGACATTGACCACGGAAACCTTGCCGGAGAAATCTGCGGTCTTGAAGCCGGGGATGATGCCGCCATCAGGGCGGCGGATGCCGAAGCTGGCGTCAAGGGCGGCAAGATCGAAGTCCGGGGCGGCCTTGTTGATCAGCACGCTGGGGACATCATGGGGATTGCTGCCGAATTTCATCTGATAGCCAAACAGCCCTGCCATGCCGATGAAAATGAGCAGCGGCAACAGGATGAAAATGTTGAAACGGCGCTTGGGCGGGGTTGACCCTTCGCCTTCTGCTTCTGGGCCTTCTGTTGCTGGCTCGTTCTGTTTCTCTTTGTCTTGAGGCGCTGTGTTCATTTCGGTCATCTTGATCAATATGCCTGCAGGTTGGGACTATTTCGCCAGATTTTTGCGTTCGGAGCGGCGATGAATACCCCTCTCATTCAATTCCGCCAGAATTTTGCCCTGTGCGCGTCCATCGAGGATAACCCACAGCACAAGCAGCAGGATGGTGGCGGCAGTAACGCCATAGGATGCCAGAATGAAGCCTGCATAATGACCAAACATGGGTCTCTCCTTTGTCTGCCTATTGCTGGGGGGCCGAACGGGATGCTGCCGGGGTCGCCGTCTGGCTGGCGGTTGCCCTGTTGCCTGAAGCAACCCGGCGGGCGGCCTGCATCTGCATCGAGCGGATGCGTCGGCGCAGGATTTCATTCTTCATGGCCTTGAAATGCAGCAGCGTGAAAAGCAGCGTGAAAGCCACGGCCATGACCAGCAGCGGAACCAGCATGGAATTGGCCATCTTGGGGCCTTCGAGCGTGAAAACGCTGGCGGGTTGATGCAGGGTGCTCCACCAGTCAACGGAGAATTTGATGATGGGGATGATGACAAAGCCGACGAGCGTGAGAATGGCAACGGACTTGCCCGCCCGGATCGGGTCCTCGATGGCGCGCCAGAGGGCCATCAGCCCGAGATAGATGATCAGCAGGATGAGCATGGAGGTCAGCCGGGCATCCCAGACCCACCATGTACCCCACATGGGTTTGCCCCAGAAGCTGCCCGTTGTCAGGCAGACAAAGGTGAAGGCCGCGCCCAGAGGGGCTGCCGCCTTGGCTGATACATCTGCGAGCGGATGCTTCCAGACCAGAGTGCCGAAAGCGGCGATCGTCATCATGGTATAGGCGAACATGGCCAGCCAGGCGGCAGGCACATGGATATACATGATCTTGACCGTTGCACCTTGCTGATAGTCGTCCGGAGAGACCACAAGGGCCATATAGAGCCCGATGCCAAGAATGATGATGGTCAGGATTGCGAGCGGCAGCATGATCTTGTCCAGCAGCGCCAGAAAGCGCGTCGGATTGGCCAAATCCATGATCCTGAATGTCTGTCCTTCGGTCTTAGTCATCCTGTTTCCTGACTACTTCGGCGAATGCGGCTCGGCTGATCAGCTCGTGCCTTTTCGCTCTGGTCCCAAGTGGTCTGGTCAACCCGAAAACGGGGCCGCCTTTCCCCGGTGCTGTGGCAAGGCGGTGTCTTGAGACAAATATCACGAGTTCGAAGCCGCGCGAATTACGATTTCGTAACAAAGCGGCTTAGCAACGGCGACTTTCTTCCAGCATCGAGCCCGATCCGGTTGGTCATAGCCCATTCATTCGCCTCCTGCCTGTTCCTGCCTGTTCTGGCCTATTCCTGCGCTGTCCTGAGCGCGGCTGCGGCTGCGATGGGGCCGATCACCAGATAGAGCAGTGACAGGCCACACAGGATATAGAAGGGTGTATCGAACGGAGCCGGATCTGTCACCGCGCCAAGCGAGGCGCTGACACCGAAGATCAGCACCGGAATGGTCAGGGGCAGAATGAGGATGGAGAGCAGCAATCCGCCACGCCTGAGGATGACCGTGAGCGCGGCCCCCACCGCTCCGATGAGGGTCAGCGCCGGGGTGCCGATGAGCAGGGTGGCGGTTACCGCTGCAATGCCGACCGGCTCGATATTGAGAAACAGCGAGAGCAGCGGCGTGGCGATCACCAGAGGAAGGCCGGTCGAGATCCACTGGGCCGCGCATTTGATCAGCACCACCAGTTCGAGCGGATGCTCACCCAGCAGCAGCAGATCGAGCGTGCCGTCTTCCTGATCGGCCTGAAACAGCCGGTCAAGGCTCAGCAATGTGGCGAGCAGGGCGCCTATCCAGAGGATGGCCGGGCCGATGCGGGCGAGCAGATTGAGGTCCGGGCCCACTGCAAAGGGGAAGATCGTTACGACGATCAGGAAAAACAGCACGCCCATCAGCGCACCGCCGCCGATGCGGATCGACAATTTCAGGTCGCGGGCAAAGAGGGCTCCCATGGCAGACATATCCGGCTCTCCTATCTTGCTGCTTTTGCTGATTGTGCTGGCCGACCTTCACCGAAATCATCCATTTCGAGAACATCCATATCCTGCTCGCTTGTCTGTTTGTGGTCCAGATGCAGGCGCAGGGGGTCGAGGAGGCCGAGAGGCGCATGGGTGGCCGCGATGATCAGGCCGCCTTCGGAAAGATGTTCGGCCATCAGCACTTCAAGCTGGTGTTCGGAGGCCTTGTCGAGCGCGGATGTGGGTTCATCGAGCAGCCAGAGCGGGCGATAGCTGACCAGCAGGCGGGCCAGCGACAGGCGACGGCGCTGACCGGCGGAGAGATAGGCGGCGGGCAGGTCGATCAGATCCTCGATGCCAACCTCTATCATGGCCTGATAGGGGCTTCTGGCGGGGTGGCCATAATAGGTCTGCCAGAATTTGAGATTTTCCTTGCAGGTGAGCGCCGGCTTGATGGCATCGGCATGGCCGAAATAATGGGACTGCTGGCCAACGGTCAGATCATCCTCTCCCCCTTCCAGCAGCATGGAACCGGAATGGGCCTTGACCAGACCGGCAAGGGTGCGCAGCAGAGACGACTTTCCGATGCCGTTCGGACCGGTGACGACAAGGGCCTTGCCCTGCTGCAACCGGAAGGAAATATTCTCGATGACCGGACGCCCGCCGCGGATGCATCCCAGTTCTTGAACCGTTAAAAGCTTTGTATTTTCCTGAAGCGTCACTGGTTGGTTACTCACCGTTGGGGCCGTATTGGAAGCCAAATCTTGCCTTGAATTATTTTATTTTATCTGGATTTTCCTGCTTGGAGCTGACCGGATATTGGTCAGTATAGTCAAGATACAAAAAAGCGCAGTCAAGACCATCGGTTATCTAGCAATCAACAGGAAAAGGTCCTAAAAGAATCCTGTTTGTAGCCTACGGTTTTACACGGAGTCGATTGCATTCCACATTCGGTTGGTTGTGATTTCGGCTCCTTCGTAATTTTGCCCCGGGCTCCAGTCTCGACATATGCAAGACCTGATGCCTCTGTTTTGGAGCGGCCATCTCGTCCTGCCAAACAGGTGATGATCGGCTTCGGAGCAATGTTCTTTTGTCGAAACCATTGCGAGCAGATCTCATTTATTCAGGACGGCAGTTGAAAATGCCATTGTTTCTCACCAGTTTTTCGTGAGGGAGAATGGTTGAGCGTAAACTAATAAGCTGGGACCGATATGACCTTATATACGAACTATCTAGACGAAATCGAAACTCGCAAGATTCAAGGTTTGCACCCCAAGCCTATTGATGATGCCGCCCTGTTGAACGAGATCATTGCGCAGATCAAGGATAACGGGAACGAATATCGCAAGGATTCGCTCCATTATTTCATCTATAACACGCTGCCCGGGACCACGAGCGCAGCGGGCGCAAAGGCGGCCTTTCTCAAAGAGATCATTCTGGGTCAGCAGCTTGTCGAGGAAATCACGCCAGACTTTGCCTTCGAGCTTCTCTCCCACATGAAGGGTGGACCTTCCATCGAGGTTCTGCTCGATCTGGCTTTGGGTGAGGATGCTGCCATTGCCAAGCAGGCGGCAGAGGTGCTCAAGACTCAGGTCTTCCTTTATGAGGCCGACATGGGCCGTCTTGAAGCTGCCCTCAAGGCAGGAAGCGCGATTGCCAGAGATATTCTGGAAAGCTACGCCAAGGCGGAATTCTTCACCAAGCTTCCCGAAGTCGATGAAGAAGTGGAAGTGGTTACCTATATTGCCGCAGAAGGCGATATTTCCACCGACCTGCTGTCGCCGGGCAATCAGGCCCATTCCCGCGCCGACCGCGAACTGCATGGCAAATGCATGATCTCGGAGCAGGCGCAGAAGGAAATTCAGGCTCTCAAGCTGCAGCATCCGGGCAAACGGGTGATGCTGATTGCGGAAAAGGGCACCATGGGCGTTGGCTCCTCGCGCATGTCCGGCGTCAACAATGTGGCGCTCTGGACCGGCAAGCAGGCCAGCCCCTATGTGCCTTTCGTCAATGTCGCTCCGGTGGTTGCCGGAACCAACGGCATTTCGCCGATCTTTCTGACCACGGTCGATGTGACCGGCGGTATTGGCCTTGATCTCAAAAACTGGGTCAAGAAGGTGGATGGGGATGGCAATCCGATCCTCAATAATGACGGCAATCCGGTTCTCGAGCAGAAATATTCCGTCGAAACCGGCACCGTTCTGAAAATCAATACCAAGAAGAAAAAGCTCTATAATGCTGATGGCACCGAAGAGCTGACCGATATTTCTTCCTCCTTCACACCGCGCAAGGTGGAATTCATGAAGGCGGGCAGCTCCTATGCGATCGTCTTTGGCAAGAAGCTGCAGACATTCGCTGCCGAGACCCTCGGCATTGAAGCGCCTGCCGTTTTCGCTCCGGCCAAGGAAATCACCAAGGAAGGGCAGGGCCTCACCGCAGTTGAGAAGATCTTCAACAAGAATGCCGTGGGCGTAACCGCCAAGCTGCCGCTTCTGGCTGGCTCTGATGTGCGCGTCAAGGTGAATATCGTCGGCTCGCAGGATACCACCGGCCTGATGACCGCGCAGGAACTGGAAGCCATGGCCGCGACGGTGATTTCGCCGACGCTGGATGGTGCCTATCAGTCCGGCTGCCACACTGCATCCGTCTGGGATGTCAAGGCACAGGCCAACATTCCAAAGCTGATGAAATTCATGAATGATTTCGGTCTGATTACCGGCCGTGATCCGAAAGGTGGCTATGCGCCGCTGACCGACGTCATTCACAAGATGCTGAATGACCTCACCGTCGATGACTGGGACATCATCATCGGCGGCGACAGCCATACCCGCATGTCCAAGGGCGTTGCCTTTGGGGCGGATTCGGGCACTGTTGCCCTTGCGCTGGCAACCGGCGAAGCCACCATGCCGATTCCTGAATCCGTCAAGGTGACCTTCACCGGTGCCATGGCTGATCACATGGATTTCCGCGATGTGGTGCATGCCACTCAGGCGCAGATGCTCAAGCAGCATGGCGACAACGTCTTTCAGGGTCGCGTGATCGAAGTGCATATCGGCACCCTGCTGGCCGATCAGGCCTTCACCTTCACCGACTGGACCGCAGAGATGAAGGCCAAGGCCTCGATCTGTATCTCCAATGATGAAACCCTGATCGGGTCGCTTGAGCTGGCCAAGAGCCGCATTCAGGTGATGATCGACAAGGGCATGGACAATGAGAAGAAGGTTCTGCAGGGCCTGATCGACAAGGCGGACAAGCGCATTGGCGAAATCCGGTCTGGCGAGAAGCCTGCCCTGACGCCGGATGAGAATGCGAAATATTTCGCTGAGGTCGTGGTTGATCTCAATGAAATTGTCGAGCCGATGATTGCCGACCCGGACGTCAACAATGCCGACGTCTCCAAGCGCTATACCCATGATACGATCCGTCCGATCTCCTATTATCATGCCGAGAAGAAGGTCGATCTGGGCTTCGTCGGTTCCTGCATGGTGCATAAGGGTGATATCAAGATCGTTGCCAAAATGCTGCGCAATCTGGAAGCTGCCAAGGGCAAGGTCGAGTTCAAAGCGCCTCTGGTGGTTGCTGCCCCGACCTACAATATCATTGACGAATTGAAGGAAGAGGGCGACTGGGACGTTCTACAGAAATATTCCGGCTTCGAGTTTGATGATTCTGCGCCAAAGAGCAGCGCTCGCACCGAATATGAGAATATTCTCTATCTGGAGCGTCCGGGCTGTAACCTTTGCATGGGTAACCAGGAAAAGGCAGAGAAGGGGGATACGGTTCTGGCCACCTCGACCCGCCTGTTCCAGGGGCGTGTGGTGGAAGACAGCACCGAGAAGAAGGGCGAATCCCTGCTGGCCTCCACGCCGGTGGTTGTTCTCTCTGCCATCCTCGGTCGCACGCCAACGCTTGAAGAATATAAAAGCGCGGTGGAAGGCATCGATCTGACCAAGTTCGCGCCTCCGCTGGAAATTCCGGGCACCTCGCGGTCCGTGCATTTCTAGGAGATCACTTTTTAAGCTATGAAGCAGGGCCCGGCACTCGCATGAGCGTCGGGCCTTGCTGTTTCTTGACAGTTGCCTCTGTCAGGGATATGCCTATCTGGCGTTGAATAGAGGAGTTTTGATGTCTCGCTGAAGAGGGAAGCCACAAGCGCTTCCAGTTGCATGACCATAGATGATCTGCGGCCTTGAAAGGCACGCAGCCGGGGTCTTGTATTCTCATTCTGAAGCTAAATACCGATGGGCAAAAGCCGCTTCGGTCAGGACTGGACATCATATCATGATCCGGACATTCAAATCCCAAGACACAGAGGCAGTGATTGCGATCTGGCGTTCTGCTAGCGCACTGGCTCATTCCTTTCTTCCCGCCGATTTCATGGATGAAGCCGAAAGGCTGACGCGGGAAATCTATCTCAAACAGGCCGAGACGTGGGTCTTTGTGCGCGATGGCGCAATTGTCGGCTTTATCGGGCTGATCGACGATTATATCGGTGGTCTGTTTGTCGACCCCTGCCATCATGGTGAGGGGATAGGTCGGGCGCTGGTTGACAAGGCTGTGGCAGAGAAAGGATCGCTGGCGGTTGAGGTCTTTGTGGACAATGCCATCGGGCGACGCTTTTACGCAGCTTATGGCTTTACCGGCGATAAGCAGGTATCGGACCCGCATTCGGGTTTTGTGTTGCTACAGCTCACCTATGAGGTGAAGGCTTGAAGAAAGAGCCCGGCGCCATTGTGCGTCGGGTTTTTGCTTGCGCCTTTTGCCCCTTATCTGTCAGACTGGCAAAAAACAAACCCTTCCAAATTGAGTTCACCCATGTCCCAGATTTCTCTTCCTGCCGACGCAGATGCGCGTCGTGCGATCAAACCCGTTATTTGTTATCCGACAGAAAGCCTGCCCAAGCCCGATATTGCGCTCTATCAGGCTGCCTTTAAGGGGGCCGAGAAGGTGAGTGAGGTGATCATTCCGCCGCGGGATGCGGCCAGCATCGAGGTGCCCGCAGGGCATCTGCTGCGGATTATCTGTCCGGAGGGGCCGCAGGTGGGGGATCTCAACCTGTTCAACAGTGCCAATCTTGACGAGCGCTTCTATTCGGGTAAGACCCGCGCCCTGCATGGAACCCATGTCAGCATCGGCGATCAGCTCTGGTCAAGCTTTCCTCATATGCGGCCAATGGCAACCGTTATCGAGGATAGTCTGTCATGGTATGGCATCGACCCATATGGTGGCTCGGTGCATGATGTGATCGGCACCCGTTGCGATCCCTATACGGGGCGGGTGCTCAATGGTGTCGATTACCATTATTGTTGCCATTCGAATCTGACGCGTGCCTTGGCCCGGGCGCGGGGGCTCAGCCTGCCGGAGGCTGAGAAATTCGTGCATGATGTGCTCAATGTCTTCATGTGTACCGGCTTTACCCGCGACACCGGGCACTATTTCATGAAGGCCAGTCCGGTGCGCCCGGGCGATTATCTGGGGCTGTTTGCCGAGATCGATCTGCTCGCGGTTCAGAGTGCCTGTCCGGGGGGAGATTGTTCTTCTGAGCATTCCAGTGACATGGCTCAATGCTATCCATTGAAAATGGAGGTTTATAAACCGCTTGCAGGCAGCTTGGGCGGCTGGCAAAGCCCTGCGGTCAATGCCTATGATTGCAGCCATGGCTGCTGACGGTGCTCGCTAGAAGAGGGCAACAAGGCTTGCGCCGATTGCGATGAAGCCGACGCCGAGCCAGCTGCCAAGGGAGAGCTGTTCGCCAAGAAACAGGGCGCCGAAAATGGCAACCAGCACCACGCTCATCTTGTCGATGGGAGCGACCTGAGAGGCATGGCCGAGCTTGAGTGCGCGAAAATAGCAGATCCATGAAGCGCCAGTGGCTAGGCCGGAGAGGATGAGAAACAGGAAGGATCTGGCCGACAGGGAAGAGAGACTTTCCCAGCCGCCGGTGGCGCTGAGAATGGCGGCCAGAGCGAGGAGTATCACGATCGTGCGGATGAAGGTGGCAAAATCCGATCCGATGCCGGATACGCCGACCTTTGCAAAGATGGCCGTGAAGGCGGCAAAGCAGGCCGACAGAATGGCCCAGAATTGCCAGGTTAACATGAGATTTCGCATAGGTTCCTCTTGGAAAAGCGGATGATCATTGGCTGGTTGTCATCTGTTGCGGGCTGAATTGAAAGAAACAAGAGTGGGCTGGTTGCCATCGGGCAGGGGCAATCGGTTGGAACCACGAGGGATTAACTTAGGAGGTAATAGCATGACTTATATAGCAGCAGAATCGCGCTACGATACCATGCCCTATCGTCGGTGTGGCAAGTCCGGTCTCAAGCTGCCAGCGGTTTCGCTGGGGCTATGGAACAATTTCGGCTATGAAACACCGCATTTTACCAAGCAGGCCATGTGTCGGACGGCCTTTGATCTGGGCATTACCCATTTCGATCTGGCCAACAATTACGGCCCGCCTGCGGGAGCCGCAGAAGAAGCCTTTGGCGAGATCCTCAAGAGTGACTTCAAGCCCTATCGCGATGAGATGATCATCTCTTCCAAGGCTGGCTATGACATGTGGCCCGGGCCTTATGGCGAATGGGGCAGCCGCAAATATCTGATTGCATCCTGTGACCAGTCGCTCAAGCGCATGGGGCTTGATTATGTCGATATCTTTTATTCCCATCGTTTCGACCCCAATACGCCTCTGGAAGAAACCATGGGAGCCCTTGATACGCTGGTTCGGCAGGGCAAGGCGCTCTATGTGGGCATTTCTTCCTACAATTCCCAGCGCACGCGGGAAGCGGTGAAGATCCTGAACGAGCTTGGCACCCCATGCCTCATCCATCAGCCAAGCTATAACATGCTCAATCGCTGGGTGGAGAAGGACGGGCTGAAGGACACGCTCAAGGAGCTTGGTATCGGCTCGATTGCCTTTACGCCGCTGGCGCAGGGGATGTTGTCGAACAAATATCTCAATGGCATTCCCGCCAATTCCCGCGCCGCTTCAGGGCGGTTCCTGAAAAAGGAAATGATCACCGAGAAGGCTGTCGAGCATCTCAAGAAGCTCAACGAGATTGCGGCGCGTCGTGGCCAGACATTGGCGCAGATGGCGATTGCCTGGGTTTTGCGGGACGAGGGAATCACCACGGCGCTGATTGGGGCGTCGCGGGCCGAGCAGATTGTCGATTGTGTGGGAGCGGTGAAAAATCTTTCCTTCACGGCTGAAGAGCTGGCTGAAATCGATCTTTATGCGCAGGATGAAGATATCAATATCTGGAAGAAATCCTCTGACCTGTGATCGGGGCCATTCTTTCTGCGCACTGAGAAAAAATAAAAAGGGCGAGCGGTCAGACCGTTCGCCCTTTGATTTTTCATGGTTTGTTTCGTAGCCGAACTGATCAGAAATCGATGGCGCGGCCGTCGATCTCATAATCATCATAACGGGATGGATCGAGGCCGCCGCGACCATTGAGTTCGGTTGGACGATCGGCGCTGACCTTCAGCGCGTCGCGCTCCTTGCGGCGTTCTTCCGCTTCCATCAGGGCGCGCTGGGCTGCCGGGGGCAGATCCTCGAATTTGCGGCGGGGCTTTTCTTCCTGCGGCTTCGCGGTCTCGGCGACGCGTTCTTCAGTGCTTTTGAACTGGGGGGAGGCGACGTCAACCATCTGTCTTTTCGGGGTTTCGTCAGTCATCTAGCTGCTCCCTTGCTTTCCTGTCTTGAAAATGGGTCTCGTGAGGCACCATATAGGATATTGTAATGCGATCCAATCGCTCAGAGCCATAAAGAAGGATAGATCTGGCATGAATTTCTTCCGTACCACACTCTTGCTGGCCGCCATGACAGGCCTTTTCATGGCCATCGGCTATTTGCTCGGTGGCTCGGGGGGCATGATGATTGCCTTCATCTTTGCGCTCGGTATGAATCTGTTCAGCTACTGGAATTCGGACAAGATGGTGCTGCGCATGCATAACGCCATGGAGGTGGATGCACGCTCGGCACCGGAATATTATGAGATCGTGGAAAAACTGGCCCAGTCTGCCGGACTGCCGATGCCCAAGGTCTATGTGATCAATTCCGATCAGCCCAATGCTTTTGCCACCGGACGCAGCCCGCAGCATGCCGCCGTGGCAGCTTCGACCGGCCTGCTCAATCGGCTGACCTATGAAGAGGTTGCCGGCGTGATGGCCCATGAGCTGGCCCATATCAAGAATTATGACATTCTGACCATGACCGTGACGGCCACCTTTGCCGGTGCCATCTCGATGCTGGCTAACTTTGCGCTCTTCTTTGGCGGCAGCAGGGATCGCGAAGGCGGCGGGCTTGGCATCATCGGTACCATTGCGCTGATGATTCTGGCGCCGCTGGCCGCTTCCATCGTTCAGATGGCGATCAGCCGGACGCGGGAATATGAAGCGGACAAGGTGGGGGCTGAAATCTGCGGTCAGCCGATGTGGCTTGCCTCGGCGCTGGCAAAGATTGCCAATGCTGCCGGTCGCACCGCCAATGTCACCGCCGAACAGCATCCGGAAACGGCGCATATGTTCATCATCAATCCGCTTTCGGGACAGAAGATGGACAATCTCTTCTCGACCCATCCGGATACGCAAAACCGGATCGACGCGCTTCAGTCCTTGCAGGCTGAATGGTATGGCGGGCAGAGCCCTTTGAAAGTCAGCTCGGGTGCAACGCTTGGTGCCTCTCAGCGTCGGGGCCAGATGCAGCAGGATGCCGGATCCGACGGACCATGGGGCGGTGGTGCTGCGCGCAAGGATGACAATCAGCCTGGCCCCTGGGGATAGGTTCAGGCCGTCCCGGACACGAGCTGGAGAAATAGGAAAATGCGATTGAGAAGCCCGGCAATGCCGGGTTTTCTGTTTTACGCGCGGGTGAGGTCTGGCTGTCATGCAATCTTTGCCTGCGCTGTCGGGAGAAATTGTTGCTGTGGTTTTCCCCATTGTTATATTTAAGGTTTTCTTAACTCTTTAGAATTGCTATTCCCGGCTCTCTGTCCCTTATTTTGCCTTTATTGGCATGTTTTCATCCGGGATCTCTCAGAATAAGAAAAAAGGAATATTCGATGTTTTTGATCTGGAGAGGCTGGGGCATCCTGCTCCCGCTTGGCGTTCTCGTTGGCGCATTGATCGGACTTTTTGTGTGTGTTGGCCTGCTGGGTCCGCAATCCGGTCTGGAACCGGTTATCATCGCACTGTGTGCGACGGTCGCCGCTTATGGCGTTGTGACGCTGCTTGATCGCACGGACAAGGGAAAGCTGGTCATCGATGCGGAAACGGGTGAAGAAATGCTTCTCAAACGGGGAGACAGCCTGTTTTTCATTCCGGTTCGTTTCTGGTTCTATCTGCTTGTGCTGATAACCATTATCACCCTTGGCATCAGCATCTTCTCCCGCTTTGCCGCTTGAGCTTTCAGTACTAGTCGGCTCGGGCAGAGCCTTGCCTGCCACAAGATGATCAAACCCGGACCTCAGGTCCGGGTTTTTTATGGCCGTTCGGTCTTCTCAAGGGCGAAAAATTGGGACTGGCGAAGGCCTGCCATTTCTGAGAAAAGGAAAAGGTCAGCATCGACGCTCATTTGGCGCCGTGTGACTGACGGGAAATGGTGAGCAAAGGAGCTGCTGTGGACGGATTTTACGACTTGCTGCGTGCGCTGGTGCATTATGGCGGGCATTTTGTTGTGCCATTCATGATCGCTCGCCTTTTCTTTGCGAAGGAGATCTGGCTGAAGGCCGCGCTGATCATGGTGGCAACCATTGTGATTGATCTGGACCATTTGCTGGCCGATCCGATTTTTGACCCCAATCGTTGCAGCATCGGTTTTCACCCCCTGCATAGGCTTTGGGCCGGAGTGGTCTATGGCATCCTCTTGGTGCTGCCGGACTGGCGGGCGCGGGCCTTCGGGGCGGGGGCCCTGTTTCATCTGGCAATTGATGCCAATGATTGCCTTATGGGGGGAACGCTCTGATGCGCTTACAAAAAAGCCGCCTTCGGTTTGACCTCGGGCGGCTTTTCTTTTGCTTGTGATCGATGGTGATCAGCTGGCCTTTTTCGCGGCGCGAGAGGCGCGTTTGCGATCATTTGGATCGAGCAGGATCTTGCGCAGGCGGATCGATTTCGGCGTCACTTCCACCAATTCATCATCGGCGATATAGGACAGGGCGGCCTCAAGGCTCAGCTTGAGCGGCGTGGTCAGCTTGATGGCGTCGTCCTTGCCAGCGGAGCGGATATTGGTCAGCTGCTTGCCCTTGAGCACGTTGATGTCCAGATCGTTGCCGCGGGTATGCTCGCCCACGATCATGCCTTCATAGACCTTGGTGCCCGGAGAAATCATCATCGGACCGCGATCTTCCAGCTGCCAGAGGGCATAGGCCACTGCTTCGCCGCTGCCATTGGACAGCAGAACGCCGGTGTTGCGTGACGCGATCTCGCCCTTGTAGGGCTGATATTCGTGGAACAGACGGTTCATGATGGCCGTACCGCGGGTATCGGAGAGAAGCTCGGACTGATAGCCGATCAGGCCACGGGTCGGCGCGTGGAAGACCAGACGCGTGCGACCACCTCCGGAGGGGCGCATCTCGGCCATGTCGGCCTTGCGTTCCTGCATCTTCTGCACGACGATACCGGAATATTCGTCATCGACGTCGATGGTGACTTCCTCGATCGGCTCGAGGCGTTTGCCATGCTCGTCCTTTTGCATCACGACCTGAGGACGGCCAACACCGAGTTCGAAGCCTTCACGGCGCATATTCTCGATGAGAATGGAGAGCATCAGCTCGCCACGTCCCGATACGATGAAGGCATCGGTGCCTTGTGCTTCTTCCACCTTGAGGGCAACATTGCCTTCGGCTTCCGACAGCAGGCGGGAACGGATGACGCGGCTTTGAACCTTGTCGCCTTCGGTGCCTGCCAGAGGGCTGTCATTGACGCGGAAGGTCATGGACAGGGTTGGCGGGTCGATCGGCTGGGCCTGAATGGCGTCAGAGACAGACGGGGCGCAGATGGTGTCGGCAACGGTTGCCTTCTGCAAACCGGCGATGGAGACGATGTCGCCTGCTTCACCCTTCTCGATTGCCGCCCGTTCCAGACCACGGAAGGCCAGAACCTTGGAAATGCGGCCCTGTTCGATCAGCTTGCCATCGCGCGACAGCGCCTTGACGGCCATGTTCGGGGTCACTTCGCCGGCGAGGATACGACCGGTGAGGATACGTCCGAGGAAGTTGTCGGCCTGAATGGTCGTCGCCAGCATGCGGAATTCGCCTTCTTCCACCTTTGGAGCGGGCACATGCTTTACGACCATTTCAAACAGCGGCTCGAGGCTGTCTTTGGGGCCGTTCGGGTCGGTTGCCATCCAGCCATTCTTGGCCGAGCCGTAAAGCACGGGGAAGTCCAGCTGATGCTCATCGGCATCAAGGTTGGCAAACAGGTCAAAGACTTCATCAAGCACTTCTTCGGCGCGCTGTTCGGGCTTGTCGATCTTGTTGATGGCAACGATCGGGCGCAGGCCGAGATTAAGCGCCTTGGATACCACGAATTTGGTCTGGGGCATCGGACCTTCTGCCGCATCGACCAGCACGATCACGCCATCAACCATGTTCAGGATACGCTCGACTTCGCCACCAAAGTCGGCGTGGCCGGGTGTGTCCACGATATTGATGCGGGTGCCGTTATGCTCCAGCGAGGTCACTTTTGCCAGAATGGTGATACCGCGCTCACGTTCGATATCGTTGGAATCCATCATCCGTTCTTCGGTCTGCTGGTTGGCCCGGAACATGCCGGAGGACTTGAGCAGCTCGTCGATCAGAGTGGTCTTGCCGTGGTCAACGTGTGCGATGATCGCAATGTTGCGCAGATTCATGTCTGTTTCTCATGTTTTTCGAACATAACAAAGAGCGTCGGCACATGCCGACGCATCCTTGCAGCCCGACTTGTTCAGGAAGTTGGCGCAAGCTCTATACGAAATTTCCCCAGTTGAAAAGCCGGAAATGGCGGAAAATCGCACTGTGTTAGCTGCGATGCAATTTGGAATAGCTACCTAAAGCGCGATCGTGACAGGAAAATGAAGGCCTTAAGGCTCTTTACCATGGTGCCAGTTCTCTCTGGTAGCCGATATAAAGCGGGTGTTTGGGGTGGCCATCCTTGGACAGACCGAGGTGATGGAGCTGATAGCCTTGTGCTCGCAACAGGCTGGCGATGGCCTCTCCCATGCCCATATGGGCACCATGCGTGCCCCAGGCGCACAGGATGGTATCGGCCCGGCGGCTGGCAGCGAGCAATTGGGCCAGATTGTCCGGTCCGATGGGGGCTTTTGCCCGTTTCAGGTCGCGCGGATCGGTTGCCCGGAAGGCAAACAGATTGCAGGCGGTGAAGGCACCGAAACCCAGCGCACGGGCGCGCCGCTCGCAGCGCTCTATGGTCGGATCGTTTTTCAGCTCGGTTGCCGTGGAGGGATTGAGCATGATGAAAAGCAGGTGCGGGGCGCTTTCATTCCATATACGTGTCAGGGCGTAACGGTAGGTCTCGCATGGGGAATAGAGCGCACAGGAAAGCGTTTGCGCTTCGCGGAATTCTCTGAGGATCAAATGGTCTGTCATCGCCCGCTTTGATATGTATCGTGAGGTTGCACGCCGAATCAAAAGCCTTCCGGCGTGCCTGTTTGCTGTTTTGCTTATCTGTCGGCTGATCGGCCGTCAGTTGCAAGGACTAAAGCCTGACCACGCCCTTCTTGACGATGATATTGCCATAGAGGCGACGTTCGCCGGACTGGATGATGGCATAGGACTGCTTTGACATGTCGTAGAAAGCGAAGCGTTCAATAGCGGCAATGGGAGCCGGATTATCGGCGACCTCATCGATGACGGTCTGGAATTCGGTTACGACCGGTGGAACCTGAGCTGCATCCCCGACCACTTCCATGACATAGGCGGGATCCTTGACGAAATCATCAAGTGGCATCAGTTCGAGCACGGCTTTGAGGATGTCGGTGGCCAGAATGCCATCAAGACGTATATAGCGGCAGCCGTTGGCGCGGGCGATCTGTTCGCCGGGAAAATTGGCGTCGGCAATGACCAGATTGTCGCCATGGCCCATGGCGGCAAGAATATGAAGGAGATCCGGTGACAAGAGCGGATTGATATTTCTAAGCATTGGATGGTTCCCAATCACATAACGGATTTATGGATACAGGACTGCGATCAGGGCTGGCGGGCGCAAGTCGAAGAAGGCGCAATCTGTCTCATCCATAAAAAATGGCGAGGTTGTAACCCCGCCATTTTCTCATTCCGGTAAGCAAGGATCAACTTAGCCTTTGGCCTTGCGATTGCGGTAGCCAATGGTCCGAAGACGCAGGCCCTGCAATTCGATGAAGCCGGCGGCATCGTGGTGATCATAATCGATCGCGCCTTCTTCGAAGGTGACGAGATCTTCGCTATAGAGGCTGTATTCGCTGTCGCGGGCAATGACGTTGACGTTGCCCTTGTAGAGTTTCAGCTTGACGGTGCCGGACACGAATTCCTGGCTCTTGTCGATCAGAGCTTGCAGCATTTCGCGTTCCGGGCTGTACCAGAAGCCGTTATAGATCAGCTCGGCATAGCGCGGCATGATGCTGTCTTTAAGGTGAGCGGAGCCACCGTCCAGCGTGATGGATTCGATACCGCGATGGGCTGCATGCAGAATGGTGCCGCCCGGGGTTTCGTAGATACCGCGGGATTTCATGCCAACGAAGCGGTTCTCGACGAGATCGAGGCGGCCGATGCCATTGTCCCGACCAAGTTCGTTGAGCTTGGTGAGGATGGTGGCCGGGCTCATCTTGACGCCATCGATGG
Source organism: uncultured Cohaesibacter sp. (assembly GCF_963676275.1). NCBI lineage: Bacteria > Pseudomonadati > Pseudomonadota > Alphaproteobacteria > Hyphomicrobiales > Cohaesibacteraceae > Cohaesibacter > uncultured Cohaesibacter sp. Next base: position 4,755,989 of record NZ_OY781091.1, on the reverse strand, counting down.
ACACTGCGTCACCCTTCTCGAAGCCGATCTCGATGATGGTGGCTTGGTCAGGAGCTGCTTCCGGGCTGATGGTGCGCGAATAGACATATTCCTCGGCAGGGATGGAAGGATCTTCCAGCACGCGACCTTCAGAGGATGTGTGCAGCAGGTTTGCGTCAACCGAGAATGGCGCTTCGCCGCGCTTGTCCTTGGTGATGGGGATCTGGTTCTGCTCGGCAAATTCCAGCAGCTTGGTGCGCGAGGTCAGATCCCATTCGCGCCACGGAGCAATGACCTTGATGTCCGGGTTGAGCGCACGGGCGGCCAGCTCGAAGCGGACCTGATCGTTACCCTTGCCGGTGGCGCCATGGGCGACAGCGTCAGCGCCGACTTCCTTGGCGATTTCAACAAGGCGTTTGGAAATCAGCGGACGGGCAATCGAGGTGCCGAGCAGATAGACGCCTTCATAAAGGGCATTGGCGCGGAACATCGGGAAGACAAAGTCACGAACGAATTCTTCGCGCACATCTTCGATATAGATCTGCTTGATGCCCAGCATTTCGGCCTTTTTGCGGGCCGGTTCCAATTCTTCGCCCTGTCCGAGGTCGGCGGTGAAGGTCACCACTTCGCAGCCATATTCGGTCTGGAGCCATTTGAGAATGATGGAAGTGTCAAGGCCTCCGGAATAGGCCAAAACGACCTTCTTGATATCGCCTTTTTTTGCCATGCGATTTCACCTGATTGTCTGGTGGCGCGTGATGCAATGTCCGCGCCTTCGTCATTGGGAAGAGACTGCTCTCTATTATTTGTCTGGCGGCACTATAGGCGCTATATAATTCTGCGCAAGAGGGAGAGGGGAGAATTTCCTCCCGAAGTGTTTCAGTTATCCGCCGTGTTTTTTGGTCGGTCGGGATTCTTCTCGCCTTTGGGCGTCTGATTGCTGCTTTTGGTGGATGACATATTCGGCGGATTTCGCCTTTTGCGCCAGAAAAGAGCGGAGCCGGTGGCCGATATGGTCCCAGCCCTGTTCGAGCTTGCCTGCTTGGGCGGCGTCGGGGCCGAGCCATTGCATGCTTCGCATCAGCTGCCAGACGATCAGCATGACCCATCCGGTCAGCGCCCATGCAAGCAGCACATCGGACAGATAATGGCCGCCAAAGGCAATCCGGTTAAGGGATATCAGAATGGCAAGGCCGGCAAGCACAAGCAGGCCGCCCCTGCGCCAGCCGATGGGCAACAGCAGCAACAGGCCAACAAGCCAGAAGGCCATAGAAGCTTCGCCGGAGACGAAGGAGCAATTGCTCTGGCAATGATTCGAGATGACCCAGACCGGCGTGTAGGCTTCCCCTCCGCCGAACAGGTCGGTCTGTATCGGCCTTGCCCTTCCCCAATAGGCCTTGAGCAGGCCATTGACCAGCAGTCCCGGACCAAGCAGGGCGCTCAGGGCCAGAAAGAGAAGGGTGGGCAGGGCGGCCAGTTTCTTCAGATCTGGCCAGAACAGGCGGGCCAGAGCGAACAGCACCAGCAAGGCAATGGCTGCGCGCGGCAGGAACAAGCCCAATTCACGCAAACGGGAAGGGAAATAATGGGCGCTTGGCCAAAAGCCTTCTTGCGGAGCGTAGAATAGCTGACTGGTCCAGAGATCCAGTTCCGGCATGATCAGAAAAATAGCCGATATCAGCAAGATCGCCATGCTTGCCCAATAGATCGGGTGAGAGACTATTTCGTTCACAAAGGCCTTGCGCATCGGGTTGGTCCGGGTGGAGATGGCTTTCTTTGCTCCTAGCCGATTTGCGCCAGCATGGAAAGTGTTTGCAGAGCTTGCGCCCCGGGGGCATTTTGTGCAGTGCTGTCCGGGTCAAGTGATTCCCATCATTCATGTCCCCGTCTGGCGGGGAAAGGTCTGGTTTTCATGATCAGTAGATTTTCCAATCCGATTTCTGTTGCTTCTCTCTTGCTGTTTGCTCTCGTGCTTATGCTGGCGGGCATAACAAAAGGCGAGGCGGCCAGTGACGAGGCAACCTGCAAGCCTCTCAATCAGGCGCAATGTGTGGCTGCTTCGAAATGTGCCTGGGTGAAAAGCTATGAGTCGAAGAATGGTACCAAGGTCAGGGCGCATTGCCGGGCCAAGAACAAGACGAAAAGCTCTGTCCTTAACCGGTTGTTCAACAGCACCAAATCATCCACCACCATCACCAAGCTCACGTCGAAGAAGAAGGTGGATGTGAAGCGCAACAAGAAGCCATCGGAAAAATAGAGACGGCACTGTTTGCGCTTTCGGGCTCGCTCCTGCATTGTCTGTCAGGCAAAAAAGAGCCGATGACAGGTTTGGCATTCCTGACATCGGCTTCAGTCTTGGTGCTTGTCTTGCAGTCGGCGGGCTTGTGGCGGCTAGGATGAGCCTCTTTTACCGCATCGATCGGGTGAAGGCGGTTTTTCGTTTGTATGAATCGGCTTGCCGCTGCTTCACTTCCTGCCTTGGTGTTTGCGTGGTCTCAGTGTTTGCGCGACAGGGCCCGGAGCATGTCGATCCATGGCATGAAGGGTTGCCATTCAGGGCGCTCGAACGGATCTTGAAAGGCATCCTGCTTGGTATGGTTGGCTTTTGTTGCAGAATCCCACATCAGCAGAGTTTGCATATGTGTCATTTTCTACACTCCTGAAAATTGCGCAAAGAAATGCTGCCGTTGCCTTGCCAAGCAGGAACGGGTGAGCGGTTTTGCGCGAACTGTTGCTGACATTCCCTCTTGTTTTTATCGATGCCGCTCTTTGGGAGCATGCGTGCATCGGTTCTGGGGAACATCTTCAGATATAGCATCCCCGGGCAAGGGCCTGTAGATTAGAGTTTGAAAGTTGTTTTTCATTCTCATGCGTTGCAACTGTCACCGTTCCATAGGAAAGACATGTCATGGAAGCAAATTGGGACGATCTGAAATTATTTCTTGATGTGGCAGAATGCGGTGGCCTTTCTGGGGCTGCGGCGCGCACAGGCATTAGTGCACCCACCATCGGGCGGCGCATTCAAGCGCTTGAGCGGACCATGAATCGTCTGCTTTTCGAGCGCAGCAGGCGGGGCTATGTGCTGGCCAAGGATGGTGAAATCCTGCTGGCACGTGTGCGGGAAATGCAGAAGGTATCAAACGAGATTACCGACTGGCACGGCGGTGCCTTTCAGGACCCTGTTGTGGAAGTAGCTGGAGATACATGGATGACGATGTTTCTGGCCAGGCATGCCGGGGCGCTGTCCAAGGGCGCGGGCGATATTCGCGTCGGCTATACCGATTTTCACGAAACCGGACAGCAAATCAATCGCGACAGGCTCGTCTTTGTGACGATCGAACCGCCGGATTCGGGCAATTATGCCATTCTGCAATCGGTGTTGATGCGATTCGCGGTTTATAAGGGCGTCGAATTTGCCCAGATAGCGGATGCGCCCTGGATTTCGCTTGGCAAGGAAATGTCCCGCTATCCGTCAGACCGCTGGGTGTATGAGCATTTTGATCGGGAGATCTATAGCTGGACAAACAGGGCCCATCTTCTGTTGCAGTTGATGCTGAACGGGCAGGGCCGTGCGGTCTTGCCCTGTTTCATTGGCGATATGGAGCCCTCCCTGATGCGAGACGGCGATGTGATCGAGGAACTGACCGCGCGGCTCTATTTGGTGGTCAATGACGATGACCGTCGACGGCCGGAGGTGCGTCTGGTCATGGACCGGCTGAATGGACTGCTGGGCAAGCATGGCGAGCTGTTTGCCGGTCATCTGGCTGGCGCGATCTGAAATTGCCGGACGGTATCAAGCGACCTTGAAAGAAATGAAAAGCCACAGGCAAAGGCCCTGATCACACTGCGCGAATGCATGCCGTATCTTTGCCATTTTTCCTGCATATCCGTTTTTTTGACAATGTTGTCTATAAAAGCTCTCAAATGAGACCGTTGCCCGAATGACCTGCCGTTGCTATGGCGGTTTGGGCGAGCAGATCTGCAAGGAAGAAAATGAACAATATGTCCGTAAAACCGTATCTTGTCGGAATTCTGGTATTCGCCGTCTGTGAGTATCTGGCCTATGTCGCCTATAGCGGCGAAACCCTCGGGGTGAGTGGTCGGCGCGGCCGGGCGATCGCCGATCTGGTGAACTGGCTTGTGCTCAAGGTGGGCAGCATGCCTGCCGCTGGCATTCTGGCTGTTGCCGGTCTGGCGCTGGCCTTTATCGCCTTCAAGGCAGCCGCTCCCAAGGCGCAAGTCGAGGCCTGACCGGTTTTCGTTGGTTGATCCTTGAAAGGTGCGATCCGTCGGGTCGCACCTTTTTTTATGCCATAAACTCAGGTGCCATAAACTCAGGTTATACAAACGCAGGCGCTAGAAATTTTGTGGTCTGTTGTCGAGCGAGCGCTTGACGATACCAGCGCCGCGGCCGGATATCAGCCAATAGACAAATCCGCCGACCAGACCCGCAGCCATGGCGCGGACATCCAGAGCAATGGCCAAGGCGTCGACCGGCTCGCCGGGGGCGTGGGTGATGAAAAAGGACAGGGCCAGACCATAGCCAAGATAGATCCAGATGCTGCGCCATGAGAAAAATTCCGCCAGAATCAGGCCCAGAATGGCCGGATAGAAGGCGAAATGCCCCAGCGGAAAGGCAATCACGAAGCCGGAAAAGATGGCGAATATATTCTCCACCGCCGGATCGTGATGCATGCCGGGACCGCCATACATGCTATTGAGCGCGAAGCCGAGAAAGATGCTCGCCGCCATGATGGCCAGAAACAGGCCGATTGGCACCATGAAGATACGGGCAATCAGGCGAGACAGGCTCATGGCGGGTTCCTTTGGACTTTGCTGCTTTTGGTCGTCGTGAGGAAAGGGCGGCGGCTTGCACTCGCCCTATTCGTCTTCTTCCATATCGTCATTGGAGCCGTCGCCAACAAGGTTGGCAAGGCGCATTCTTTCAAGGGCTGCCAGTTCGGCTTCCAGCTTTTCGCGCTCAACTTTGCGCAGACGCTCGGATTCGGACTTGAGCTGACCGCAGGCGGCATAGATGTCGCGGCCGCGCGGGGTGCGAACCGGTGAGGCATAGCCGGCGCGGTTGATGAAATCGGCAAATTCCTCGATCTGGTCCCAGTCGGAGCATTCATAATTGCTGCCCGGCCATGGGTTGAAAGGAATGAGGTTGATCTTGGCCGGAATGCCGCGCAGCAGTTTGACCAGATTGCGGGCATCCTCGATGGAATCATTAACGCCCTTGAGCATCACATATTCGAAGGTGATGCGCTTGGCGTTGGAAACGCCGGGATAGGTGCGGCAGGCTTCCAGAAGTTCCTTGAGTGGCCACTTCTTGTTGATCGGCACGATCTCGTCGCGCAGCTCGTCATTGGTGGCATGAAGCGAGATGGCCAGCATGCAGCCGACTTCCTCGCCTGCCTTGCGGATATTGGGCACATGGCCCGAGGTGGACAGGGTGATACGGCGCTTGGAGATGGAAAGCCCCTCGCCATCGGACATGATCAGCATCGCTGTCTTGACCGCGTCATAGTTGAATAGCGGCTCACCCATGCCCATCATCACCACGTTGGAGACGAAGCGGCCCATTTTCGGCACGATGGCACCGGTTTCCGGCTCGCGCTCGGGGAAATCGTTGAGCATTTCGCGGGCGACGCGCAGCTGGGCGACAATCTCCTCGGATGTGAGGTTGCGCACCAGCTTCTGGGTGCCGGTATGGCAGAAAGTACAATTGAGGGTGCAGCCGACCTGACTGGAGACGCAAAGCGTGCCGCGATTCTCATCGGGAATATAGACGGTTTCCACTTCGACCGGACGACCGGCACCGCGCGGCGGGAAGCGCAGCAGCCATTTGCGGGTGCCGTCCACCGAGATCTGTTCGGCCACCAGTTCGGGGTGGGTGATGGTATAGACCAGATCCATCTTGGCGCGCAGATCCTTGGAGACATTGGTCATCTGGTCAAAGGAGGTTGCGCCGCGCACATAGATCCAGTGCCAGAGCTGGGCGACCCGCATGCGGATCTGCTTTTCTGCCACGCCAACCCGGCGCATTGCCTCGGAAAGATCATTGCGGTCCATGCCGACAAGGTTCATCTTGTCGGGGTCGAGAGCTGGCCAGCTGTAATTGTGGCTGGTCTCTATCGCAACGGGCTGCGGGGCGTCGATTGCAGGGGTTGCGTCGAGCGTGGAGGCATGTGTCATAGGCTGGTCAAGACCGCAGGTTAACGCGGTTCCTCTTTTCAAGGCCGATCACGGCAGGTCTTCGCGCACGCCTTTGAGGGGTGAGCGAAACAGGACTTTGCGTGATCCTTAGAGATTGCCATTCGGGAACGACCACCGGCTCATTGGCTGGAGGTGGCCTGATCCTTGCCCTTTTTTCAGCAATAGCTGTCCATCAGGGGGCAAACCGGTCGGATTGAATGTGAATTTGCGGGTGTATAAAACAAAAAAGCGGCCTTGTCAGCCGCTTTTTGTTGAATTTATGGATTGCCTTTTTACTGGCACTCGTTACTGGCACTCGGCCACGGCTTTCTGGGTTGCTGCCGTTACTCCCGAGAGGGAGTAGGTGTCAACCGTTACGGTGCCACGTGAAGAGGTGCCTTTGACCACCATGCTCGAACCTGCGCGCATCGCGTTCACAAGACGGGCTTCTTCGGCGGCATTTTCAAGCCAGGCGCCATCGCCGGATGTGTAAAGGGAGAAGGTGTCGGACCCAACCTGAATGGTGGTCTTGGAACCTTCCTTGTAAGGATAGCCGGTGATCACATTCACTTCTTCGCGAACGCCTTCCCTTGGGCGCGTTGTAATGAAGAAATAGATCGGATCACGATTCACATTTTTCGGTTCCATGTCTTTGGGTTGGCTAACCGCAAAGCACATTTTGCCGCGTTGAGGATCGTTGAAAACATAAGCACCCCAATCCTTGAATTGCTCGACGCGAGTGGCCGCGCCCTGAGCATGCGCTGCAGTGGCGGAAAGTGCGAGAAGGGTGGCTGCTCCGAGGATTTTTACGCTTTTCATCTCTACCTGTCGCTTTCGACTGGATGCCAACAGGAGCCTCAGGCTCCAATTCATTCATTTAACATTTACCAAAGTCAGGGTTACCAAACAGTGAAGTTGCGTCAAATTTTGATTTTTTTTGCGCTTTTGCCGTCGACTGCCCGGATTTCCGCGATTCTGATGCGATTGTAAGCAAGATCCAATGCAAATGCGGCAAGAGATGGGCATTGCATGATCTTGTCTGTTGTCGGACATTAACGATATTCTGCGCCGACGTCATCTCAAATTGACAGCTTCTAACCCTTGAGGGCATCCGGGATGCCAGCACGGAATTTTGGCTGACCATGCTGATGGGCCCGCGCTTCCTGCGGACCACCTGCGCGAACCGGTCTTTCCGCAAAGCCGCCCATCGACTGAACCCTGTCATACATGATGATTGCGCCCGCCGTTGCCACATTGAGACAGAAGCGGGTGGGGATCTTGACGATGAAATCGCATTTATCCTGCATGGCCTGCGTGAGGTTGCCCCGCTCCGGCCCCAGAATATAGGCGGCCTTGGTGGGATGGCGAAAGCTCGGCAGATCCACCGCATCATCCGTCAGCTCGACGCCGACCAGCCTGCAATCTTTCGGCAGAATCAGTTCATCTTCATTGGCCCATGGATAATAGGGAATATGATCGCCACCCTTGGAAGTGTCTGTGCCGGGTTTGGCGAATGTCCTCTCCGCCGCAATCGTGAAAAAGAAGCTGGCACCGAAAGCATGGGCCGTGCGGAGCAGATTGCCGAAATTGCCTTCCTTGGACAGTCCTTGCACGCCAACTGCAAAATATCCGCGCATGTGTTTCCTGTCTTTTTGCTTGTTATTTCATTGCTGAGAATCTGGCTTTCCGGCAAGGGTCACCCTGTCGGAATCGCCGCAGATGCGCCTTTCTAGACCAATCTTGCGGCAAATGAAACCGTCTGTGCCTTGTTTGATGCCGGGGCCGCTTCGCTGCTGGCGCTTTAAGGCATGGCGAGGGATCAGCATTCTCGCCGATCCTGATAAGGCGCAATGGCATGGTCGCCTTTTGTCTCATGGATGCTGTTTGCATCTTTGTGCAGTCATCCCGCCATGCTAGGCATGGGGAGGTGGATGAGAATGGGAGCTGATCATGCGGGCGATCATGTGTGATGCCTTCGAGGGCGTGGATAATCTGAAACTGGTCGAGATAGACAAGCCGAAAGCCGGTCCGGGGGAGGTGCTTATCCGGGTCAAGGCGGCGGCGCTCAATTTCTTTGACACGCTGATTCTGCGCGACAAATATCAATTCACTCCCGATCTGCCCTTCTCGCCGGCTGGCGAGATTGCCGGTGTGATCGAAGAGGTCGGCGAGGGCGTTCAGTCCGTTCGGGTGGGCCAGAAGGCGATCAGCTATATCCGCTGGGGTGGCGCGCGGGATTATGTCGTGGTGCCAGCCGAAGAGGCGATCACGATGCCCGATCCGCTCGGCTTTGCCGAAGCTGCCGGTCTGGTGATCACCTATGGTACGACCATTTATGGTCTGAGAAGCCGGGCGCGGATGCAGCCGGGGGAGACGCTGGCCGTGCTTGGCGCTGCGGGAGGGGTGGGACTTGCTGCGGTGGAGATCGGCAAATTGATGGGAGCGCGCGTCATAGCCTGCGCGTCATCGGATGAAAAGCTTCAGCTTTGCGAAGCCCACGGGGCCGATGATCTGCTCAATTACAAGAGCTCGGATCTCAAGCAGACACTGAAGGACATGACTGATGGTCACGGGGTTGATGTGGTTTATGATCCTGTTGGCGGGGACTTGTCCGAAGCCGCCCTGAGGGCGACCGGCTGGTATGGACGCTTTCTTGTCGTCGGTTTTGCCTCCGGCACCATCCCGAAAATGCCGCTCAATCTGGTGATGCTCAAGGGCGTGGATCTGCTCGGGGTTTTCTGGGGCGAGGCGGTGAGGCGCGAACCGGCCGACCATGCTGCCAATATGAAGCAGATCATGACATGGGTGGCAGAACGCAAGCTCAAGCCGCATATTGATCGGCGTTATCCTCTGGAAGAGACCGCCGATGCGATCAGGGCCATTGCCAACCGGGAAGCCAAAGGCAAGGTGGTCATTACGCTTTGAGTTTTAGCCCAAAGCAGGGCTGATGCCTCAAGCGGGCTTGCTATCCGAACCGGAGGTGGCTGCCTCAAGCTGCGTGTGGGAGGTTAGCGTTCCACATGCACGTCATGTTCGGCCATCGCCTGTTTGGCGCGCAGGCGATGTTTGTCTGTGATGTTGCCATGCACGGTCTTGATGACATAGGTGAGCAGGGCGATATCGTCGGCAAAGCCCAGACCGAAAATCATGTCCGGAATGGCGTCGAGCGGCAGTACGAAATAGGCCAGCGCGCCAATCAGCGTCAGGCGCACCTTGACCGGGGTTTCCGGGTCAAAGGCGCAATAATAGGCGGCAACCACATCTTCGATGATGGGCATCTGCCGGGCAGCTTTCCTGACGACTGACCAGAATTTCTGGCGCACATTGGCCGCTTTTCTGGCCATGGATGAATCGCGCTTGCCCTGCGCATCCTCTGCGGCCTTTTCCGGCGGCAGAAGTTCGATTTCGTCTTCAGAATAATGCTTGTGCGCCATTGCCTGTTTCCCGCATGGTTACATCATTCTGATATGGGGATTGAACGGGTAAAGGCAAGCGCAAGCATTGAGTGTGGTGAGCCGTGAAAAGCGATGCCAGATGCGTTCGCTCAATGATATCTGGCCCGTTTGCCTAATCATCTAGCTTGGAGAAATAGGTTTCGAGGAAGGGAGCGAATGCTCTCCATTTATCCGAACTTCCTTTATAAACTGCCTTTCGAACCTGATTGATGGATGCCGTTTTTACGATCCGTTTGTTCTTGTGCGGTGCAAGCATGGCATCTTGCCAATCGAGACCGACATAGTCAGCCAATTTTCGGGTTTCTTCTTCCTGATTGGAAACCAGACGATCATAGTTCAGGTTATATATTCTGTTGCCAAATTTCTCATACCAGAATTGCATGAGTTTCTTATACATTTTGTAGTATGCAACAGTGTCTTCGATATTATATGTATATCCAAGGCCGTCATTCGCAAAATATTGTTTGAAATTTGACCAGCAAACGGCTCTTGCATCCCTGTTGGTATTTATGATCTTTGCGTTCGGGAATAATGTGAAAATAATATTTATATATTTGAAATTTAAGGGAAACTTATCGGTGATATAGTGTTCGTTATTGGTAATTCTTCTTGCGCCGGTCTCATAAGTCTTGGCAAATTCCTCAAACGCCGATCTTGATGGCTGGACAATGTCGTGAATGACTGAATTGGAAAAATTACTGATGTAGGGGAACTCACCCGCAGCGCCAACCATGCTATGAGAGGAGAGGATTTGTTCAACAAGTGACGTACCGGATCGGGGCATACCCAATATGAATATTGGGGCAAAGCCAATGGTCTGGTTTGCCAGTTGCAATTTCTCTGTTTCTACAAGTCCGTTCCACTCATATATTTTTTCAAATAATTCTTCGTCTTGCGAGATGTCATATTTCAAATATTCTTTGCGAAGCGCATTGCCTTCCGACAAATATTGGAAGGATTCTTCGAAGTTTTTCGTATCTTCATACGCTTTAGCCAAGGCAAAGCAAAGATTGCTTCTCTGATTGATGCTCAGTTCGCTCTCTTTGTAGATTTTCTCCATCTTTGAGAAAATCTCATCTTGATGGGTCATTTTCTTCATATAGACCCAATGGCGATATACTTCTGGCAGATTCTCGTCAATTTTGATCGCAGCTTTGAAATTCTTTTCGGCAGCTTCAATATCGTGTAATTCCAGATAGCAGACGCCGATATTGAAATAGGTGTTTGCCGATTCTGGATTGACTTTCAGAACCTTGTTGAAGCTTTCCAGTGCCAGATCATATTGCAGCAAGGCTCTTCTGGCTGTGCCTTCTGCGGTATTGATCGATATTGAATCAGGATAGTCATGCAGCAATTGGGCGTTGAGCTTGATAAGTGAATGGAACTTCCCGTCCTGTAATAGTTTCTGGACTTTCTCGACTGTTTCTTTGGGAGGCTCTCTGGGTATCATCGCGCTACGGTTGACATCCATGGGCGCCAATTTTTCCAAACCGGATAGGGCCTGCCTGTTTTGGGGGAATTTTTCCAGAATATCGATATAGATTGAGATTGCTTGCTTGTTTTTGCCTTCCTTGACCATCCGAGCGGCAGATTTGGTGGCCTGCGAAAGGCTTGTGCTCTCCAGGATATTGGTCTTGCACTTCAAAGCGCGGGTTGTCTCGACGAGCAATTTCTTGAGCGTAAAAATGGATGTCTCATCAAGGCCGAGCGTTTCGGCCTCTGTAAGCATCTGTTTTGCTCTGCCGATCATGCCCAATTGAGAAAGGGCACCGATATAACTTATCCAGAATAGAAGATTTGTGGGGGTTCGCCTCAGGGCGGCTTCGAAAAAAGCCAGAGCCTGTTCGGGTTTGCCGATGGCAACAGCAAGATCGCCCATTTTGAAGTTGGCTTCTGGGTGATCGGCAGATAGCTCAAAGAGACCGCGATATAAATTGAACGCCACTTTGTATTTTTCTTTGCTTTGGGCGTTGGCCGCTGTTTCAAACAGCTTATCGATTTTCTGTTGCATCCAAATATCCTGATTTTTGGAGATCAGCATACATAAAGAGCGGGATTTTTCCAAGATTTCAATATTCGGGGTGGAAGCTCCAGGCCGTCATGATCATCGTTTCAAACAAAAAGCCCGAAGCGGGTGCTTCGGGCCTTGATTTTTGTGGCTGGCAGCCGGTGCCTTTGCTTTGAAGGGACCGCTGGCGCTTGAGGCTTCTGCTGGTGCGCGCATTAGTGCGCGGTTGGCAGAGCCAGAGGCTTTTTAGTGCCGGAAGTGGCGCATGCCGGTCATGACCATGGCAAGGCCCGCTTCGTTTGCAGCTTCAATCACATCCTGATCGCGCATCGAGCCGCCCGGTTGGATCACTGCGGTTGCGCCAGCTTCTGCTGCGGCCAATAGGCCGTCGGCAAAGGGGAAGAAGGCGTCCGATGCGACAACACAGCCCTTTGTCAGCGGCTCGGCAAGGCCGGCAGCTTCGGCGGCATCTTCTGCCTTACGGGCCGCGATGCGGGCGGAGTCAACGCGGCTCATCTGGCCTGCGCCAATGCCGACGGTGGCACCGTCCTTGACATAGATGATGGCATTGGATTTGACATGTTTGCAGACTTGGAAAGCGAATTTGAGGTCGGCCATTTCCTGTTCGGACGGTTGCCGCTCGGTGGCCACTTTGAGGTCGAGATCTGCAACATTGCCATTATCCCGATCCTGCACCAGAAGACCGCCGGAGACAGACTTGACGGTGACGCCCTGCTCGCGCGGGTCGGCAAGGCCGCCGGTCAGCAGCAGGCGCAGATTTTTCTTCTTGGCGACCAGAGCCTTTGCTCCTTCGGTGGCGTCCGGAGCGATGATCACCTCGGTGAAGATCTTGGTGATCTCCTCTGCAGCCTCTTCATCCAGTGTGCCATTCAGCGCAACGATACCGCCGAATGCGGATACCGGATCGCAGGCCAACGCCTTTTCATAGGCATCCCTGAGGCTGGAGCCCAGCGCCACACCGCAAGGATTGGCGTGCTTGATGATGGCAACGGCCGGGGAGATGGCCGGATCAAACTCGCAGACCAGCTCGAAGGCGGCGTCAGTATCGTTGATATTGTTATAGGAAAGCTGCTTGCCCTGTATCTGGGTGGCCGTGGCCACGCCGGGGCGGGTGGAGGCGGTTTTGTAGAATCCGGCCTTCTGGTGCGGGTTCTCGCCATAGCGCATCACTTCGGCAAGCTCGCCGCCAAAGGCGCGGAAAGTGGGAGATTCGATTTCCAGCTCGGCAGCGAACCAGCCCGAAATGGCAGCATCATAGGCCGCTGTGCGGGCATAGGCCTTGGCGGCGAATTTCTTGCGCAGCGGATAGGAAATACCGCCCTTCTCACCGATTTCGGCGAGGATCTCGGCATAGTCGGCCGGATCGACCAGTGTGGTGACAAAGGCGTGATTCTTGGCCGCCGCGCGGATCATGGCCGGACCGCCAATGTCGATATTCTCTACCGTGGTGGCATAGTCAGCGCCCTTCTTGATGGTCTCTTCGAAAGGATAGAGATTGACCACCAGCAGATCGATTTCCGGAATGCCATGCTCTTTCATGGCCGCGCTATGGGCTTCAACCGAGCGCGCTCCCAAAAGGCCACCATGGACGCGGGGATGCAGGGTCTTGACGCGACCATCCATGATTTCGGGAAATTCGGTGATTTGCGAAATATCCTTGACCGGGATGCCGGCATCGGCGATCGCCTTGCAGGTGCCGCCGGTGGAAACCAGCTCGACGCCCTTGTCGGCGAGGGCCTTGGCAAAGTCGATAATGCCGCTTTTATCGGAAACGGAAATGAGCGCGCGCTTGACGGAAACAACTTCCGGCGCGGAAACGGAAAGAGGAGCTACGGACATTGGTCATCCTGCTGCGTGTGAGGTGGGAAATTTCGTCCCTGCGATAGCACGAATTGTCAGAGAGGGAAATAACCCATTTAGCACAAATCGGCATCAATATGTTGCTGTTTTGGCAACAATTGCGAGGAGGCCCTATTTGGTAGCTATGGCGACCCGCTCAAAGAACCAGTTTACGGTGGGGACATGGCTGGCGTGGCCATAAATGACCAGCTGGATGGTGGGGCGGATGCCATGAATATCGGAAAGATAGACGCTTTCCTCGATATTGGGGTCGATTTCCTGTGAAACGAATTTCCAGATCTCGCCATTGTTGAGGCCAAGATACACCTGATCGCGGTCTTCTGAATATTCCACTTCCACCGAAGGGTGAAGATGGAAGCGGATTGCATAGCTGTCCTTGCCCTTGGTGATGCCGCGTCCGATGGCGTCCATCTCGTCGCGCCCGTCCAGCCGACGCCCATCGATGGCGAGCCATATCTGCCTTGTGTGGCGAATGCCGAATTTGGAACCATAGGCATCGTGGCTGGCGTGGATCGTTTCCTGTCCCCGCTCCAGAAAACGTTCATATTTGAGGTGATTGTCGCTGCAAATCAGCGGTCTGCCATCAAGGTCAAAAGATTTCGGGGCGATCTTGCAGGTTGAATGATCCTGCACGATGAGGGTGGAATGAGCAGCGGTGCTGCGGGCCAGCTCGCGCCATCCCTCATGCTGGGGGGCTGGGGTGCCGCAATTGACTATCAGTGGTGAAGTGCCCGAGCACATTTCGAAAGACAGCATGCCAGCATGGGCCAGTGTCGATTGCTCGATGAAAGGAGGCTCGCCGGTATCCATGATCAGGATCGACTGGCCTGCTTCCACGCGCTGATAGCCGGAAAAGGAGGCGTCGGAGACGGGGCTGCCGCGGGTGTCGTCATAGGCCAGAATGGTCGCCAGCGAATCGGCCGGTGTGGCACCAGTGCCATTGAAATGGGCGAAGCTGCCATTGGGATGACGAAAGAAGCGCAGCATCGGCATCATGCGCTCAATGGCCAGATTCATCCCCTCTGGCGGAACCATGTCGCGCGACATGAAGGTCTGGCGCAGCGGGAGCAATTCCAGCAGGATCGAGACGATTGCCAGTGGATTGCGCGAAACATGGCCACCGTCTGGCAGGATCTGGTCGTCAAGTTCCTTGACCAGCCGTTTGGAAACAGAGCGGACAAGGCGCTCCTTGCCGGTAAAGCACAACCAGCCTGCAAGTTCGGCAATCAGGATCAGCAGGCGATCAAGATTGTTGGGCATGCCCGAATAGGTGGCGCGCAGATAACGCACCTGCACATAAAGGGCGCGCAGAAATGACCGATAGAAGGTGTGGTCTGCATCCTGCAGGATGAGGGGGGAATTGTTGAGCCAGGCCAGAACCCGGTTTGCGACCACCGCAGGTGCCCAGGCCTGGGCGTCCAGCTTGCCCGAATTCTTGATCCAGTCTTCCACCAGAGAGCGGGCGTTGGAACGGGGCAATGTGGCGCTGGAGGCCCGCAGGTGGCGCAGCCAGCGAAAACCATGCAGCTCCCGCGCCCATTCGCGGCTGGGGGCAGGATGCAAAAAGGGCGAATGGCCCTGACAATTTTCCACCTGTCCGGCGAAAATAAACAGGCCGGAATAGATATCCTCGGCGATGGTGGGATCGGATGTGCGCAAATCCTGAGGCGCAATCAGCAGCCGGTCAGGACAACGCGGCACATAACGCATGTTGCAAACTGGCCGTCTAACCGGGATGCGCTTGGCTTGCCGTAACAGCGTCGCCATAGAGATTCTCAGTTTTTGCCAATTCTGTGACACGCAGGTTTGGTCCGTCTTGTAAAACCCTTGAGTCGGTCTTGCTCCTCAACGGCCAGATTGTTTGGATTGGCGCATGTCTGGCTTCCGAGAAGAAGCCATTGCGCCTCATACGCCTTAAAAAGGTTTCAAGCGTCATGCGTCCGATGAGGGCGAATCATCGGATATAGGCGCTATTTGCTAATCGATCGGTTATAATTTTATCAAGCTATGGTTAACAAGGTCTATCCTGACCGACAATTCATGCTTGATGGTTGGAAGTCAGTGGGTAAAATTACGCAACCTGATGGCGAAAAATCCATCCATGCCACCATCTTCGGGCCAATAGTCTGGCCTTGTTCGCAGGCTGCCATCGGGTTGAATGAAGCCTGCAAGCTGTGGCATTTCCTCTTTCGTCAGCGGTTCAATGCCAAAGGTCGGATTTTGCATGAGGAAGTCGGCGATCAGATCGGGGCCTTCTTCGGGTTGCAGGGAGCAGGTGCAAAAAACCATCAGTCCGCCGGGGGCCAGAAGCTCTGCCACATGATTGAGCATCTTTGCCTGCAATTTTGAAAAATGGGCGATATCCAGCGGTGTGCGCTGATGGATCAGCTCCGGGTGACGGCGCATGGTGCCCGTGGCCGAGCAGGGGGCGTCCAGCAGGATGAAGGGCCACTTTTCCTCAAAGCGGGTCTTGAGCAGGTCGCCTTTGACCAGCTCTGCGGAAAGGCCGACACGGGTTAAATTCTGTTCGATGCGCTCAATACGCTTTGCGGAAATATCAAGTGCCGTGACGTTAGCGCCGCGCGCGGCCAGTTGCAGGGTCTTGCCGCCGGGGGCGGCGCACAGATCCAGCACTTTCTGCTCCCGTACATCTCCCAGCATCTGAACCGGCAGGGTGGCGGCGGCATCCTGTACCCACCAGGCGCCTTCGGCAAAGCCGTCCAGCGTATCGACCTTTTCATGCTCGGCAAGGCGCAGGCTGCCCGATGGCATTTTCACGGCACCAAGACGCTCTGCCCATTGATCTGCGCTGTCCGGATCTTTCAGCGTCAGATCAAGGGGGATCTGGGCTTTCTGGAACTGCGCCATCATGGCATTGGTGGCTTCAAGGCCGTAATTGGCGCATAGGGAGCGATACATCCAGTCTGGCAAGTTGGTTTTGGCCGGATCGATGGATTTGAGTTCCTCAAGGCCTTCCTTGCTGATACGGCGCAAAACCGCATTGGTCAGCCCCTTGAAGCCGGCATATTTCTTCCATGTACGATAATGGGAAACGGCACAATCGACCACGGCGTGCGGCGGGGTGTTCAGAAACAGCAGCTCGGCGGTGCCGATGCGCAGGATATTGCGCAAGGGGCCGGATTTCTTGGGGATGCCGCGATCCATGAAACGGCCAAGCAGCGTGTCGATTTCTCCCAGATGTTGCAGCACCGTGATGGCAATCCGCTTGGCAAAGGCCCGGTCGCTACCGTTCAGCTTACGCAAGGGGCCTTCTGCCAACTCGTGGGCATAGGCCTCATCAAGCAGGGTCTTTTCGCTGAGTACGGCATGAATGAGCCGCAAGGCTCCAGCGCGTGCAGCCATTCCGCTTTTTCCGGAGGATTGGGAGTTTTCCATTCTTTCAGGGCCTTACGATGCATCAGCCAGCGCATGGCGGTAAAGGCATGCGGTTTATGGCCTTGTTCTGCATGGTCCCGAATTCGGTGATTTCGGGATCATGCTTTCTGTGCGTTCAAGCGCTGCCGCCAATGGCTCGCATGGGGCAGATTGTGTGGAAGGCTATACATCATATCATCTTCACAGATGCAAGGAAAAGCTGCTTGCCGCTGGTGAAGACCCAATCCCATGCCTGCTTGCCACAAATGAGGCTAGGAGGCGGGCGTCAGATCCAATTTGGCAATGACCGGTGCGTGATCGGATGGTTTTTCCCAGCCGCGTGCGTCGCGGTAGACTTCCACGGCACTGACCTTGTCAGCAGCAGCATCGGTGGCCCAGATATGATCAAGACGCCGTCCCTTGTCGGCCTTGGACCAGTCGCGGGAGCGATAGCTCCACCAGCTGAAAAGCTTGTGCTCGACTGGGACATGGTTACGGATGACATCTTGCCAGGGACCAGCTTGTTGCACAGATGCAAGCGCCTCAACCTCAATTGGCGTGTGGCTGACCACCTTGAGCAATTGCTTGTGGCTCCAGACATCATTCTCGTGAGGCGCGATATTGAGATCGCCAACCAGAATGGAGGCATTGTCCGTTTCCTCACCCGTCAGCCAGCTCTTCATTTCGTCGAGAAAATCCAGCTTGTGCTGGAATTTGTCATTGACCGTCGCATCGGGGATGTCCCCCCCTGCGGGAACATAGAAATTATGGATGCGCAAAGGCCCCTGATCGGTATCGATGGTGACTTCCACATGGCGGGCGTCGCCCTTGTCGCAAAAGCCACGCATGTCAACCTTTGCGAAGGGGATGCGCGAGAGGATTGCTACCCCATGGTAGCTCTTCTGCCCGTTGATTGCATAATGCTCGTAACCCAGTTTCTTGAGGGACGCCGTGGGGAATTGATCATTCATCACCTTGGTTTCCTGCAGGCAGAGAATGTCCGGCGCTCGATCCGCATCGAACTGTTCGACATGATGGAGTCTGGGGCGAATGGAATTGATGTTCCAGGTGGCAAGAGTGATGGTCACGGGCTACGCCTTGCTAAAGGGATGAAGTATAAACGGCTCCCTGAGCACAGGGAATCGATCCATATCTCTTTATAGCAGGCGTTGGACACAAGAAAAGCACCGCTTGTGGCAAGCGATGCTTTTGTCTGCACTGTCTTATAAAACTCTTTTGCCCGATGGCTTATTTCTTTGTTGGAGACAGGTCGTATCTGATCTCGAACACCGAGGATTTGATCGGTTTTCCTGTTTCCACGTTAAAGACGGTCACCGTGGTGTCGTTGCCATTGGCATCGCGAATCGTCCATTGGCGCAGAAGGGAATTCTCCCTGTCGAAAATCAGGGTCAGGATACCATCCCCAAACAGGCTTTCCTGCTCGACGACCACCGAGACGATGTCTTCGGCAATGCTGGCCTGACGGACACGGGGATCGCGCGCCAAATCAAGCTTTTCGGACAGCAGAACCCGCAGCGGGGTCTTGCTGAGCGGGTAGATATCCTGCGTCTTGAGCTTGCGGTCTTCGATCGACAGGGTCTTGCCGTCGGAGATGATGTCGGTGAAGGATGGCTTTGAATAATAGAAACGGATCTTGCCCGGACGCTGAATGAAGAAATAGCCCTGCAGCGTATCGCCATTGGGGGCGGTCTGGATGAATTCGCCATTCATGGTTCGGGTGGTGTTGAAGGCTTTGGAAATGACATCCAGAGCTTCTGCCGATGTGCCGGTGACTTCGGCCCTTGCAGCCGGTGCAAGGCTCAGGAGCAGAAGCAGCAACAGCCCTGTGATGAAGAGAATGGGCGCGCGGGACAGTCCTGCGCGATTGACCATTGCCATCAAGTCTGCGGGATTGGTTGATCGCACTGAATTTGCGTAATTCATAAGCATGCCTTCATTGCCTCTTTGATCCTGGGCCTCTTTGAGCCTGGGCCTTGTTAATCCCGGGCCTATCTGATCCTGCGTCGTGATGCGCGCATTGCTCCCTGTTGCCCCTTATTGCTCTTGTTAGCAAATCAATGCGGCAGAATCACGAAACAATTCTACCGCGCCTTTTCAGGCTGATTTGTGTCTTCGAGCGCGCATTGGGATCATTACATGGTGGAACCTTCTTCGGGAACCAGAATTTCGCGTTTGCCGGCATGGTTGGCCGGGCTGATGACGCCTTCCTGCTCCATTTGCTCAATCAGGGTTGCTGCCCGGTTATAGCCAATCGAGAGGCGGCGCTGGATATAGGAGGTTGAGGCCTTGCGGTCTCTGAGGACGATATCGACCGCCTTGTCATAGAGCGTTTCAGCGTCGCTGGCGCCACCATCGGAGCCACCACTGTCGGCCTGTTCCGCCTCATTGTCTTCTGTCACGGCCTCAAGATATTCCGGCGTGCCCTGAAGCTTGAGGTGAGCGACGATTTCCTCGACTTCCTCATCGGATACGAAGGCACCATGGACGCGCTGGATGCGGCCGCCACCAGCCATATAGAGCATGTCGCCCATACCCAGCAGCTGTTCGGCCCCCATCTCGCCCAGAATGGTGCGGCTGTCGATCTTGGAGGTCACCTGGAAGGACATGCGGGTGGGGAAGTTGGCCTTGATGGTACCGGTGATGACATCGACCGACGGGCGCTGGGTGGCCATGATCAGGTGGATACCGGCGGCACGGGCCATCTGGGCGAGGCGCTGAATGGCCCCTTCAATGTCCTTGCCGGCAACCATCATCAGGTCGGCCATCTCGTCCACCACGATGACAATATATGGCATCGGCTCGAGATCGAGGGTTTCCTGTTCATAAACCGGATCGCCGGTTTCCGGATCAAACCCGGTCTGGATTGTGCGGGTGACGTCGGTTCCCTTGGCCATCGAATCGCGGACGCGCTTGTTGAAGCCGTCGATATTGCGCACGCCCATCTTGGACATGTTCTTGTAGCGCTGCTCCATTTCGCGCACGGCCCATTTCAGCGCCACCACGGCTTTGGACGGGTCGGTCACAACCGGTGTCAGCAGATGCGGAATGCCATCATAGATCGACAGTTCGAGCATTTTCGGGTCGATCATAATCAGGCGGCACTCTTCAGGGCGGTGCCTGTAGAGCAGGGATAGGATCGTGGTGTTGATCGATACCGACTTACCAGAACCGGTGGTACCGGCGACCAGCACATGGGGCATGCGGGCCAGATCGACCACCACAGGATCGCCGGAGATATTCTTGCCAAGACAGATCGGCAGCTTGGCCTTGGATTTCTCGAAATCCTTCGAGGCCAGCATTTCGCGCAGAAAGACCGTTTCGCGTCGGGCATTGGGCAATTCGATGCCGATGGCGTTGCGCCCCGGTACCACGGCGACGCGGGCGGAAATCGCGCTCATGGAGCGGGCGATATCGTCGGCCAGACCGATGACGCGGGAGGACTTGATGCCCGGAGCGGGCTCAAGCTCATACAGGGTGACCACCGGACCGGGGCGGACCTTGATGATCTCGCCACGAATGCCGAAGTCGGACAGCACACCTTCCAGCAGGCGGGCATTATGCTCAAGCTGGTCGGCGGTGAGGCCCGCATTGGGGCCGAGGCTTTCGGGCTCGGAGAGAATATCGATCGAGGGGAACTGATATTCATCCTTGCGGTTGAACAGGTTGCCCTGACCGGACTTGACCATGCGTTTTCCCTTGCCACCGCGGGCAGGGGAGGGGGCCGCTGTTGCATCTTCGTTGGTCTCGGCCCTGTTGCCGAGCTGACTGGATGGGCGGTTCAGTTCCGCAGGCGCAATGCCAACGGGGGCTGAACTGGCAGCATCCTGATCGGGCCAATTGTCGCCATCATCATAATCGTCGTAATCGGCTGGCGGGTGCGGTGCGAAATCCTGCGGGCCGGAATAGCCCATGCCGGGGGCTGCGCCCGGCCTTTGCTGCTGGCCACCTGATTGACCAGAGCGATCAAGGCGCGGTTCCATGCGGTCGGTCATTGGACCCAGACCATCATCATCTTCGGCCAGAATGCGCGAGAAGAAGGAAGGCTTCTGGGCCTTTTCCAGACGCGCCATTTCGCGTTCCCGGATCTTGCGCTCCTTGTTGGCACGGCGTGACAGATGCCAGTGATTCAAGGCACCCAACGGAATGGAGAAGATGGACCCACGCTTGGCTGAAGGCCCCTTGGTGCGATCAAGGGTTTGGGCGCTGTCGCGTTGATAGGCATAATTGTCCTGACTATCTTCTTCGTCCCAGTCTTCTTCTTCATAATCGGCATCATCATAGCCTTCGGCCTCTTCCTCGTAGGAAGCGGTGTTTCTGCGTGGCAGAAGAATATCCCGGAAACGGATATCCATTGAGGCGAGCAGAATCAGGAAGCCGACAAAGGCCGCACTCAACCCCACAAGAATGCCCCAGAGGCTGTGCATGAGCTGGCTGTCAAAACGAGCGATGACCGACAGGAAGGCGTCGCCCACCATGCCGCCAAGGCTGAGCGGCAATGGCCAGCTGTGCGGAACCGGAATGGCCGAACAGGCAACAGCCAGAACACACAGGCCAGCCAGCCAGCCGATGAGCCGGTTGCGGCTGATTCTTGCCGGGCGCATCAGTACCAGACGCCAGAACCAGACCGTCGGGGAAATGATCAGAAAGGCCGAGGCCAGTCCCAGAGCCTGAAAGCTGAGATCGGAAATGATCGCTCCGGCAAGCCCGAACGCATTGCGCGGGCTGCCTTCGGTTGCGTTTGACAGGCTTGGGTCGGCCACATGCCATGTGACCAGACTGGTTGCCACGATTGCACAGAGCAACAGGCCCAGCAGCCCAAGGCCAGCATAGGCATTGCGGCGCAGGGCGTGTTTCAGGGCTCCGTCGCGATCTCGTCTTTCCATTACTCCGCCTTCATAGGGTGCGGTTCGATAATCGTCGAATGTGGTCATGATCTGCTCTGTTCCAGTTTCATTTTCCCCATTGCAACTCGTCTCTCATCCTTCGTTCACCCATAAAGACCGGCCAATAGTCTGCTCAATCCGGCCGGATCAACCGATCAGGCACTGGCGCAGCCTTGTCAGGGCTTCCTGGGTTTCCTCAAGGTCACCAACCAGGGCAATGCGCAGGAAGCCGTCGCCGGGATTGACGCCGGACCGGTCTTCACGCGAGAGATAAGACCCTGGAATGACTTTTACGCCTGCTTCCTTCCACAGCTTCTGAGTGACAGAGACGTCATCGCCAAAAGCGCTGACATCAAGCCAGAGGAAGAATCCGGCAGGCGGTGTTTCATAAGGCAATTCTTTGCCCAAAATACGGCGGGCTGCGTCAAATTTTTCATTATACAGCCTGCGGTTTTCCTTCACATGGTCTTCATCCCTATAGGCTGCAGCCGCTGCTGCCTGAAGAGCCATGGAAACCTGCGGTGCCACCAGATTGCGATATTTTGTCCACTGGGTCATGAAGTCTCCGTCACCGGCGGCAAAACCACAGCGCATGCCAGCAAGGTTGGAGCGTTTGGACAGGGAATGGAAGGTCAGGACGTTGGAGAAATCGCCCTCGCATGCCTGCAGGATGCCGACTGGAGGCGTTTCGCGATAGAGCTCGGAATAGCATTCATCTGCCAAAATCAGAAAGCGGTGCTTGCGGGCAAGCGCGATCAGCTTTTTCCATGTGGCGATATCGGCCACATTGCCCTGAGGGTTGGCCGGGGAGGCATAATAAAAAGCGATGGTGCGATCGAGCAGGTCGGTTTCTTCGGCCAAGGCATCCAGATCCGGCAGGAAGCCGGTCTCGGCGGTGCCATTGAGGAAAATCTGCTCGGCATCTATGGCTGCGGCTGCGCCCTTGTAGGTATGATAGAAGGGATTGGGCAGCAAGACGGCGGCGTTGGAGGTGTCCTTGCCAAAATGGGAACGGGCCCAGTCGCGGGCACCGACGCAGGCATGAAACAGTCCCTCGCGGGTGCCATTGAGCGGCAGGATATTCTTCTCGGCCAGCGGCAGGTCACCCAGATCATAACGCCAGTTCAGCCAGTCCTGCACCGCCTTGCGGAATTCATCGGTGCCACGCATCTGTGGATAGGGGCGGAAGTCATGGGCATTCTTCATGATGACTTCGGGAATGAAATCCGGGAAGGCATGGCGTGGCTCGCCAATCGTCATGTTGATTGGCTGGGCAAGCTCGCTATTGTCCGGTACAACACCATCCAGCAGATCTGCGAGTTTCTGGAAAGGGGAGCGTTCGTCTTGCATTGGGAATCGGGGCCTTTCGAAAGCCTTGGTGTTGTGACAAATCAGCCGGTATTTTAGCTGGCTTTAGGTTAAGGCAGCTTTAACTTTTACAAGTGGCAAAGAACCGCGATTGCAAGGATCGGATGGGGCAGGCCAGCGTCTGGCCAACCCTGTCGGGACCACGCCGATTGATCACGCCATTTCAAGGCATATTGTTTCATGGATATTTTCGCTTCGGGCGCAACCCAAAGCGCACATCTGGCTGTGATGCCAGAAGCATGACAAAACCATGATCCAAACGGGTGCGGGAGGCAAGGGGTTAGCCTTTGATGAAACATCCCATGCGCATGACTTTGCGGAATGGTTGCAAGCCATGTCTGGGGAAGGGCATGTCAAAGAAAAGAAGCCTGAGACCGTGTGGGCTCAGGCTTCTTCTTGGTTTCATTTATAGCCTGTTGGCATAGTGCCGCTGGCAGTCCGTCAGGCCTGTCTTGCCAGATCGGACAGCAGACCGGCGGCAACCGAGAATTTGGACACGGTCAGATCGTCGCTTTCGGTGATTGCATTGACCGATTTGACCGTGCGCTTGATGGCACTGGCTTCCTGTTCCAGCCAGATTTCCATGCCGCTTTTCTCCTTGGTTGCCAGACCCAGCACATAGGCAGTCATCTGGTTATGGGCAGAGGAGATGAGATCGCGGACCCGATCCAGTGCCAGATCTTCATAATAGTCGGAGACATCAAGATCCTCGGCAAGGGCATCGATGCGACCGATATCAAGCTGACCGGCAACAGCGAAATAGGCGTCGGCCACTTCGCTCAGGGAATGGTGCGATTTCTCTGCGATCAGCACCATGTCCGGAATGTCGGCAATCAGGAACAGGCGGGCGATTCGCGCGGCCAGTTCGGCCGGGATGCCGCTTTGCTCATAGGCGCGGGATTCCTTTTGCACCAGTTCGGTCAGATAGGTCGGCAGATACTGGTCGATATTGGCGGAAAGCTCCTTGATGCCCTTGCTGTAGAGCTCAACCGTCTCGGCAATCGGGGTTGCTGCGGGAATGTTGCGCATGAACCACTGGATCTTGCCCAAAAGCAGCTTCTGGACTTCGCCATAAAGCTTCAGCTGGGTGGCTCCCGATATCTTGTTGTCGAGATCATCAATGGCCGCATTGAGCTGGGGAAGAGAGAAGGAATCGCGGGTGATGACATAGGCTCTGGCGATTTCCTGCAAGCTGGCGCCGGTCTTGTCGGCAATGCGAGGAATGAGCGTTGCACCGCCCCGGTTGATCATCGAGTTGGAGATGACGGTCGAAATGATTTCCCGGCGCAGCCTGTGGGTCCTGATTTCCTCGATATAGGTCTCGCGCATCTTCTCGGGGAAATATTGCACCAGTTCGCGCTCAAGATATGGATCATCGGGGAAGCTGCTCTGAAGCAATTCGCCATAGAGTGAGTTTTTGGCATAGGCCAGAAGCAGCCCGACCTCGGCCCGGCTCAAGGGCTGGCCTTTTTTGCGGGCTTCCTTGAGGGCTTCATTGTCGGGCAGGAATTCGACCACGCGGTCGAGCTCTCCGGCTTCCTCAAGGCGTTCCATCAGGCGGCGCTGATAGCCGAAATCTTCCATGCCGCGCAGTTCGGTGAGCGAAATGGAGAGGGTTTGCAGATAGTTGTTGCGCAGGATCAGATCCGACACATTCTGGGTCATCTCAACAAGGATCTTGTTGCGCCCTTCCAGATCAATTTTGTTCTCACGGATGGCAGCGCCAAAGGCGATCTTGATATTGACCTCCATGTCGGAGCTATTGACGCCGGCGGAGTTGTCGATGGCGTCGGAGTTGCAGCGCCCTCCCAGATGATCAAACTCGATGCGTGCCCGCTGGGTTACCCCCAGATTGGCCCCTTCGCCGATGACCTTAACGCGCAGATCTTTCGGCGTGATGCGGATGGCATCATTGGCGCGATCATCTGCGTCGGCATCCGTCTCTGAGCTGGCGCGGATATAGGTGCCGATGCCGCCGAACCACAACAGATCGACCGGAGCCATCAGAATGGCTTTCATCAGCTCCTGCGGGGTCACCTTGGCCTTGGTGATGCCGAGAATGGCCTTGGCTTCCTTGGACAGGGCGATGGATTTCTCACTGCGCGAGAAAATGCCGCCACCTTTGGAAATCAGGCTCTGATCATAGTCCTGCCAGGAGGAGCGGCCCAGATCGAAGACCCGTTTGCGTTCTTTCCAGCTCTTGGCCGGGTTCGGATCGGGATCGATGAAGATGTCGCGATGGTCGAAGGCTGCAATGAGGCGGGTTTCCTTGGAAAGCAGCATGCCGTTGCCGAACACGTCACCGGACATGTCGCCCACGCCCACTGCGGTGAAGGCCTCGCTCTGGATGTCGCGATCCATTTCGCGGAAATGCCGCTTGACCGCTTCCCATGCGCCGCGGGCGGTGATGCCCATTTTCTTGTGGTCATAGCCAGCCGAGCCGCCAGAGGCAAAGGCGTCGCCAAGCCAGAAATTGCAGGATTCGGATATGCCGTTGGCAATGTCGGAGAAGGTTGCCGTGCCCTTGTCGGCGGCAACCACCAGATAGGGGTCGTCCTCGTCGTGGCGGGTGACATTTTCCGGCGGGATGATCGTCTGGCCTTCCAGATTGTCCGTCACATCAAGCAATGAGGCGATGAACAGCTTGTAGGAGGCAATGCCCTCGGCCATATAGGCTTCGCGGCCGCCTTCAGTCGGCAGGTGCTTGGGAACGAAGCCACCCTTGGAGCCGACCGGAACGATCACCGCATTCTTGACCTGCTGGGCCTTCACCAGACCGAGCACCTCGGTGCGGAAATCCTGCGGACGGTCAGACCATCTCAGGCCCCCACGGGCAACCTTGCCAAAGCGCAGATGCAGGCCTTCCACCCGCGGGCTATAGACAAAGATTTCGCGGAATGGCTTGGGTTCGGGCATGTCTTCCATGGCGCGGGGATCAAGCTTGAGCGCCAAGGTCGGCTTATAATCACCTTCCGGGGTGCGCTGATAGAAGTTGGTACGCAAGGTGGCCTGTACCACACCGTGGAATTTGCGCAGGATGCGGTCATCATCCAGATTGGAAACCCGTTCAAGGGCGGTCAGGATGCCGTTTGAAAGGCGATTGCATTCCTCGGCCCGCTTTTTCTGGGCCGGATCGAATCTGGAATGGAACAGATGCACGATCAGGGCTGCCAGATCGGGATAGGTATTGAGGGTCTCCCACATATAATCCTGATCATAGGGGATACGGACCTGACGCAGATAGCGCGAGATGGTGCGCAGAATGGTAATGTCGCGCCATGGCAGATCGGCGGCCATGGAAAGCTTGTTGTAGCCGTCATTTTCGGCCTCGCCATTCCAGACGGCGAGGAAGCAGGCCTCCAGATCGTCACGAACATCCTTGAAGGGGATCGGTTTGCCGCTGGCGCGCTCCAGATCCATATCGTGGAGCCAGTATTTGCGGTTGGAATCCAGCGGTGCAATCTCGTAGGAGCGTTCGTCAATGACGCGGAACCCCATATTTTCCAGAATCGGCACGCGTTCAGACAGCGGGATTGGCATACCCTGATGGAAAATTTTCAGGGTGACCCGATGATCTTCCTGCTGTCCCTTGCGGTAGAACTGGATGGCCGTGTCATTGAGCCCGTCCATGCCTTCCATGATGGCGATGTCATCCATGGCGGTTTCGGGCGAGAAGCTGTCGCGATAGGATTCGGAGAAGGCGACACAATAGCGATCGATCAGCCGGCTTGCTGTCTTGATGGTATTCTTGTCTTTTACGACCTGACAGAGACTGTCCACCCAGGTGCGAATGATGCCATTGATTGCATCTTCCAATATGGCCCGTGAAGGTGTCGGCGTGTTGCCACCGGATCGGCCAATGATGAAATGCACCCGGGCCAGCGGACCATCGGGAAATTCGGGATAGACTGCCGAGAGCCTGCCTTCATAGACATCCTTGAGCAGGTTGCCAATCTGGATGCGGGCCGACGTATTATAGCGGTCACGCGGCACGAAGACGAGGCTGGAGACAAAGCGGTTGAACTTGTCGACCCGCGACAGCACCCGCACTTTGGGGCGCTGATGCAGGCGCAATATTTCCTGCGTGTGGTAAAGAAGGGTTTCGCTGTCGGTCTGGAACAGCTCGTCGCGCGGATAATTTTCCAGTGCGTTGAGCATCGCCTTGCCTGAATGACCCGAAGGGTCAACCGCAGCCATGTCGATGATATTCTCCACCTTGCGTCTGAGGAACGGTATATTCAGCACCGAACGGTTATAGGCGGTGTTGGTAAACAGGCCAACGATGCGCAGCTCACCAGTCAGATTGCCGTCGTCGTCATAGCGCTTGATGCCGATATAATCCATATAGGCGCGCCGGTGTACCTTAGTCTTGACGTTGGCCTTGGTGATGAACAGGGGTTCGGGACGCATCAGGAAATCGCGGATTTCCGGCGTCATGGTCACCATTTCATTGCCTCTTCGCAACACCCGGACTTCCGGATTGCGCAACAGGCCCAGACCGGCCCTCTTGGTGCGGATGAGGTCGCCCTCTTCGGTGGTGCCATCGAAGGTATATTCGCGCATGCCCAGCAGGGTGAAATTGTTGTCGACCAGCCAGCGCAGGAATTCGACCGTTTCCGAAATGTGGCCTTCTGGCAAGGGCGGCGGGGTGATCTTGAGAATTGCAATGGTTTCTTCAAGCCGCAGCAGCATCGGCTTCCAGTCATCAACGACCGCATCGACATCGTCGAGGATGCCATCAAGCGTCTTTTGCAGCTCTTTTCTCTTCTCGCCATTGGCAAGGCGGGCAATATGAACATGGATCAGACTCTCACGCTTGAGATGCGGATTGGTCTGAACGTCCTTTCTTTCCTTGAGGGCGACCAGCTTGTTGTCCGCGTCGCGCTCGACATTCATGATCGGATGCAGAACGAGATGGATGCCCAGACCGGCCTGCTGCAATTCTCCCATGATGGAATCAACCAGAAACGGCTTGTTGATATTGTGCAGCTCGATGATGGTGATCTGGTTGGTCGCCGCTTCCCTGTTGTCCTTGTAGGAGGGATCGAAAATCTCGATGCGGTGCTTGCCCTCAAAGCTGTTGTGGAATTTCTCGAAGGATCGGTGGGCAATTTGTACAAGCTCTTCAGCGCTGTAGCGGGAGAGATCTTCCATATCTCCCTGAATGAAGAATCTTTCCAGAAAGTCAGCTTCCAGAGCGCCATTCTTCGCTGCCAGTGCTTTGGCGGCTGCCATGAGCTTTTCGTGCTCGCGTTTCAAATCTGTTGCCATTTTATCCTCCGGCGACCCTGTTTGGCCAAGACCTGCCTGATTTTTTCAACTCTATTTTGACAATCTGCCGCACTCTCCACCTGCCGCGGCAAAAACCTGATGGTTGAAGATAGCCTGATTTGCTTAAAGTACCGTCAAATAACGGTTTTAACTTTCGTCTAATGTGTTTGGCAGGCGAAAATTCTGGTCTCCTCTGTCCTTTATGCTTCGGGCAAAAGGGTCGGCTGAGCCTCACGATGAATGCTGCGTGCAAGTGCGATAAAGGCTGCGGCGGTGGGCGAGCGATTGCCGCGCACGACGGCGGTGGCGATGGTCACCTGCATGCGCGGGCTGCGCAGGCGCTTGTAGCTGACATTGTCCAGAGCCAGCTGGCGCATGCATTCGGGAACAAGGGAAATGCCCTGTTCGGCGGAAATCATCGACATGATGGAGGCAATCTGGGGGGCTGGCTGGCCGAGGACCGGCTCGAAGCCTGCCTGGCGACAGGCGAGAATGGCCGAGTCGTGCAGGCTGAGACCGACAAGACGCGGCGTCAGGATCAATGGCTCGTCACGCAGGGCGATGAGATCAATCTCGTCGCAGCCCGGATCGGGATCGCGGGAGCTGGGAATGGCGACGATCAGCGGTTCGGCCGAGAGCGGGAAGATGGCAATCGATTTCGGGTCGTCGTCATGGGGGCGCAGAATGGCGACATCAAGTTCACCCTTGAGCAGATCATTGCGCAGGGCAATCGAATTGCCTTCCTCCAGCGAGAAGGAGACATGGGGGTGATCGCGGCGGAAGGTGCGGATGAGGCGGGAGACCACCGGATTGAGTGCCGAGGCTCCGGTAAAGCCGAGGCTGAGCGTGCCGGTTTCGCCGCGCGCGGCCCGCCGGGCGGCCTCGATTGCCTCGCTGGCCATGCCGGGCAGGGCGGCCACACGCTCGAGAAAGGCTTCGCCAGCGGTGGTCAGTTCGGCGCCATGGGGGACACGATGGAACAGCTGTGCGCCGATCTCGGTTTCCAGATCGCGGATCTGCTGGGATAGCGGCGGCTGGGCAATGCCGACCTTTTCCGCCGCGCGGGTGAAATTGCCCTCTGAAGCGACGGCAAGGAAATATCGGATGTGACGCAGTTCCATGATATGTTTTTTGTATGAAGAAAGACTGTTCCATATATTAGATAACTTATCACTCTTCGGCTATCATAATTTTCCCACCTCGATAATAGAGTCTCAGGAAGAGTCCATGTCCACGACCTACTCCAGTCCCGGCGAGATTGCTTCGGGATTTGAAGAGAATGCAGTTTCTCATGTCCGATCCGGAACCAGCGCCTTTCGCCGGATTTCAGTTGCCTTTTTTCTCGCGGGCTTTGCAACCTTTGCCCTGCTTTATTGCGTTCAGCCCCTGCTGCCGCTCTTTGCCCGCTATTTTGACGTTTTGCCGGCCACCAGTTCTCTGCCGCTGTCGCTGACATTGGGTTGCCTTGCCCTGTCCATCATGGTGATGGGAGCGCTTTCCCAGCAGCTGGGACGCAAGGGCCTGATGCTTGCCTCGATGCTGTCTGCCGCCGCGCTCAACCTGCTTGCCTCGATCGCGCCGGACTGGAACAGTCTTCTGCTTGCACGGGCGCTTGAAGGCGTGGCGCTTGGTGGTCTGCCTGCGGTGGCGATGGCCTATCTGGCCGAGGAAATCGATCCCGATGATCTGCCCAAGGCGATGGGCATTTATATTGCCGGTACGTCGGTGGGGGCCATGTTGGGGCGGGTCGGGATGGGCTCTCTTAGTGAATTCGTCACCTGGCAGCAGGCCATGGAGGTGCTCGGCATGCTCTGTTTGCTGGCAGCCGTCGGCTTTGCGCTGTTGTTGCCACCGTCGCGCAATTTTGCCAGAACACGGCATGTGGGGCTGGGCTTTCATTTGCAGACATGGATGGGACATCTGAGGAATCCGGCGCTACAAAAGGTCTATGGGCTTGGTTTTTGCCTGACCGGCGTTTTCTCGACGGTTTACAACTATCTGTCATTTCGTCTGTTTGAGCCGCCCTATAATATGAGCCCCTTTACGGTCAGTCTGATGTTTCTGCTGTTTCTGTTCGGAACGGTGGCCTCGGGCTATACGGGGGCACTGACCTTGCGCTTTGGTGCCAGACGTCTGCTGATTGCATCCTTTGCGCTGACCTTTGTGGGCGTATTGATCACGTTGCCCGGCTCCCTCATTTCGATCTGCGTTGGCATTGCTTTGATCACCATCGGCTTTTTCATTGGCCATTCTGTGGCCAGCGGGCTGGTGGGGCTTTCTGCCAAAGGCAACAAGGGGCATGCCTCTTCGCTCTATCTGCTGTTCTATTATATGGGCGCCAGCCTTGTCGGCTATGTCGGTGGCTGGTTCTGGCATCTGGGGCAGTGGTCGGGACTTACCGCGCTCACCTGTCTGCTGGCGCTGGCAGCCATCGTCATCTCTATGCGTCTGAGGCCCTGATGTAGAAATTCGGCCAAAAAAACAGCCAGTAAAAAAGCCGGATGGAAACCCATCCGGCTTTTTGTTTGATCGGTCTTAGCGGCTTTGGCTTATGCCGATGCCTTGATCTCTTCGAGGATCGCCTGACCCATTTGGGAAGTGGTGACAACCTTGTCGCCTTCGCGGGCGATGTCGCCGGTGCGCAGGCCCTTTTCCAGAACGGAGGCGATGGCCTTGTCGATCATGTCGGCTTCCTTGCCCATCTCGAAGCTGTAGCGCAGGGCCATGGAGAAGGAGGCGATCATGGCGATCGGGTTGGCAATGCCCTTGCCGGCGATATCCGGAGCGGAACCATGGACCGGCTCATACATGGCCTTGCGTTTGCCGGTCTTTGCGTCCGGAGCGCCGAGGGAAGCGGATGGCAACATGCCGAGCGAGCCGGTCAGCATGGCTGCAACGTCGGAGAGGATGTCACCGAACAGGTTGTCGCAGAGGATGACATCGAACTGTTTCGGGCGACGAACCAGCTGCATGGCGCAATTGTCGGCCAGAACATGCTCAAGCGGGGTTTCGGGATATTCCTTGGCTCCGATTTTGGTGACGACTTCCTTCCAGAGCAGGCCGGACTTCATCACATTATGCTTCTCGGCAGAGGCGACGCGGTTGGAGCGGGTCTTGGCCAGATCGAAGGCGACACGGGTGATGCGCTCGATTTCGGACGTGGTATAGAGCTGGGTGTCGATGGCGCGCTTCTGGCCATCTTCCAGAGTGACGATTTCTTTTGGTTCGCCGAAATAGACGCCGCCGGTCAACTCGCGTACGATCAGAATGTCGAGGCCTTCAACCAGTTCCTTCTTGAGCGAGGAAGCATCGGCCAGAGCCGGATAGACCAGCGCCGGGCGCAGGTTTGCAAACAGGCCCAGATCCTTGCGCAGGCGCAGCAGAGCGGCTTCCGGACGGGCTTCATAAGGCACATTGGCCCATTTCGGGCCACCCACGGCACCGAAGATCACGGCGTCAGCGGCCATGGCCTTTGCCATGTCTTCCTCGGAGATGGCAACGCCATAGGCGTCATAGGCAGATCCGCCCACCAGACCATCGTCGGTTTCAAAGCTCACATCGAGATTGGCATTCATCCAGTCGATGATCGCCTTCACTTCGGTCATGATTTCGGGGCCGATGCCATCGCCGGGCAGAAGAAAGAGTTTGTGGGACATGATTTACTTCCGAGTTTGGATTTTGCTTCGAATTGGGCTGTTATGCGCAAGGATCGAAAAGAATGGATGCGTTCTGCATTCGATTAATACCGAATGGCCCTGATTGCAAGGTCTAAGGGGGCGGTAATTGGAGCCCAACTGCCATCTGATACAAAAATGCCAGACCGGGCGGTCTGGCTTTGATGCGCATTTGTCAGGCTCAGTGGTTAACGCGCCTGAGGCTCGGGTCATCGAACAGGCGGTGATTTTCGCTCAATCACCTGCCGCTGCGAGACCGGAGTGTATGGGATATTCCTGCGGCCTTTGCCTTGAGAAAGGCTCTAGACCCAAGGGCGTTCCTTGGCCATTTCCGTTTCGAACTTGTCGACATTGGCGATCTTTTCCATCGTCAGGCCGATATCGTCGAGGCCTTCAAGCAGGCATTTCTTCTTGAAGGGATCAAGCTCGAAGCTGATTTCGCCACCGTCCGGTCCCTTGATCACCTGATTTTCAAGGTCGATGGTCAGGGTGGCATTGGCACCGCGGGAGGCGTCGTCCATCAGTTTGTCATGGTCTTCTTCGCTCACGACGATGGGCAGGATGCCATTCTTGAAGCTGTTATTGTAGAAGATGTCGGCGAAGCTGGTCGAAATGATGCATTTGATGCCGAAATCCTTCAGTGCCCATGGTGCATGCTCACGAGAAGAGCCGCAGCCGAAATTGTCACCGGCGACGATGATCTCGGCCTTGCGATAGGCGTCCTGATTGAGAATGAAGTCCGCATTCTCGGAGCCGTCCTCGTTGTAGCGCATTTCATAGAAGAGATCGACACCAAGGCCGGAGCGCTTGATGGTCTTCAGAAACTGCTTCGGAATGATCATATCGGTATCGATATTGATCAATGGCATGGGCGCCGCGACTGCGGTCAGGGTGTTGAATTTTTCCATTCTCTGGCGGTCCTTCGATTGGAGATCAGCCGCGCAACCGAACTGACCTTACAAAGCTGGCAAAAGACAGATGCCTGTATCTGTATTCCTGCTCATCAAACTGTTCGTGAGACTTCGCAAAAGTGGCCTCATGTCTGTCATGAGACCTTTCGCTTTTAAGGCCATGTTTTACGGGGATGAATGGCGCTTTTCAATGAGATTTTTTCAATCTCGTATCGCACTGTGAACGATTGGCGGTTTTGGTGGCTGGGATTTCGGCGTTTCGAACGCGGGGCGCATAGCGAGAGCGGGCCGAAATATTTGGCATTTTTGCTGCGAGATCGAGCAAGATTGTTCTGCAAAGGCGGTGCCCCAGAACCTCCCCCAAAGGCAATTGGAGAGGAAAATTATTTTGCAATCGATATTCTATATGATAAGCACTAATCGGCGTGAGTGAGAGCCTCCGCAGTTCATTTTTGCACCTTTGCAAGAAAACATATTTTAAAGATTGAGGCTGCTTTTCAGTCAATATCGATGTGGCAATATTGTTTGCGGGCCATAGTGTGGTGGCGTCGATACTGTTGAATATTGTTCAGCAAGCCGGACCAGATTGTATTTTGATGACTAGAAAACTGATTGTGCATGTTGGGCAAACCAAAACCGGAACAACCGCAATTCAAAGCTATCTTTCGGCACATCGACTCGATTTGTTGAAATATGGCGTCTTTTATCCAACCAATATCAATCACAATTATCTGGTTAGGAAGATACTCAACTTTTCACCGGCGTCTGCAACTGATGAGACTATTGTCTCGCCTAAGGGCAAATCAGGCAAGTTCGAGCTTCCTGAAATGGCGCTTGCTGAATTGTCGAGCAATGACAAGCTGTTTCGTCCGCATGTTCAAAGGCTTCGCAATATTTTTCGCAAATCGGCTCCAGAAGTGGTGGTCTTGTCGGCTGAGCTTTTTGCCGTGCGGCAGCCTGATCGTGTGGTCGATGCGATAGAACGGTGTTTCGGTGAATTCTTCGATGAAATTCATTATATCCTTTATGTGCGCCCACATATTGGCTTCATGAAAGCCAAATTTTCCGAACATTTGAAAAACGGCTGGATCAGTTGCGAAGCCGAAGACTTCATTAAAAAAGAATTGCAGTTGCCCATTCAGAAAATTGATCTGGTTAGGTCGTGGCTGTCTGTTTCGGCGAAATGTACGGTGCGTCCATTTATCAGAAGTCTGTGGCACAATGAGAATCTGATAGACGATTTCAGGAAAGTGGCGGGGCTTGATTTTCTTCCGGATTGGCAAGAAGCGGTCG
This sequence comes from uncultured Cohaesibacter sp., assembly GCF_963676275.1. Classification (NCBI taxonomy): domain Bacteria; kingdom Pseudomonadati; phylum Pseudomonadota; class Alphaproteobacteria; order Hyphomicrobiales; family Cohaesibacteraceae; genus Cohaesibacter; species uncultured Cohaesibacter sp. The sequence continues at coordinate 4,721,672 of NZ_OY781091.1, read as the reverse complement.
CAAATGAAAGCTTGTCCCTTCGGGCATTGGCAACAATCAAGATCTTTCAGGATCTCTCAAAGATCGAGAATATATGGATCAGGCGCAGCATCGGCTGGGAAATTCAGAAAATACTGAATGAACAGGCCCCCGGGCAGAAAGGGTTTGCATTTTCCAGAAGTGAAGCGGAGCTGATCGCGCAACATGTTCGCAAAGACGCCGAGGCAGTGGATGAGGCGTTGTCGCTCTCAGGGGCAGGATTCGTCAGTGATCTTGAGAATACCGTGGCTCGCAGCCCAGAGATTGCGGAAAAGCTTGCGGATCAGGAACTGGATCCTGACGTTATGGCCGCGTTGATGCGAATAGTGGAAGATTTCGTCACAGCCAAAGGGTTTGACTGGAACGAATATTTCGATGCCAAATATATCTCGCAAATAAACTGAAGCTGTTTGATTTTCCCTCTTTGTGAGGGCGCTCAAGGCGTTGCCAGCTTGTGGGAACGCCTTGTCCTGTTGTGTCTGCTCGCCCATTGCCGGGCGCACATGTGACTAAAGCTCTGCGATGGTCAGGCCGGTGGTTTCGTCGATGCCCATCATGATATTCATGTTCTGGATGGCCGCGCCTGAGGCACCCTTGCCCAGATTATCATAAACGGCCAGCAACACAGCCTGTCCAGACTCGTCATTGCCATGAACATGCAAATGAAGCGAGTTGGTGCCGTTCAGCTTCTCCGGGGTGATGGCATCAAGGCGACCGGCCGCTTCCAGTGGAGCCACCTTGACGAAGGTCTCGTTTCTGTAGCGCCTTTCAAGGCATGCATGCAGGTCGGCCAGTTTGGGTGCTTCATCCAGAGCCCAGAGATTGAGCGGAATGGCATCGATCATGCCCTGAGCATAGCGGCCAACAGCAGGCTGGAAGACCGGTGGATGGTCGAGACCGGCATAGAAGGTCATTTCCGGCACATGCTTGTGGGCGAGCGTCAGGCCATAGGGCCAGTAAGGCACCGTGACCGGTTCTTCTTCGCGTTCATAATCGGCAATCATGCCCTTGCCGCCGCCCGAATAGCCGGAAATGGCATTGAGCGTTGCGGGGAAGTTTGCCGAGATCAGGCCTGCCTCGACCAGCGGCCGCATGAGAGCGATATAGCCTTGCGGGTAACAGCCGGGATTGGCGACCCGTTTGGAGGCTGCAATCTTGTCACGCTGGCCTGAATCCAGTTCGGCAAAGCCGTAGGTCCAGCCGTCAGCCGTCCGGTGCGCGGTGGAGGCATCAATGACGCGGGTTTCCTTATTCTCGATCAGGCTCACCGCTTCAATGGCCGCCGCATCGGGCAGGCAGAGAATGGCAATATCGGCCTCGTTGAGCATCTGGGTGCGCGCTTCGGCATCCTTGCGGAGATTGTCAGGCAAGCGCAGGAACTTGATATCGTCGCGGTTTTCAAGGCTTGTCCGAATTTGCAATCCGGTGGTGCCTGCTTCGCCGTCGATGAATAATTTGGTCGTCATTGTCTTATGCCTGAATGCTGGTAAGGCCGGTTTTTGCCTTGATGGAGGATGGGGTGCGGATCAGATTCCCTGCAGGATCCTGATTACAGCAACAGAGGGCTTTTGTCATCGGGTGAAATGACTGATGAGCCAGAGAACCAGAAAGATTGCGAAAATCGCGCCACCAATGCGACCGATGCGCGTACCCCAGACCTCAATCGGGTCGTTCGGGTCGACATCATGAGCGCCCAGATGATCCCTGGCACGGTTTGCCGTGCGGGCAAAGGCAGACGTGCCCAGGGCTTCACCCTCGGTGTCAACGCGCGCAAGGGCGCGTTCGGCCTGTGATGCCGTATCATTCTGGCGCTGTTGCCGTGTTTTTGGCTGGCGTTCTGTCATAGGCCTGTTTAACCCGTTTTTTCCCCTTTGTTCAAGCGGCTATCATGATCTGGCCGGGCAAAGGGGCGTCTTTCGGTGCGATTTGATACAGCTGTTGGCAATATCTGAGGTTTTTGTCTTGACTTGCCCGCATCCATACCGCAAAAGGCAATACATGAACCGAGAGGGTTGAGCATGCGCCTCATGCGTATGGGACTGTGATATGGCTTTTGAATTGAAAACAGCAAAAATGAGCAAGATCGCTGGTGTTGTCGCCGGTATGCTCACTGCTGGCCAGATGACAGTCACAACAACCACAACTACCACCAAGGTTTAGGCCCCTCTCGCTCCCTGCTTCGGCTTCCCCCAGGGATGTGAGGGGAGCGAAACCGCCTGCCAAAGCGTGAAAGCTGAGGCAGGGCGGAAACCTCAGGGGGAGCTTGCGGATCAGGAGATCATTGAAAATGGGTTATAAAGTTGCAGTCGTCGGGGCAACGGGCAATGTGGGGCGCGAAATGCTCGACATTCTTTCCGAGCGCGGATTTCCCGCAGATGAAGTTGTCGCTCTGGCTTCCAGTCGTTCCAAGGGCAAGGATGTGTCTTTCGGCGACAAGAATCTGAAATGTCAGGTGCTGGATCATTATGATTTTTCCGACACCGATTTTTGCCTGATGTCCGCCGGTGGCAGCATTTCTGCCGAATGGGCTCCCAAGATTGCCGCCAAGGGCTGCATCGTGGTCGATAACAGCTCGCAGTGGCGTTATGACGAGCGCATTCCCCTGATCGTGCCGGAAGTGAATGCCCATGTGCTGGAAAGCTGGATCAAGGAAAAAGACCGCATCAATATCATTGCCAACCCGAACTGTTCGACGGCTCAGTTGCTGGTTGCTTTGAAGCCCCTGCATGACAAGGCAACCATCAAGCGCGTCGTTGTCTCCACCTATCAGTCCGTTTCCGGGGCTGGCAAGGAAGCCATGGACGAGCTGTTCACCCAGACCCGCGCTGTGTTTGTTTCCGATCCCATCGAAGTGAAGAAATTCACCAAGCGCATTGCCTATAACGTGATCCCGCATATCGACAAATTCATGGATGACGGCTCGACCAAGGAAGAATGGAAGGTTGTTGCCGAGACCAAGAAGATGCTTGATCCGAAAATCAAGGTGACCTGCACCGCCGTGCGCGTGCCGGTGTTCGTCTCCCATGGTGAATCCGTCAATCTGGAATTCGAGAAGCCGATTTCTGCCGATGAAGCGCGCGATATCCTGCGCGAAGCTCCCGGCTGTCTGGTTGTCGACAAGCGCGAGGATGGTGGCTATATCACGCCGGTTGAAGCGGCTGGCGAAGATGCGACCTATATCTCCCGTATTCGTGAGGATTCCACCGTTGATAGTGGTCTGAATATGTGGGTTGTCTCCGATAACCTGCGCAAGGGTGCCGCGCTGAACACGATTCAGATCGCCGAGGCGCTGATCAATCGCGGTCTGGTCAAGCCACGCAAGGACGCCTGATCCTCTCCTGATGACATGACATTAAAAAACCGGCCTGACAGTATCAGGCCGGTTTTTTCTTGTCTGTTTGCGAGCCAATGCGTCAGGCTGAAGGCTGCTGTCAGGCTGGCACCTTGAGAAATGTGCCCAGATCTTCTTCGTAATATTCCAGCTCGCCGGTCGAGATATCGAACCAGGCACCATGCAGCGACAGTTTGCCATCCAGCACGCGGCTTTTGACAAATTCGTAGGAATAGAGATTTTCCAGCGACTTGATGATCGAGGAGCGTTCCAGCAGGCCGCCATGGTCAAGCTCGGGGCGGTTGAGTGCCTTGTAGCGGATCGGGTTGTCTGCCGTCTGCAACTGGCTTGACCATTTGCCGATATAGTCGCTCTCGGAAAGAGGCTTGGCATCATCCGACGTGATATAGCTTTTCACGCCGCCGCAGCGTCCGTGGCCCATGATGACGATATGCTCTACCTTGAGGCCATTGACGGCGAATTCCAGAGCGGCAGTGGTGCCATGGAGGCCATCTTCCTGCGTCGATTTGTGCGGCACGATATTGGCCACATTGCGCATGACGAAGATTTCTCCCGGCCCGGAGTCAAAGATGATTTCCGGTGCAGCGCGGCTGTCGCAGCAGCCAACAAGCATGATATTCGGGTTCTGACCCTTTTCGGCCAGCTTTTCATAGCGCCCCTGCTCGGTGGGGAAACGTCCCTTTTTGAATTCCGCATAGCCTTCGAGCAGTCTTTCAGGTAGCTGAGCCATAATATCCTCTTTTGTCGCCTACTGGTTTTTCCTTATCACATCTCGCGTCAGGCTCCATAAAAATCAAGAGCCATTATACGATCCGGGGTGCGATCCGGGGTATATTTTTCCATTACAGGGTGAGCGGGGTGCAAATGCAAGGTGAAAGCGCTTGTCAATCCAGAGGTCGGGGTTTGCGGGGGGCTTTTCTGATGGTTGTCAGCTTCGGGCCAACCCCTATCTGGCGCATGTTGACCATCGCCATGGGTGAGTGGAAGCGATCGGCAAAGCGGGCGATTTCCAGATCGCGATAGCCCATGTTGGCTGAACGGGTAACCACTTCCAGAACGCCGCTCGAGGCTTGCTTGAGAGCCGTCTCGTCGGACGCGCCTGCCAGTTTGTGGCCCAGAAAGAGGGAGGCCATCATGTCGCCGGTGCCATTCTGCGGATTGGGAATGGCGGGATGCTCGCACATGATGGGAAGCGTGCCCTTACCGGTTTCTTCCTCATGAATCAGCAGGTTGGCGATGGCGTTGCGCATCAGCGCAAAAGCACTGGTGATCATGGTTGTCTTGCGGCCGAGCTTTCTGGCCTGCTCGATGAGGCCGTTGTTATTCTCCTCGGCAGAGGTGGTGAGCCAGTTCAGCTCGAAGCGATTGGGCGAAATGATGTCGGCGCGCGGGATCAGGTGATCGCGGATCGCAATGGCGATATCTTCGGCCATATAGAGGCCTTCCTTGTCGCCGATGACGGGATCGCAGAAGAAGATGCCCGAGGGATTGAGGCTCTTGTAACGATCAACCAGAGACGCGATTGCTCCGACCTGCTCGAGGGAGCCCAGATAGCCTGAATAGATAGCGCTGACAGAGGCGAAATCAGGATGGCGGGAAAGATCCTCAAGGCTTTTGGCAAACAGCTCCGGATTGATCCTCTGAACGGTGCCCGGACCATGACCGGGATGCCAGGGCAGAATGACCGTCGGCACTTCCCAGACCGGGAAGCCGAGCCTTTCGAGCGTAAAGGCAGCGGCGCGGTTGCCCACCGCGCCCGCCATGACATGAGACGAGATGACGATGACCGGTTTTGCCTCAAACGGGGCCTTGTGAGAATTTGCGGTGCCTCGGTCCGGGCTTTGGATCATGCTATCAACTCTCGGTCTTGTCGGTCAGATGATGTTGAATTCTCTGACGGGTTTGTTGTTCGCTATCCTTTCATAGCCGAAAATGGAGAGGTCAAGCGAGCGATATTCACCATAGAGGAACAGTTCTCCAATGCCGCGTCCTGCTCCGGGGCCATGTTGCAGGCCGTGGCCGGAATAACCCGCATTGATGTAGAAATTGGTGATTTCCGGATGGGCGCCGATGAAGGCATTCTGATCAAGAGTGCAATATTCATAATGACCGGCCCATGCGTTGACCATCTTGATGGCATCAAAGCCGGGCATGCGATTGTAAAGCGCTGGCCATATCACCTCTTCGAACAGGTCGTAATGGGGGGCATGGTCCTCATAGTCGGCGGCCGGATCGGCAATCGGCGGGCAGCCGGAAATGAAGAATTCACCCTCGGGCCGGATATAGACACCGGAGGTGTCGGTGATCAGCGGCATGTTGGGGTGGGGCTTCTTGTTGTCGATGACGAAGATGGTGCGCTTGCGTGGCTCGATTGGCAGGGGAATGCCGAGCATGGCGGCAACCTTGCCTGCATTGGCTCCGGCGCAGTTGACCACGGCTCCGCAGCCGATGCTGTCGCCATTGTCGAGCTTGACCGAAGTGACCTTGCTGCCCTGCTTCTCCATGGCAACCACATTGCCCTTGATGAATTGGGCTCCGGCTGCAATGGCGCCCTTGCGCACGAGATCAAGGAGCATGTGGGCGTCAAACCAGCCTTCGCCGGAGCGGCCATAGCAACCGGCAGCGAGATCCTCGACATTGAGCCAGGGGAAGGCCTTGAGCATGTCATCGGGTGACATCATCTCGATATCGGCGCCACATGCGATCTGGGTGTTGTAATTGTTCTGGAGCACCGGCAGGCCTGCTTCCGAGGCCAGAATGAGATAGCCGCCTTCATGATAGGCGATGTCTGCATCGGAGCCGAAACGGTCCTTCAGTTCGCCGAAGAATTTCAGGCCGAACTGGGACAGGGCGATATTTTCCGGCGTGGAGAATTGCTGGCGAATCGAGGCCGCCGAAAGTGTGGTTGAGCTGTTGGCATAGGTGGGGTCCTTTTCGATCACAAGGACAGAGCCTTCAAAGCCGAGATCCTTTTTCAGGAAATAGGCCACAGAAGCCCCCATGATTGCGCCACCAATAATGACGAGATCTGCCTGTTTCATTTGCTGTTCCGCTTTTCTTCTTGTCTTCCTTGAGCGGGAGGTTGGCCTAAGGAAGGGGATGGCTAGGCGCGCCTTTGTGTTTTAAGTTGTCGCGCGCTTGCATATTGCCTCAAAGATCGGAGAAAATTCAATGTCTTTCAGACCGCGCCGAACAGCTCTCTACATGCCCGGATCTAATGCCCGCGCCTTGGAAAAAGCCCGTAGCCTGGATGTCGACGTGCTGCTGCTGGACCTGGAGGATGCGGTCGCAATGGACATGAAAGAGGTGGCGCGCAATCAGGTTGCCGAGGCCGTGAAGGCGGGTGGATTCGGGCACCGGGAAGTGGTGATCCGGATCAATGGAATGGACACCCAGTGGGGGGCTGCCGACCTTGCTGCTGCCATCGAGGCCAAGCCCGATGCGATCCTTGTGCCCAAGGTCAATTGTGCCGAAGATGTCTATATGGTGGGGCGCAAGATGAATGACGCCGGAGCCGATCAGTCCATCAAGATCTGGGCGATGATGGAGACCCCGCAAGGCATGCTGCGGGCGCTGGAAATCGCGGCTGCAACACAGGAATATCACGGTCGTCGTTTGGGCTGTTTCATCTTGGGAACCAATGACTTGGCCAAGGAAACCCGGGCTGCGATGGTGCCCGGACGGGCGCCCGTTTATGGCTGGCTGATGAATTGTCTGGCCGCCGCGCGCAGCTATGATCTGGATGTGATTGACGGGGTCTATAACAATTTCAACGATATGGATGGCTATATCGCCGAATGCGAGCAGGGCAAGGAAATGGGCATGGATGGCAAGACCCTCATCCATCCCAAACAGATCGATGATTGCAATCGGATCTTCTCTCCTGATGCCGATGCGGTGGCGTGGGGACGCAAGCTGATCGAGGCTTTCGATGCGCCGGAGAATCTGTCAAAGAATGTCATGACGATCGATGGCAAAATGGTCGAGCGGCTGCATGCGGATATGGCCCGCCGGCTGGTCGATATTGCCGAGGCCATCGCGGCTCGAGATGAGGAATAGTCATGAAGGAAAAACAAAGAGTATACCGGTTTCTCACAGGGGTGGATGATGCCAACTTCTGTCACCGGGTCACCGAGGCGCTTTCCAAGGGCTGGGAGCTGCATGGCTCACCCAGCTATGCCTATGATGCTGAAGCGCGGGTGATGAAATGCGGGCAGGCGGTGACCAAGCTGGTCGAGCCGTTCAGCTATAGCCGGGATGTGGTTCTGGGCGAGCTTTAGCAGCCTTTGCAATGATACGAAGAAATGGCGGCTTCCGGCCGCCTTTTTTGTGCCCTTTGTTCGGGTCTTTGCGTCTTCTTTTCCGAATGGCGTGTCTGTCGCCTTAAGGGACCTATCGCGAGATGGCTCCATCCATGTTGCGGCATTGGTTTTTTCACTCTATTGATAAAGTTGAGTAGAGAACTCTTGAATTTTCACCCGTGATTACGATATATATCAAGATATATCTTAAATGAATTGAGTGGAATAAATGACCTCAGAAACGAGAAATGCGCCCAGCCTTGAGCGGGTACGCCATGAGCTCAAGAAACGTGATCTGGAAGTGCAAAGCGTTGAGCGGATAACGCCATCGATGATTCGGATCGTTCTGGGCGGAGACGAGTTGGCCGACTTTACCAGTCTGGCTCCCGATGACCATATCAAGCTGTTTGTGCCCGATGACAAGGGCATGATGGTGATGCGGGACTATACTCCGCGGGCCTTTGACAATGATGCAAGGAGCCTGACGGTCGATTTCGCCGTGCATGAGGCCGGACCGGCAACGGCTTGGGCGATTGCGGCAAAGCCGGGCGATCGGCTTCAGGTCGGGGGCCCTCGCGGCTCTGCGGTGCTGACCGGTGACATCAAGCGGTTGCTTCTGATTGGCGATGAAACCGCGCTGCCAGCGATTGGGCGCTGGATCGAAGAGGCCGATGCCGGGCTTGAGATCGAAGCCTTTGTTTCGGTGCCTGAGGCGGCAGACGGCCAGACTTTTCAGACCAGCGCGGATCTAGCCATGCACTGGATCTATCGTCCCGGCGGCGAGGCCAACAATCCCGAGCCTCTCTTGCAGGCCGTCAAGGATGTTGCCTGCGGCGAGGGCACATATGTCTGGATCGCGGCGGAAGCGCGTATTGCCAAGGCAATCCGGACCTATCTTATTGAAGAGCTGGCCCATCCTCTGACATGGATGAAGGCATCTGGCTATTGGGTGCATGGACAGGCGGACAGTTCGGAAAAGTCGATCGGAGAGGCGCCACCCAAACCGGCGTGATCTTGTCGCGCGCGCTTCTGGCGCTATTGTCTCATATGAAGGGATGCCGGTGCCGGTGTCCCTTTTCTTTTGTCCCTTTTCTTTTTGCTTCCCCCTTTTATGGGTGCCAAAGTGCCTTTGGTTGCCCCTGCGCCTTGTTGGTCTTTCCTCCAAATGACAGCTTTGTTGCGCTGCAATATATTGCCGGAACAGTCTGTCGCCATGCAAGAATGGTGGAGCGAGGGAGGGGACCATGAGCAAGACCAATCCGGGCAATTTTTTCGAAGATTTTACAATCGGGCAGGTGATCCGACATGCAACGCCGCGCACCGTCACCCAAGGGGATGCATCTCTTTATACCGCGCTTTACGGGTCCCGTTTTGCGGTGCAGAGTTCGGATGCGTTTGCCAAAGCTATCGGATATGAGAAAGCGCCGCTGGACGACCTGCTGGTCTTTCATGTGGTCTTTGGCAAGACCGTGCCGGATATCTCCCTCAATGCGGTGGCCAATCTGGGCTATGCGGGCTGTCGCTTCCTGGTGCCGGTCTTTGCCGGAGACAGCCTGACGGCCAGCTCGGAAGTGATCGGGCTCAAGGAAAATTCCAATGGCAAGACGGGCGTTGTCTATGTGCGCTCGCGCGGGGTCAATCAGCATGGTGATGTGGTGCTGGATTATGTGCGCTGGGTGATGGTGCGCAAGAAGGATCCATCGACACCGACCGGCCATGACAGCGTGCCTTCATTGCCTGCGGCTCTGGCGCCCAATGCGCTTGGTGATGCGGTACCAATTCTCGATATTGACGGTTTCGAGACGGATTTGTCCGGTTCGCCCTATAAATGGGCTGACTATGAGGTGGGGGAGAAGATCGACCATGTTGATGGCATGACGGTCGAGGAAGCCGAGCATCAGATGGCCACGCGGCTTTATCAGAATACGGCGAAGGTGCATTTCAACCAGTTTACCGAAGGCAAGGGGCGATTCGGGCGCAGGCTGATTTATGGCGGCCATGTCATTTCGTTGGCCCGTGCCCTGTCTTTCAATGGCCTGTCCAATGCCTTTCATGTTGCTGCCATCAATGGCGGGCGTCATGTTGCGCCGCTCTTTGCCGGCGAAACCGTCTTTGCCTGGTCTGAGATTCTCGACAAGACCGAGCTTCCTGCCCGTGACGATGTCGGCGCGCTGCGGGTCCGGCTTTGCGCCAGCAAGGATGCGCCATGCAATGCTTTTCCGGGCAAGACGGAAACCGGTTATGAACCATCAGTCATTTTGGATATGGATCTGTGGTTGGTGCTTCCACGCTGAACATGATACAAGAGTATATCCGGTTTGTTCCGGATGAGTCTCGCTGCCCTGACGGTGCGGGGCAGGAGGAAAAGCACATCGCAAGGCTGCGCGCAAAAAGGATATCAAAGGGCCGTAAAAGGGCTCTTTATGCAATGTCTTGTGGCTTGTGAGCTAAAATTCGGGAGGATTTGCGAAATATCATATAACACCCCCATCATTGCAACTAAGTTTCGTCACGTCCGCTAAGATATTGCTTACTTGATCTTAATCGGATCAGGAAAGATGCGTCATTGTTCAAATGTGATGCTGTCCGTTAGGCGCAGTTTGGACAAAATACATCGATTTAGCGGGCTGGTCGCTTTGACCAGATCCAGAATTATCGCTATGACATCAGACATGCATACCAAAGTCTTGGTTAAATTTACGTATTCCGTAAGTGTCAGCTGTCGAGGACCGAAAATATGACAGACGTCGACCTGAAGGGCAAACGCCCGATATCTCCCCATGTTCAACACGGTGCCTACAAACTTACCCTATCGATGGTCACTTCTATCAGCCATCGTATGTCTGGTGTGGCTCTCTATGTTGGCTTGTTCTTCTTGGCCTATTGGTTGATTGCCCTGGCAATCGGCCCGGAAGCCTTCGAAACCGCCCAGACCCTGTGGGGTTCCATTCTGGGCCGGCTCGTGCTGTTCGTCTTTACCTGGGCGCTCATGCATCACATGATTGGTGGTATCCGTCACTTCATCTGGGATATCCCGGCCATGATGGAAAAGCCGCAAATCGAATTTCTTTATCGCGCGACCCTGATCGGTGGTTTTGTCTCCACCCTCATCATCTGGGTCATCGGCTATGCCGTGATGTGAGTGCGGGGAGAGAGGACAATGAAAACACCTATCAAAATCACGCGCGGTCTTGGTGAAGTTCACCACGGAACCGAACATCACTGGATGATGCGTTTGACGGCTGCGTTCCTGGTTATCCTCGGGCTTGGCTTTGTTGCGTTCGTTATCGCCGCAGCAGGGTCTAGCTATGAAGAAGCCAAGGCGCTTGTCGGGCATCCGCTCGTTGCCGTCTTCCTGCTCCTGGTGATCGGCGTCTCCGTGTATCACACCTATCTGGGTGCGACCACTATTCCGGAAGACTATTTCCAGAATCAGCTTTATCGCACGCTGACAAAGATCGTGAACAGCTTCGCGGCTATCGTCGTCTGTGCCGCCCTTTTCTTTGCGGTGCTTAAAGTGGCATTTGGAGGGTAAGATCAGATGGCCAATACATATAATATCAATGGTCGTGCCTATGATGTCCACGACCACTATCATGACGTTGTGGTTCTGGGTGCCGGTGGCGCCGGTCTGCGCGCCACGCTCGGCATGGCCGAACAGGGCCTGCGCACCGCTTGCGTAACCAAGGTTTTCCCGACCCGCTCACACACCGTTGCCGCGCAGGGTGGTATTGCCGCTTCCCTGCAGAATATGGGACCGGACAGCTGGCAGTGGCATATGTATGACACCGTCAAGGGATCTGACTGGCTCGGCGATACCGACGCCATGGAATATCTCTGCCGTGAAGCACCCGCTGCCGTTTACGAGCTGGAACATTATGGCGTGCCTTTCTCCCGTACCGAAGAAGGCAAGATCTACCAGCGTCCGTTCGGTGGCCATATGCAGAATTTCGGCGAAGGCCCGGCCGTGCAGCGCACCTGTGCTGCTGCTGACCGTACCGGTCACGCCATCCTGCATACGCTTTATGGTCAGTCCATCCGTAACAATGCCGAATTCTATATCGAATATTTCGGTCTTGACCTGCTGATGAGCGAAGATGGCGTCTGCGAAGGTCTGGTTGCCTGGAATCTCGATGACGGCACCATCCATCGCTTCAATGCCAAGATGGTCGTTCTGGCAACCGGCGGTTATGGCCGTGCCTATTTCTCCGCAACTTCGGCCCATACGATTACCGGTGACGGTAACGCCATGGTCGCCCGCGCTGGCCTGCCGCTGCAGGATATGGAATTCGTTCAGTTCCATCCAACCGGCATCTATGGCGCTGGCTGCCTGATCACCGAAGGTGTACGTGGTGAAGGCGGGTATCTGGTCAACTCCGAAGGCGAGCGCTTCATGGAGCGCTATGCTCCGAGTGCCAAGGATCTGGCGTCCCGTGACGTTATCTCCCGCTGCATGACCCTCGAAATTCGCGAAGGCCGCGGTGTTGGCCCTCTCAAGGACCATATCTATCTGCATCTTGATCACCTTGATCCGGACATGCTGGCAGAGCGTCTGCCGGGTATTTCCGAATCGGCTGAAATCTTTGCCGGTGTCGACGTGACCAAGGAGCCGATCCCGGTTCTGCCGACGGTTCACTATAATATGGGCGGTATTCCGACCAACTATTGGGGTGAAGTTCTGGCTCCGACCAAAGAGGATCCGAATGCGATTGCTCCGGGTCTTATGGCTGTTGGTGAAGCAGCCTGCGCGTCGGTGCATGGTGCCAACCGTCTTGGTTCCAACTCGCTCATTGACCTGGTGGTATTTGGTCGGGCTGCTGCCATCAAGGCTGGCAAGGTGATCGATCGTGAAGCCGCGATGCCAACGCCGAACATGGCTTGCTTTGACAAGATCATGGATAATTTCGACAAGGTTCGCCACGCCAACGGCTCCCAACCGACGGCTCAGCTTCGCCTGAAAATGCAGAAGAGCATGCAGAATAATGCTGCCGTCTTCCGTACTCAGGAAACGCTGGAGCAGGGCTGCAAGGAAATGGCAGCAATCTGGGGCGAAATGGGCGAGATGAAGGTTTCCGACCGCTCGCTGGTCTGGAACTCCGACCTCATGGAATCCCTTGAACTTCAGAATCTGATGATCAACGCTCTGCCAACGGTTGTCAGTGCTGAAGCCCGCAAGGAAAGCCGCGGCGCTCACGCTCGTGAAGACTATAAGGATGGTCCTCTGGGGGGGCGTGACGACGAAAACTGGCGCAAGCATACGCTGGCTTGGGTCGCGGAAAATGGCGATGTCAAACTTGACTATCGTCCGGTTATTCTCGATCCTCTCACTTCTTCGGAAGATGGCGGTATCGATATGGCCAAGATCGCGCCGAAAGCTCGCGTCTATTAATGCCTTTCAAGTCGGGCAGCATGGCGTTGCCCGGCCTTTTCGAAATTAATGCCCGATCTCGCCAAGAGCGAGTAGGGCGCGACCCGAATACGGAGCGAAAAGATGGTTGAACTTGCGCTGCCGAAAAACTCAGTGATCAAAGAGGGCAAGACCTGGCCCAAGCCTGAAGGCGCGACCAACTTGACCGAATTCCGCGTTTATCGCTGGAATCCTGACGACGGCAAAAACCCCCAGATCGACACCTATTATGTCGATCGCGACGATTGTGGCCCAATGGTTCTCGATGGGCTGCTCTATATCAAAGACAATATCGATGCGACATTGACGTTGCGCCGTTCCTGCCGCGAAGGCATTTGCGGTTCCTGCGCAATGAATATCGATGGTGCCAACACGCTTGCCTGTACCTTCGGTATGGATGAATGCAAGTCGAAGGCGGTGAAGGTTTATCCGCTGCCGCATATGAAAGTGGTCAAGGATCTGGTGCCTGACCTCAATAATTTCTATGCCCAGCATGCCTCCATCGAGCCATATCTGAAGACGGATACCCCGGCTCCGGATACCGAATGGCTGCAGTCCCATGAAGATCGCCTGAAGCTTGACGGTCTTTATGAATGTATCCTTTGCGCCTGCTGCTCGACCTCCTGCCCATCCTACTGGTGGAATGGTGATCGTTATATCGGCCCGTCTGCTCTGTTGCAGGCTTATCGCTGGATCATCGACAGCCGCGATGAATATACCGGTGAACGCCTCGATCAGCTCGATCATGCCTTTGGTGCCTATCGTTGCCACACGATCATGAACTGCACCAAGGTTTGCCCGAAAGGCCTCAATCCGGCCAAGGCAATTGCAGAAATCAAGCGCATGCTGCTTGAACGTGCCGTTTAAGGCATTCTGCATTCTGTTTGCCCATGCCTCTGGCATGGCGTCATGAAATCGAACCGCCCTGCCGAAGATTTCGGCAGGGCGGTTTTCTTTTGTCTTCGGTCCGATATCCGCTGGCTGTTCAGTTGAGCAAGGGGAAAGCCGCGTGCATAAAGGGGGGCGCCCGGAATATGGCGAGAATGGGCGTATTAATATTGTATCTAATTGAAATTGCTTGGTAATTCATTTTCTTGAAGTTCTCGGAAGGATGACCACCTACTGTTCTGTATCGCCTGCTAAACGAGGGGCATCTGTCGCAATGCGGTGGAGAGCCCATGACAATTTTGCTGAGTGTCATCGAGTTGTCGGAAAGTTTGTTTAGTTGGCTGCCTGAATGTTGGCTGAACGGAGGCTTTCATGCTGCAAACCAATATCCTGTTTCTTGATGAAACGAATAATGATCGAAGCATCATGGCGGAGGCATATTTCAATCGGGGTTTGAATAATGCGGTTCGTGCATTCAGTGCCGGCTATGTGCCTGCCGCGCAGTTGGACAGGCATGTTTTTGAAGTGCTTCGGGACAATGGGATTGTGCCGGATGACTATTGCCCCAAGCCGGTTGACATCTTTCTGCAAGCCTATTCTCCGCGTATTGATCTGGTCGTCGGCTTTGAGCCGATGGCGGATCAGTTCAAGTTTCCCATCTTTCCCTACAAGCCACCGGTTCTTGTTTTGAAGGTGCCGGGATCCGCTGACCGCGAAGAGATTGGCGCTCATCACAAGCGGGCGGTGCGGGAAACCTATGCAGATTTGCGCCTTGCGATCGATATCGCTTCGGCAAGGGGAGCCTTGCCCGGCTCACTAGCAGCCTAGGCAGATTTCGGGGCTGTCGCGCGATCCATGGTCGAAAGGATAAATCGATCTGTGTCTCATGCATGCCAGCCCTTCGAAAATGATCCGTCTGGGCAATCAGTTGCTTGTGATTGGCAATAGCTATTGAGTGATAGCTGGTAAAGATTGAAGCCATTCAATGATTTGTGCTAACAACGGGAATAACACTAGTCGATAGTACTTATATGACGTCTTTTGCAGCTATTTTCTGGACGTTGGAGAAGGAATGTTTTATTTGACTATCGGGAATTAATTCAGTTTCGAAACTATAAGGGAGATCAGCGTGAGCGGAATCAAATTGAGCCCCGGCGTCATCACCGGTGAAGAATATTTGCAGCTTCTGGAAGCTTGCAAAGAAGGCGGATATGCGCTGCCGGCCGTGAATGTTACCGGCACCAACAGTCTCAATGCGGTAATGGAAGCTGCTGCCAAGGCAAAATCCGATATCATTATTCAGATGTCGAACGGCGGTGCGCAGTTCTACGCTGGTCAGGGTGCGCCTGATGCCATGCGCGCGCGTGTTCTCGGATCTGTTTCGATTGCACAGCATGTCCATCTTCTGGCCAAGGAATATGGTATCTGTGCTGTTCTTCACACGGACCACTGCAACAAGAAGCTTCTGCCATGGATCGACGGTCTGCTGGACGAAGGTGAGAAATATTACAAGGCGAACGGTCGTCCGCTCTATACTTCTCACATGATCGATCTGTCCGAAGAATCTCTGGAAGAGAATGTTTCCATCAGCGCCAAATATCTCGAACGGATGGCTCCGATGGGCATGAGCCTGGAGATCGAGCTGGGTTGCACCGGTGGTGAGGAAGACGGCATCGGCAAGGAACTGGAAGAAGGGGATGCTGCTGATCCACGCCTCTATACCCAGCCTGAAGATGTGCTCTATGCCTATGACGTTCTTTCCAAGATCGGTCATTTCACCGTTGCTGCTTCCTTCGGCAACGTGCATGGCGTTTATGCGCCGGGCAACGTCAAGCTGCGTCCGGAAATTCTCAAGCATTCTCAGGAACTGGTTGCCAAGGAGCGCAATCTGGGTGACAAGCCGCTGAGCCTCGTCTTCCACGGTGGTTCGGGCTCTGCAAAAGAGCAGATTGCCGAAGCCGTTTCCTATGGCGTGTTCAAGATGAATATCGACACCGACATCCAGTTTGCCTTTGCTGAATCTGTTGGCGCCAAGGTTGACGAGAAGCCGATTGCCTTCAAGCATCAGGTGGATCCGAAGGATGGCACGCCATACAAGAAATATTATGATCCGCGCAAATGGCTGCGGGCTGGCGAAGAGGGCATGATTGCTCGTCTGGAAGAAGCCATGCAGGATCTGGGCTCTGCCGGTCGCTCGGTTGCTTCCGTCTGACAGGACAGATCATTTCTGTAACAATTCAGGCTTTCCGGGTTTGTTCCCGGGAAGCCTTTTTGTTTCAATCAGCAATTCCTACAATCACTGATTCCTGTTGTTATTTTATACATTTGGCTATTGGATCACTAAGTTGGGCATAACGCTTCTGATTTCGCCACAATTTCCTGCTATCGCTTAAAGCCTATTGGCTAACGGGTTGCAAAATGCCCCGGATCAAGGCTGAATATCGGCAAGATTCGACTGGGCGAAATGAAGCAGAAGCCTGTGCCTTATGTTCATGACGGGTAAATGAGACTGATTGTGAGAAAAAACTGTGTGATCATGATCATGTCGGTTTGCGCGATGGCGCTTGGTGGCTGTGCTGTTTCCCCAGGTGGCTTCTCGACGGGAGGCTCTGTGGCAGAATCTGGCATGGCACCGAGCCCTGCATCGCCTGTGGTTTTAGCCAGCAAGCCGGCCAGTGATCTTCCTTTGGCAAAAGACGCATCGGGCAAATTTGCCAAGTCGGATGCGCAATCTCTTGTTGTCGACGAAACGGAAGATACGGCGCAAGGGACCGATGCCGAATTTCAGCAGGCCTATGCTGAAGCTCTGGAAGATTTCGCACCTATCCGTACCGAGCATGTTGATTTGCAGCCCTATGTCGGGCGTTGGCAGTTGAATGCGAAGGGCGCAGGAGAAGCTGCGCGTGCGCAACAGATAGAGGCCTATAGCAGGGCCTCAGATGCCTGTGAAGTGGTGCTGGAAGATATCCGGGCCGGTTATGGCTACAAGGCAACAGGCAATGCGTCCTGTCCGACCAGCCTGTTCATGCTCGACAGCTGGGTTCCCTTTGATGGTCGCATCGTGTTGCGCGATCATATGGGCGACGAGATCGTCAAACTCCGCTCGGATGGCGAGGGCGTCTGGGTTGGTGTGAATAACGAGGGCAATATGCTCGTTCTCAAGAAATCTTGACCCGAATCTACCTTAAATTAACGGATCATTCAGTTGGGCCTTGAATATTTACCATTATGAATAAAAGATTCGTATCAGTGTGACGTAAGGAGAGTGGTATGATTCGCTATTCCGCGCTTTTGTGTGCCGGCATGTTACTTACAGCTTGTTCGTCCGCTGGATTTGACCGGTTTGGTGGCAATGATGCGGCCCCATTGAATCCGGCACCGACTTCCCCTGTCGAGAGCCAGACGCTGGATGCTCTCATTCCCAACGATCAATATCCGAACCAGTCCTATTCGACTACACCGCAGGACGGGCAGCCGATCAATAATGCCATGGGTGCAGAAGCGGAGATGGCGCCTCCGGTGCAGAATGACATGAGTGCGCTCAGCGAGCCCGTTCCTTCTTCGGCCCGGACTCTCAAGCGTACCGACCTGCTTGGGGCCTGGACCCTGACGTCCGGGGCTGAGCAATGCAAGCTGAATGTCAATCTGACAAACTGGACAGGTGGCTATCGTGCCTCGTCACGCGGTTGTAGTTCTTCCGATCTGCAGAGGATCAATGCCTGGCGTCTGGATGCCGACAAGCTGGTCGTCTTCCTGGCTGAAGACGGGACAACCATTCTCGGACGCTTCTATTCCAATGCTCCGGGTCGCTTTAGCGGTCAGGCCACGATGGACGGACGGGCGCTGACTTTTACCCGTTGATGGTTCAAAGCTGGCCGTATGAATTGGAACGCAGTTGACGGGGCGGGATGAGATATCGCGCCCCGCACCTGTTTCTGGCAAGCCTGCTCTCGGCTCTGTTCCTCAGCGCCTTTCCTTGCGCCTCTTTCCTAGTGCTTCTTTCTCTCAATTCTGATGAGATTTCTTCATGCATGTTATGCATTGATGCTCTGCGGCCCTTTGTGCTAGAGCTGCGATTCATTGGCCTGCTGACAATCGGTCGCAGGTAAGATGGACAGAAGGCGGCGGTTCAGCCGCTACTACTTCCGTTTATTCTGAATGGTTTCAAGCAAGACGAGGCAAGCATTTGACAGGTGAGCTGGGCGATATTTCGGTTTCCGATTATTATGACAGCAAGGTTCGGCATGGCGAGATTGATGCCGACGCGGATCAGCGGGCGCTGGCTGTTCGCTTTGATCGGCTGCTTGAGAAGGTGAGCGAGAAACGCCTTTCCCGAAAGACCTCTTCACTGGGCTGGCTGTTTGCCAAGCGGCAGTCGGTCGAGCCGGTCAGGGGGCTTTATATCTGGGGTGATGTTGGTCGCGGCAAGACCATGATCATGGATCTGTTTTTCGAGATCGTGCCGGTCAAGCGCAAGGGACGGTTCCATTTTCATGAATTCATGCGCGACATGCATGCCCGCATCAAACAGGCGCGCGCCGATATAGCCAGCGGCAAGATCAAGGGCGATGACCCGATCAAGCCGGTGGCCGAGGATTTGTGCAGGGAATTGCGCCTGCTGTGTTTCGACGAATTCAGCGTCACCGATATTGCCGATGCGATGTTGTTGGGGCGGCTTTTCTCGCGGCTGTTTGCTGACGGTGTGGTGGTGGTGGCGACGTCGAATGTCGAGCCGGACCTGCTTTACAAGGATGGCCTCAATCGTCAGTTGTTCGTGCCCTTCATCCAGCAGCTCAAAGAGCGCTGCGAGGTTGTTCGGCTTTCTTCCAGAACCGATTTCCGGATGGAGAAGCTTGGCGGTCAGCCGGTCTATCTTCATCCCTTCAGTGATGAGGCAACGGCGCGCTTCCAGTCCATGTGGGAGAGTGTGGTCGAGGCTCCGCGCGCGCCCAGTGATGCGGTTGAGGTTCAGGGGCGTACCATCCATGTGCCTCAGGCCTATCATGGCATGGCGCGTTTCTCTTTTGCCGATCTTTGCGCAAAGCCTCTGGGGGCGAGCGATTATCTACGCCTTTGCGAGCTTTATCATACGATCTTCATTGAGGGAGTGCCGCAGTTCGAGAGGGCGATGCGCAATGAGGCAAAGCGCTTCATCACGCTGATCGATACGCTCTATGACAATCATATTCGCGTGATCGCGCTGGCCGATGTTTCCCAGTTTGATCTGGGGGTGAAACTGGGCGGAACCGAAGCCTTCGAATTTGACCGGACCGCCTCCCGTCTCACCGAAATGCAGTCGGATGAATATCTGGAACGGTGCTCTCGGTTATAATTACCTTAACGTAAAGGTTAAGTTCGCCAAAAGTCTCGGGTTTTTTATGCATTTAAAACTATCTGCGACTTGAAAGCGCACCGGATTCGCGGTACTCAAACTGCCATCCATTCCCGTTTCTGGGAGAACCTTACGTTAAGGGAAACTGAATATGGCGCGGAAGAAAATTGCACTCATCGGATCAGGCCAAATTGGAGGCACTCTGGCACATCTGGCAGGCTTGAGCGAAATGGGCGACGTCGTCCTTTTCGACATTGCCGAAGGAACACCGGAAGGCAAGGCCCTCGATATTGCTGAATCGTCTCCGGTTGACGGATTCGATGCTAAATTCTCTGGTACCCAGTCTTATGAAGCCATCGCTGGTGCGGACGTTGTGATCGTCACCGCCGGTGTGCCTCGCAAGCCTGGCATGAGCCGTGATGATCTGGTTGAAATCAACCTCAAGGTCATGCAGCAGGTTGGCGCTGGCATCGGCAAATATGCTCCAGATGCTTTCGTTATCTGCATCACCAACCCGCTTGATGCGATGGTATGGGCTCTGCAGAAATTCTCCGGTCTGCCTGCCAACAAGGTTGTCGGCATGGCTGGTGTTCTGGACTCCGCGCGTTTTCGTTATTTCCTGGCAGACGAATTCGACGTATCCGTGCAGGACGTTACCGCATTCGTTCTGGGTGGTCATGGCGATACCATGGTTCCGCTCATCCGTTACTCCACTGTTGCAGGTATTCCTCTTACCGACCTTGTCAAAATGGGCTGGATCGAGCAGAGCCGTCTGGACGAAATCGTTCAGCGTACCCGTGATGGCGGCGCAGAAATCGTCAAGCTTCTGAAAACCGGTTCGGCTTTCTACGCTCCGGCTGCTTCTGCAATCGCAATGGCAGAATCTTATCTCAAGGACAAGAAACGCGTGTTGCCATGCGCCGCTTACCTCTCCGGTGAGTATGGCGTTGACGGCATGTATGTCGGTGTTCCGACCGTTATCGGTGCCGGTGGCATTGAGCGCATTGTCGAAATCGAGATGGACAAAGACGAAAAAGCACAGTTCGACCATTCCGTCGATTCTGTGAAGGGTCTCATCGAGGCCTGCCAGCGTCTTGCTCCTGAACTCGCTTGAGTTAAGACCAGCGATTGAGATCCCCCCTCTTGAGACGGCTTGAACAATCGAGAGGGATTGATACCGGGAATTCCTGTGCTCCTGGCTTACGGCACAGGGCTTCTCCGGCCTAAATTTTTGCAACACTCCTGAGTGTCATCTCGCCCATGGGGATGGGTTTGCTGACATGACGGAGTGATGCATTAAGACCAAAAGCAAAGACCAGTCTGGTGGCGCTTGCTCACGGTGTTCATCAGGCCGATTCAATGATTAGGGGAGATCCCATGAATATTCATGAGTATCAGGCGAAAGCCCTGCTTAAGGAATATGGTGCGCCTGTCGCTGACGGCATACCCATTTTTTCCGCTGACGAAGCAGGCGCTGTTGCCGAAAAGCTGGGCGGTCCGCTCTGGGTGGTCAAATCCCAGATTCACGCGGGTGGTCGCGGCAAAGGCAAATTCAAGGAAGAATCTGCTGGCGAAAAAGGGGGGGTACGGCTTGCCTTCTCGAAAGAGGAAGTGGCCGAGTTCGCCAAACAGATGCTGGGGTCAACTCTGGTGACCAACCAGACCGGGCCAGCCGGGAAACAGGTCAACCGTCTCTATATCGAAGATGGTGCCGATATTGATCGCGAGCTCTATCTCTCCATTCTGGTGGACAGAAGCTGCGGCCGGGTTGCCTTTGTGGTTTCAACCGAAGGCGGCATGGATATCGAGGCTGTTGCCGAGAAGACGCCGGAAAAAATCCTCACCGTTCCGATCGATCCGGACAGGGGTGTCACCTCTGATGATGCAATTGCCCTTTGCGATGCGCTCAAGCTGGAAGGCTCGGCGCGGGACGATGGCATGCATCTTTTCCCGATCCTTTACACCGCTTTCGTCGAGAAGGACATGTCCCTTCTTGAGGTCAACCCCCTCATCGTGATGGAAAATCAGCGCCTGCGGGTGCTGGATGCCAAGGTGTCCTTCGATGGCAACGCCCTGTTCCGTCATCCCGACGTGATGGCTCTGAGAGACCTGACCGAAGAAGACGAGAAGGAAATCGAAGCCTCCAAATTCGATCTCGCCTATGTGGCGCTGGACGGCAATATCGGCTGCATGGTCAATGGTGCCGGTCTTGCCATGGCGACCATGGACATCATCAAGCTGTATGGTGCCGAGCCTGCCAACTTCCTCGATGTGGGCGGTGGCGCCAGCGTCGAGAAGGTGACTGCGGCCTTCAAGATCATCACCTCAGATCCGAATGTGAAGGGCATTCTCGTCAATATCTTTGGCGGGATCATGCGCTGCGACGTGATCGCTCAGGGTGTGCTGACGGCGGTTCAGGAAGTCGGGCTGCAAGTGCCGCTGGTGGTGCGACTGGAAGGCACGCGCGTTGAAGAAGGCAAGAGGCTGATCGCGGACAGCGATCTCAATGTCATTCCTGCTGACGATCTCAATGATGCCGCTCAGAAAATCGTGGCAGCAGTGAAGGGGGCCTGATCGATGTCGATTCTTGTCAATAAAGATACCAAAATCATCGTGCAGGGCCTGACCGGCAAGACCGGTACGTTCCACACCGAGCAGGCCCTTTGCTATTATGGTACCAAGATGGTTGCCGGTGTGCATCCCAAGAAGGGCGGGGAAACCTGGTCTGCGGGGATGGAATGTGCCGCCGAATTGCCGATCTTCACCAATGTGAAAGAGGCCAAGGACGCAACGGGCGCTACCGCATCGGTCATCTATGTGCCGCCAGCAGGAGCTGCTGCCGCAATCATCGAGGCAATCGACGCTGGCGTTGAATTTATCACCTGCATCACCGAAGGTATTCCCGTGGTGGATATGGTGAAGGTCAATCGCCGTCTGCAGGATTCCAGTTCCAGATTGCTCGGTCCGAACTGCCCCGGCGTTCTGACGCCGGAAGAATGCAAGATCGGCATCATGCCCGGCTCAATCTTCAAGAAAGGTTCTGTCGGTATTGTTTCCCGTTCAGGCACCCTTACCTATGAAGCAGTCTTTCAGACGACAAATGAGGGTCTTGGCCAGACCACGGCCGTCGGTATCGGCGGCGATCCGGTCAAGGGCACCGAATTTATCGATGTGCTGGATCTGTTCCTTGATGATCCCGAAACGGAATCCATCATCATGATTGGTGAAATTGGTGGTTCCGCTGAAGAGGATGCTGCCGAATGGCTCAAGGAGCAGGCTGCGAAAGGGCGCAAGAAACCAATGGTTGGCTTTATTGCTGGCCGCACGGCTCCTCCGGGCCGGACAATGGGGCATGCAGGTGCCGTCATTTCCGGCGGCAAAGGCGGAGCTGAAGACAAAATTGCTGCGATGGAAAGCGCAGGGATCCGCGTTTCTCCTTCACCTGCGAGTTTGGGTACCACTTTGGTTGACTTGCTCAAAGGTAAGTAAAAGCGCGACATTAAACTATTGCCACGAGCTTGGGGTTTTCCCTAGTTCGTGGCAACATCTCAGTTCAGCAATGGTGCTGGACCAGAAAAAAGAGACCGAACGAAGGTTCGGCGGTGGTGGCGATGGCACGTCAGGACGCAAATGAAGCGTTTGCGTTATCTTCCTTCCTCTATGGAGGTAACGCGTCTTATATTGAAGATCTTTATGCCCGTTTTCAGAAAGATCCGACATCAGTTGAAGAAGAGTGGCGAGTCTTCTTCAGGGAATTGCAGGATGATGGTGGCGACATAGCCGCCAATGCGCGAGGCGCTTCCTGGAAGCGTGACGACTGGCCTCCGGCGACCAATGGTGAGTTGGTATCGGCGCTGGCTGGCGGCGATTTTGCCGTCGATGAGAAGAAGCTGGGCGACAAGCTCAAGAGCAAGGCGCAGAGTCAGGGTGTGGAACTGACCGATGCGTCTGTTCAGCAAGCAACGCGCGATTCCGTGCGCGCCCTGATGATGATCCGCGCCTATCGTATGCGCGGGCATTTGCATGCCGATCTCGATCCGCTCAATCTGGCAGATGCCAAGGATCATGAAGAGCTGCATCCTTCTTCTTACGGCTTTACCGAAGCCGATTATGATCGCAAGATTTTTATTGATCATGTTCTCGGGCTTGAATTTGCTACCATCCCGGAAATGCTCGAAATTCTGCGCCGTACCTATTGTTCCACCCTTGGTGTGGAATTCATGCATATTTCCGATCCGGCTGAAAAGTCATGGATTCAGGAGCGCATCGAGGGGCCGGACAAACAGATTGCCTTCACCAAGAATGGCAAGAAGGCCATCCTCTATAAATTGGTGGAAGCGGAAGGGTTCGAGAAATTTCTCGATATCAAATATACTGGCACGAAGCGCTTTGGTCTGGACGGTGGTGAGTCCCTGATCCCGGCGCTCGAGCAGATCATCAAGCGCGGCGGCGCCATGGGCGTCAAGCAGATCGTGTTTGGCATGGCACACCGCGGTCGTCTCAATGTGCTCAGTCAGGTGATGGGCAAACCGCACCGCGCCATTTTCCACGAATTCAAGGGTGGTTCCATCACCCCGGACGATGTGGAAGGGTCCGGTGATGTGAAATATCATCTGGGGGCTTCCTCGGATCGGACGTTCGATGACAATAGTGTTCATCTGTCGCTGACGGCGAACCCGTCCCATCTTGAAATCGTCAATCCGGTTGTTCTGGGCAAGGCGCGCGCCAAGCAGGATCAACATTCTGCCCATGATGGCAAATTCATTGAAACCACGACCGTTGACCGCACATCGGTTCTGCCGCTGCTGATCCATGGTGATGCCGCTTTTGCAGGACAGGGCGTTGTGGCCGAGTGTCTTGGTCTTTCTGGTCTCAGAGGCCACAGAACAGGTGGTTCGATCCATTTCATCATCAATAACCAGATCGGCTTTACGACCTATCCGCGCTTCTCGCGCTCGTCGCCTTATCCGTCTGATCTGGCAAAGATGATCGAGGCTCCGATCTTCCACTGTAACGGCGATGATCCTGAATCGGTGGTCTTTGCCGCCAAGATCGCAACTGAATTCCGTCAACTGTTTGGCAAGCCGGTCGTAATCGACATGTTCTGCTATCGTCGTTTCGGTCATAACGAGGGCGACGAACCGGCCTTTACCCAGCCGCTGATGTATAAGAAGATCCGCCAGCATCCAACCAGTCTGCAGCGTTATGCCGACAAGTTGATTGCTGAAGGGGTTATCACGCCGGAAGATTTCGAGCAGATGCGCAATGATGTGCGCAAGGTGCTGGATGAAGAATTTGAAGCCGGCCAAAGCTTCTCGCCGAACAAGGCAGACTGGTTTGACGGCAAATGGTCCGGCCTGACCACCGCCAGCGCCGAAGATGATCGTCGCTCGGGTAACACCGGCGTCAATGTCGAGACCTTGCGCGAGATTGGCGAAAAGCTGACGACGGTGCCTGAGACCTTCAACGTTCACCGCACGATCCAGCGTTTCCTCAACAACCGTGCCACCATGATGGAAACGGGCGAGGGGATCGATTGGGCTACGGCTGAATCGCTGGCCTTCGGCACGCTGGTGAAAGAGGGCCATCCTGTCCGCCTTTCCGGTCAGGATAGTGAACGTGGCACCTTCTCTCAGCGTCATACGGTTCTGTATGATCAGCAGGATGAAAGCCGTTATATCCCGCTCAACCATGTTGCCAAGGGGCAGAACCGCTATGAGGTCATCAACTCGATGCTCTCGGAAGAAGCTGTTCTGGGCTTTGAATATGGCTATTCGCTTGCCGAACCGGGCGGTCTGACGATGTGGGAAGCCCAGTTTGGCGATTTTGCCAACGGGGCGCAGGTGGTCTTTGACCAGTTCCTCTCCTCGGCAGAGCGCAAATGGCTGCGCGCGTCCGGTCTGGTCGTGCTGTTGCCTCATGGTTATGAAGGGCAGGGTCCGGAACATAGTTCCGCCCGTCTGGAACGCTATCTTCAGTCCTGTGCGGAAGATAATATTCAGGTGGCCAATTGCACCACGCCAGCCAACTATTTTCATATTCTGCGCCGTCAGGTGAAACGCAGCTTCCGCAAGCCGCTCATTCTGATGACACCGAAGAGCCTTCTGCGTCACAAGCGGGCGGTTTCCAATCTGGCAGAATTGGGCGCGGGCAGCACCTTCCATCGCGTGCTTTGGGATGATGCCGAAATCCGGCCCAATCAGGAAATCAAGCTGACGTCTGATGACAAGATCCGTCGCGTGATCCTTTGCACCGGCAAGGTCTATTATGATCTCTATGAAGAGCGTGAGAGACGCGGCATCAATGATGTCTATATCATGCGTGTCGAGCAGCTTTATCCGTTCCCGGCCAAGACACTGATCAAGGAACTCGGCCGCTTCAAGCAGGCTGACATGGTCTGGTGTCAGGAAGAACCGAAGAACCAGGGTGCCTGGACCTTCGTTGAGCCATATATGGAATGGGTTCTCAACCAGATTGATGCGAATGTCAAACGACCCGGCTATGCAGGGCGACCGGCATCCGCAGCGACAGCTACCGGTCTGATGAGCAGGCATTTGGCCCAGCTCAAGGCCTTCCTCGATGATGCGTTTGCCGAAGACTAACGGCTGAACCGAATTTATAAATGTGAGATAACCAAATGGCTACGGAAATCAAAGTCCCAACTCTGGGTGAATCTGTTACCGAAGCAACCATCGGTCAGTGGTTCAAGGCAACTGGTGATGCGGTTCAGGCCGATGAACCGCTGGTAGAACTGGAAACGGACAAGGTTACCATCGAAGTGCCTGCTCCGGTATCCGGCACGATGGGCGACATTGTTGCTGCTGAAGGGGAAACCGTCGAAGTGGGTGCCCTTCTGGCGATGTTGCTTGAAGGCGAAGGGGCAGCCGCTGCTCCTGCTCCTGCTGCCAAGAAGGAAGAACCAAAGGCGGCTCCAGCTGCCGCTCCGGCAAAGGCTGCGCCTGCTGCTGCGACCTCGATGCCGCCAGCTCCTGCTGCTGCCAAGATGATGACCGAACAGAAGATTGATCCAGCTGCTGTGGCCGGTTCGGGTGTTCGCGGGCAGGTGCTCAAGGGTGATGTCATCAATGCGATTGCCGCTGGCGTTACGTCTCCGACGGGTGCAGCTCCTGCGCCCGCTGCTCAGCGTCCGGCTTCTGCGCCGCAAGATGCTGCCCGTGAAGAGCGCGTGCGCATGACCAAGCTGCGTCAGACCATCGCGCGCCGTTTGAAAGACGCGCAGAATACGGCTGCTATGCTGACCACATTCAACGATGTGGACATGTCGGCTGTCATGGGCATGCGCAAGCAGTATAAGGATCTTTTCGAGAAGAAACACGGCGTCCGTCTCGGCTTCATGGGCTTCTTTGCCAAGGCGATCTGCAAGGCGCTGGAAGAAATTCCTGCCGTCAATGCGGAAATCGATGGCACCGATCTGGTCTATAAGCATTTCGTCCATCTTGGTGTTGCCGTTGGCTCGCCGCGTGGTCTTGTGGTGCCGGTTCTGCGGGACGCGGATCAGAAATCGCTTTCGGAGATCGAGAAGGAAATTGCCGATTTCGGTCGCCGTGCGCGCGATGGTCAGCTGACCATCGAAGAAATGCAGGGTGGCACTTTCACCGTTTCCAACGGTGGTGTTTATGGCTCTATGATGTCCACCCCGATCCTCAATGCACCGCAGTCCGGTATTCTGGGCATGCATCGCATTGAAGACCGTCCGGTCGTTCGCAATGGTCAGATCGTGATCCGCCCGATGATGTATCTGGCGCTGTCCTATGACCATCGTGTGGTTGATGGCAAAGAAGCTGTCACCTTCCTGGTGCGCATCAAGGAGAGCCTTGAAGATCCGCAGCGTCTGGTCATGGATATCTGATTATTGATTTGAAGAAACGGGGCCTTTGCGCCCCGTTTGTTTTTGAGTTTGGTTTAGCCAACGCTCCATCAATCCAGCATTTTTCAGGAGTGAATGAAATGTCATACGATTTGGTCGTAATAGGGACCGGCCCTGGTGGATATGTTTGCGCATTTCGCGCCGCACAGTTGGGCATGAAAGTGGCTGTGGTTGAAAAGCGCAGCACCCATGGGGGCACCTGCCTCAATGTGGGTTGTATTCCATCCAAGGCCCTGCTGCATGCCTCGGAACTGTTCGAGGAAGCCGGGCACGAATTTGCCAATATGGGGATCAAGGTCGGCAAGCCGTCGCTCGATCTCAAGGCCATGATGGGCCATAAGCAGGATGTGATCGACAGCAATGTCGGCGGTGTTGATTTCCTGTTCAAGAAGAACAAGATTGATGTTTTCCATGGCAAGGGCAAGATTCTGGCTGCGGGCAAGGTGGAAGTGACCCCTGAAGAGGGGGACGTCCAGATTGTCGAAGCCAAGGCGATTGTCATTGCAACCGGCTCTGATGTGGCGCCATTGCCGGGCGTCGAGATTGACGAGAAGCATGTGGTTTCTTCCACCGGTGCGCTGGAACTGGACAAGGTGCCTGGCAAACTGATTGTGGTCGGTGCCGGGGTTATCGGGCTTGAGCTTGGGTCTGTCTGGCGTCGTCTGGGCGCAGAAGTGACCGTGGTCGAATTTCTTGATCGCATCCTGCCGGGCATGGATGGGGAAGTGGTCAAGAATGCGCAGCGCATTTTCAAGAAACAGGGCTTTGACTTCAAGCTGGGCACCAAGGTAACCGGTGTTGAAAAGCACAAGAAGGGGGTCAAGGTGACCCTTGAGCCTGCCAAGGGCGGAGAGGCTTCGGAACTGGAAGCCGATATCGTTCTGGTTGCCATCGGGCGTCGCCCCTATACCGAGGGGCTCGGGCTCGAAGCGGTCGGGGTTGCGCTGGATGAGCGCGGCCGCGTTGCAACGGACGGGCATTTCAAGACCAACATCGAGGGTATCTATGCCATTGGTGACGTGATCGCTGGCCCGATGCTGGCGCACAAGGCTGAGGATGATGGCGTTGCGCTGGCCGAGACCCTTGCCGGGCAGGCTGGCCATGTGGATTACAATCTCGTGCCGGGTGTTGTCTACACCATGCCGGAAATTGCCGTTATCGGCAAAAGCGAAGAGCAGCTCAAGGAAGCCGGAATTGCCTATAATGTCGGCAAATTCCCCTTCACGGCCAATGGCCGCGCCAAGGCGCAGCGTCATACGGATGGTTTCGTCAAGATTCTGGCTGACAAGGCGTCAGACAAGGTGCTCGGCGTGCATATGATTGGTGCCGGTGTTGGCGAGATGATCCATGAAGCGTCCGTGCTGATGGCCTTCTCCGGTTCGGCAGAAGATCTGGCGCGGACCATTCATGCGCACCCAACCCTGTCTGAAGCGGTCAAGGAAGCAGCTCTGGCCGTCGACAAGCGCCCGATCCATATGTGATGGATCTTCAATGGGGCCTTAGGGCCTTGTGTGAAAGACGCAACTATGCAACAGGAAGGCCGCCCTTCAGAGGGGTGGCCTTTTTGTTTGCCTGCTGTTGGCGCAAATGCCGGCAGATTGAAGGGCAAGGCTATTTGCGCCAGAGCGTAAAGGAGCGGGTGGTATTGGCCTTGCGGGAGTCATGGAAATCGTCAAAGACTGTCGCATCCATGCGCTTGCCATTGATCGACACCGATACCGTGCGGCGGGCAAAGAAGGTCTTGAAGCTGACTGTCAGACTGGTTGAACTGCTTTGATGGGCAATCGCGCGTCCCCAGGTGCAATCGCGCGGAGCGCAGGCCGTATAGGCCTTGACCTGAATATGGGGAACGGTGTGGGCGTTGCAGATTTCCTTGATTTCAAGCTTAGTCAGATCATGCCGATGACCTGCGAATGGATTCTCCCAAGTCCCAAGGGTTTGGGTATCAGTACAATGCCCTGCGAATGCCGCCGGAGACATAAACATACTGAATATAAGCATTAAAATGGCGCGATATACCATTTGGCTCCTCCGATATATCGTTTTGGTTGCCAAAGCTGGTAATTACACTAGGGCAATAAGCTCTTTTGTTCAAGTATATCCTGAAATTATTAATTGGCTGTTAAGGAAAATCTAAAAGTTATTCTAAGTGGTTTGTGAAATATTTCAATTAAAATTACTGTCCAAAGTTACTTATTGTCAATTTTACTGATTTTATATCGGTATATCCAATTTTTACTATATTGGCATCAGGAGCGGGGATGGGCTTTTTGATAAATGTCCATCAATTCAGACATTTCGACCTCGGTGTAGGCCTGCGTGGTCGAAAGGCTGGCATGGCCGAGGAGCTCCTGAATGGTCCTCAGATCCCCGCCATTGGCCAATAGATGGGTGGCAAAGGAATGGCGCAGGGCATGCGGCGTGGCGCTGTCTGGCAAGCCAAGCGCGCCGCGCATCGCGGCGACAGTCTTCTGCACCATGCGGGGATTGAGCGGGCCGCCGCGCACACCGCGAAAAAGAGGCGCGTCCATTTCCAGCTCAAACGGACAGAGGGAGAGATAATGTTGCAAGGCGGACTGCACCACGGGCAAAACAGGCAGTCGGCGCTGTTTGCCGCCCTTGCCGGTGATGGTGATGGCGTCCTGTCCGGCCAGAGGGGCCGTTTTGGGGGTGAGCGAGAGTGCTTCTGAAATGCGCAGTCCAACGGCATAAAGCAGCAGCAGGATGGCGCTGTCGCGCGCGGTCACCCAGGGCTCGTCTGAAAGAGACTGGCTCGGATCGACCAGCTGTTTTGCCTTTTCCTCGCTGAGGGGCTTGGGCAGGGAGCGCGAATATTTCGGGGTCTGAATGGCGTTGAAAGGGGCGCTGGAGGCGAGGCCGCGCTCTTCGAGAAAATGCACGAAAGAGCGTATGCCTGCCATGCTGCGGGCTAGGGAGCGCGAACTGATGTCATGTCTGCGCCTGTCGGCCATGAAGGCCCTGATATCGGCTGGCCTGAGATCGGGGAAGTGGCCCAGATCGGAGACTGTGCCCATATGGCCGGTCAGAAAGGTGAAAAACTGGTCGAGATCCCGCTCATAGGCTTCCAGCGTCGCGTCCGAGAGGCGTCGCTCGGCTGCAAGGCTTTTGAGCCAGCGTCCTTGCATGTCGCGCAAGGCAGATGTGGCAATGATGAGCGCTGCATCCTTGTTGTCGCGATTCTTTGCCATGCGCAGCCCCTTGTTCAATCTTGCCTGTTTGCCCGTATGCCGGTTTGGTCTCTGGAAACAGAGTAACGGGGATTACGAGTAACAAAAATCCCCGGTGCTGAAGGTCTCAGCATCGGGGATGGAATTTACACAAGCTTTAAGGCGATATTGGGTCCGCCTGCCTCTAGAGCCGTTACAGGATGGGCTTGTTGACAGGATCGAACCTTTTACAGGATCGACTGACCGGTGGTTGCCCAGTCTTTCATGAAAGCTTCCAGACCCTTGTCGGTCAGGGCATGATTGGCCAGACCCTTGATCACTGCTGGCGGGATGGTTGCCACGTCGGCACCGGCGAGCGCACATTCTTTTACGTGATTTGCGGTGCGGATGGAGGCTGCCAGAATTTCGGTTTCAAAGCCGTAATTGTCATAGATGGTGCGGATGTCTTCGATCAGCTCCATGCCGTCGATATTGAGGTCATCAAGACGGCCGATGAACGGGGAGATGAAGGTTGCACCGGCTTTTGCTGCCAGCAGGGCCTGATTGGCCGAGAAGCAAAGGGTCACGTTGACCATGTGGCCTTCGTCGGTCAGAGCCTTGCAGGTCTTCAGGCCGTCGATGGTCAGCGGAACCTTGATGGCGATGTTGTTGGCAATTTTCAGAAGTTCTTTGGCTTCTGCAAGCATCTGGGTGGTTTCAAGAGCCGTTACCTCGGCCGAAACCGGACCGTCGGTGATTTCGCAGATTTCAGCGATGACTTCCTTGAAGTCCCGGCCGGATTTCACGATCAGCGACGGGTTGGTAGTGACACCGTCGATCAGGCCCGTGGATGCCAGTTCGCGGATTTCTTTGGTATCGGCAGTATCGACGAAGAATTTCATTGTCTTTGGTGCTCCGTTTCCGTTAGCCATGTATGCGCGACTACCTGATTGGAAATCGCGGGCGGGGTGCGATATGTTCAATAAACCAAAGTTGCCCGATCGTCAGCCCACCTCTAAGGCGAAATCAATTTATTTGTTTCCTGCGCGGATAAAAAGGGATCATCTTGTCGTCAACGAGCCAAATTGTGTCAGTTCTCGTCCCGGTTTATGTGGATAGTTGCTACAGCTACCGGGTTCCTGTCGATTCGCCCTCCCTGTTCGAGGTGGATAAAGAGGGCGGGTTTGATGGCAGGCTTGAGCCGGGGCAGTTGGTTCGGGTGCCGCTCGGGCCCAGATCCGTCCTTGGTGTGGTGTGGGATGACCCCAGCGAATTTTCCGACGAGGCACGCCTCAAGGATGTGCAGGAAGTTTATGAAGGCGTTCGCCTTTCCGACGATTTCCGCAAATTTGTCGACTGGATTGCGCATTATACGCTCGCCCAGCGCGGCATGGTGCTGCGCATGGTGCTGCGCGGCGAGGATGCGCTGTTGCCGCCAAGGCCCGTTGCGGCCCTGCGCTTGACCGGAGAGCCGCCCCAGCGCATGACCAATGCGCGGGCGCGGGTTCTAGAGGCGATGGAAGGCGGACTGGCGGAAACCAAATCCGCCATCGCCGAGCGAGCCGGTGTTTCTGCCTCGGTGGTGGACGGGCTGGTCAAGAGCGGCACGCTCTCCAGCTGCATGCTGCCACCTCCGGCCCTGATGGAGCCACCGCAGGCGGAATATGCCCCACCCAGCCTTAATGAATTGCAGGAACAGGCCGCCGCCGAAATTCGCAAGATCGTACAGGCGCAGGCCTTCGAGGTGATGCTGCTGGATGGTGTGACCGGTTCGGGCAAGACCGAGGTCTATTTCGAGGCCGTGGCCGAGGCGCTCAAGCAGGGCAAGCAGATTCTCATTCTGGTGCCGGAAATTGCGCTGACCGATGCCTTTCTTGCGCGCTTTGAGGGGCGTTTCGGTGTGCGACCGGGTGAATGGCATTCGGGACAGGCGCAGCGCTACAAGAATCTGGTCTGGCGGGGCGTGGCCACTGGCGAGGTTCAGGTGGTGGTGGGCGCACGTTCTTCGCTGATGCTGCCCTTTCGTGATCTCGGCCTGATTGTGGTCGATGAAGAGCATGACGGAGCCTACAAGCAGGAAGACCGCGTCATCTATAATGCCCGCGACATGTCTGTGGTGCGTGGTCATCTGTCCGGATTCCCGGTCATTCTGGCCAGTGCGACCCCGTCGGTCGAGAGCCGCAACAATGCCGATCAGGGGCGTTACAAGCATATCCGCCTGCCCAGCCGTTTCGGCGGTCAGGCGATGCCGGACATATCCCTGATTGATATGCGGGCCAATCCGCCCGAAAAGGGAAGCTGGCTTTCGCCGCTATTGATCGATGCGGTCAATGAAACCCTTGAGGCGGGGCAGCAGAGCCTGCTGTTTCTCAACCGGCGCGGCTATGCTCCCCTTACCCTTTGCCGAACCTGCGGGCATCGCTTCCAATGCCCCAATTGTTCCACATGGCTGGTCGAGCATCGCTTTCGCAAGCAACTGGTCTGTCATCATTGCGGCCATTCGGAGCCGGTTCCGCCGACCTGTCCGCAATGTGGCGACGAGCATAGTCTGGTGGCCTGTGGTCCGGGTGTGGAGCGCATCGCCGAGGAGGCGGCCAGTCGCTGGCCCGATCACAGAATTGTTATTCTCTCCAGCGATCTCATTCACGGGGTGCAGCAATTGCGCTCTGAACTGGATCTGATCTCCTCGGGCAAGGCCGATATCGTGATCGGTACGCAATTGGTGGCCAAGGGGCATAACTTTCCTGCCATGACGCTGGTCGGCGTCATCGATGCGGATCTGGGATTGGCACATGGCGATCTGCGGGCAGGTGAGAAAGTGTTTCAGACATTGGCACAAGTGACAGGGAGAGCCGGGCGCGTGCAGGGGCAGGGGCGCGGTCTGTTGCAGAGTTATGTGCCAGAACATCCGGTGATTGCTGCGCTTGCGAAAGGGGAAAGGGAAGAGTTTTACACATATGAGTTGGACCAACGTCGCAAGGCTGGCATGCCCCCCTTCGGACGTCTGGCAGCCGTGATTCTGTCCAGCGAGCATCGCGAGGCCGCGCTGGCCTATGGTCGGGAGATGGTGCGGGCGGTGCCATACGAAGAAGGGGTGCGGGTGCTGGGGCCCGCGGAAGCGCCGATTTCGGTGCTTCGGGGGCGATTCCGCTTTAGACTTTTGGTCACTGCTCCAAGGACATTTTCGCTCTCTCCATGGCTGCGGCGCTGGCTTGCGCAAAGCCCGAAAATCGCAGGATCTTTACGTATTCAGGTCGATGTTGACCCGGTTTCCTTCATGTGAATCTTTTGCTCGTGCGAAGGGCTGAAGCTGTGAAGAAAAGGCCTTTAAGTCTGTATTCGCGATACGATTTACGACTTATGGCTTTAACCGCAATGTTGCGCATGCTCATTCCATGTGCTAGACGAGCTAGCGGTTTCAGGGATTAATGTCCCCGGACAGATGAGACGGACTCCCAGGGGGGATAAGGGCTTTTACAGGCTCATGTTTTCGCAATATGGTTGGGAGTATTCTCCAAATGTCAGAGAGCGACCAGGTGACAGATACAAATTCAGAAGTTTCAGGAGTGGCCGAACGTTACGCTCGCGCGTTGTTCGATCTTGCTCTCGAAGAAAAGGCCATCGAGGCGGTGGAAGCTGATCTATCGCGCATCGAGGCCATCATGGATGAAAGTGAAGACTTCATGCGGCTTGTTCAAAGCCCCGTCTTCACTGCAGACGAGCAACTCTCGGCTGTTTCAGCGCTTTTGGACAAGATCGGCATGTCTGGTACTGTCGGAAACTTTGTTCGTGTCGTTGCTCAAAATCGCCGGCTGTTCTCTCTGCCGGGAATTATCAAATCTTTTCGCAAGATCCTTTCCGACCATCGTGGTGAGCAGGTGGCTGAAGTCACATCTGCCAAACCTCTGGGGGATGACGACTTGGCTGCGCTCAAGGCGTCGCTCAAGGAGGCATTGGGCAAGGATATTGCAATTCATGCCAAGGTCGATGCAGATATTCTGGGTGGCCTTGTTGTAAAAGTAGGTTCGCGGATGATTGACTCATCCGTGCGCACTAAACTCAACTCGCTCAAGATTGCACTGAAAGAGGTCGGCTGATGGATATTCGGGCCGCGGAAATTTCCGCAATCCTCAAAGAGCAGATCAAGAACTTCGGTACAGACGCCCATGTCTCCGAAGTTGGTCAGGTTCTGTCTGTTGGTGACGGTATCGCCCGCATCTATGGTCTGGATAATGTCCAGGCCGGTGAGATGGTGGAATTCCCTGGTGGAATGCGCGGTATGGCGCTCAACCTTGAAATGGACAATGTCGGCGTCGTTCTTTTTGGCGATGACCGAGGCGTTAAGGAAGGCGATGTGGTCAAACGGACCGGCGCCATCGTTGACGTACCTGTCGGCAAGGGCCTTCTGGGCCGTGTCGTTGATCCGCTTGGTAACCCAATTGATGGTAAAGGCCCGATCGAGGCCGACGAACGCCGTCGTGTGGACGTGAAGGCACCGGGTATCATCCCGCGCAAATCCGTTCATGAGCCAATGCAGACAGGCCTCAAGGCCGTTGACGCATTGATCCCGATTGGTCGCGGACAGCGCGAGCTGATCATTGGCGACCGCCAGACCGGCAAGACCGCGATTGCGCTCGACGCCATTCTGAACCAGAAATCGATCAACGAGACCGGTTCGGAAAGCGAAAAGCTCTATTGCGTCTATGTTGCTGTCGGGCAGAAACGCTCCACCGTTGCCCAGTTCGTCAAGACGCTGGAAGAAAATGGTGCGCTGGAATATTCCATCATCGTTGCCGCGACTGCGTCCGATCCTGCTCCGATGCAGTATCTGGCTCCGTTCGCCGGTTGCGCCATGGGTGAATATTTCCGTGACAACGGGATGCATTCGCTGCTGGTCTATGATGATCTGACCAAGCAGGCCGTGGCCTATCGCCAGATGTCCCTGCTGCTTCGCCGCCCACCGGGACGTGAAGCCTATCCGGGTGACGTTTTCTATCTGCATTCCCGTCTGCTGGAACGCGCAGCGAAGCTGAATGAGGACAATGGTTCCGGTTCCATGACCGCTCTGCCGGTGATTGAAACCCAGGCCAACGACGTGTCTGCCTTCATTCCGACCAACGTGATTTCGATTACCGATGGTCAGATCTTCCTGGAAACCGATCTGTTCTATCAGGGTATCCGCCCTGCCGTGAACGTTGGTCTGTCCGTGTCCCGCGTGGGATCCTCGGCTCAGATCAAGGCCATGAAACAGGTTGCCGGCCCGATTAAGGGTGAATTGGCACAGTATCGTGAAATGGCAGCGTTCGCGCAGTTTGGCTCTGACCTTGATGCGACCACGCAGCGTCTGCTGAACCGTGGTGCCCGTTTGACCGAGCTTCTGAAACAGCCGCAATTCTCTCCGCTCAAGGTGGAAGAGCAGGTTGCTGTGATCTATGCCGGTGTGAACGGTTATCTGGACGGCATCGCAGTCAACCAGGTTCGCGCGTTCGAAGAAGGTCTGCTTTCCGTGATGCGTAACGAGCACAAGGACGTGCTTGCTGCCATTCGCGAGAAGAAGGCTCTCGATGACGAAATTACATCCAAACTGAAGGCGGCGGTCGACGGTTTCGCAAAGAATTTTGCGTAATCTGCGACTGACGGGGAACGGAGGCTATCATGCCAAGCCTTAAGGACCTCAAGAATCGTATCGCCTCGGTTAAGGCGACTCAGAAGATCACCAAAGCCATGCAGATGGTGGCGGCCGCAAAGCTTCGTCGTGCCCAGAGCGCGGCGGAGAATGCCCGGCCCTATGCCGAACGCATGGGTGAAGTGCTGGCCAATGTGGCATCCCGGTGTGCGATGGATGAATCCACGCCGAAGCTGCTGGCAGGAACCGGGTCCGATCAGACCCATCTGCTGCTGGTCTGCACCGCTGAACGTGGTCTCTGCGGTGGCTTCAACTCCTCTATCGCGCGCCTTGCGCGCGATAAGGCCCGTGCGCTCAAGGCTGCGGGCAAGACAGTGAAGATGATCTGTGTGGGAAGCAAAGGCTTTGACGCACTCAAGAGCGAATTCGGCAAGGATATCATCGATGTCGTTGATATGCGCGATTTGAAGTCCATCCGCTTCTCCGACGCCGAGGTACGCATCGGTCGCCCGACCTTGAACAAGTTCGAAAAAGGCGATTTCGATGTCTGCACGCTCTTTTATGCCCAGTTCCGCTCTGTGGTGACACAGGTGCCAACCGCGCAGCAGATCATTCCCGCCGTCTTTGAAGGGGGTGATAGCGAAGGGTCTCATGCATCCGGTGCTGTGTATGATTATGAACCGGATGAGGAAGAAATCCTTCTGGATCTTCTGCCAAGAAACGTATCGGTCCAAATTTACCATGCGCTTCTTGAAAATGGTGCTTCCGAGCAGGGTGCCCGCATGTCCGCCATGGATAATGCGACACGCAATGCTGGCGAAATGATCGATAAATTGGAATTGTCGTATAACCGTCAGCGTCAGGCTCAGATCACTGGTGAATTGATTGAGATCATCTCGGGTGCTGAGGCGCTCTGACGGCGATTGATGAGGACAGACGAATGGCAGCAAATGAAGCAGCTACCGGACGTATCACGCAGGTTATCGGCGCTGTTGTGGACGTCCAGTTCGAGGGTGAACTTCCACCGATCTTGAACGCACTTGAAACTGACAATAATGGCCAGCGCCTCATTCTCGAGGTTGCCTTGCATATGGGCGAAAATACCGTTCGCACCATTGCCATGGACAGCACCGAGGGGCTGGTTCGTGGTCAGCCTGTCGCCAATACCGGAAAGGCAATTGCCGTTCCGGTCGGCGATGCGATGCTTGGCCGTATCATCAACGTTGTTGGTGAGCCGGTTGATGAGGCCGGTCCTCTGGGCACCGAGCTGACCCGCGAAATCCATCAGCCAGCTCCTTCCTTCGTGGAACAGTCCACCGAAGGCGAGATCCTGGAAACGGGCATCAAGGTGGTTGACCTGCTCGCGCCTTATGCAAAGGGCGGCAAGATTGGTCTGTTCGGTGGTGCCGGTGTGGGCAAGACCGTTCTGATCATGGAACTGATCAACAACATCGCCAAGGCGCATGGTGGTTATTCGGTGTTTGCCGGTGTGGGTGAACGTACCCGTGAGGGTAACGACCTTTACTGGGAAATGATCGAATCCGGCGTGAACAAGGAAGGCGGCGGCGAAGGCTCCAAATGTGCACTGGTTTATGGCCAGATGAACGAGCCTCCCGGAGCGCGTGCCCGTGTTGCCCTGTCTGGTCTGACAGTGGCCGAGCATTTCCGTGATGAAGGTCAGGACGTGTTGTTCTTCGTGGACAATATCTTCCGCTTCACGCAGGCCGGTTCCGAGGTGTCCGCGCTTCTGGGTCGTATTCCATCTGCTGTGGGTTACCAGCCAACTCTGGCAACCGACATGGGTGCGCTGCAGGAACGTATTACCACCACGACCAAGGGCTCGATTACGTCCGTGCAGGCCATTTATGTGCCAGCTGACGACTTGACCGACCCGGCTCCGGCTACATCCTTTGCTCACCTTGATGCAACGACGGTTCTGAACCGTGCGATTGCCGAGAAGGGTATTTATCCGGCTGTGGATCCGCTTGACTCCACCTCCCGTATGCTTGATCCGCGTATCATCGGTGAAGAGCACTATCAGGTGGCTCGTCAGGTTCAGGAAACGCTGCAGCGCTACAAGGCTCTTCAGGACATCATCGCCATTCTTGGCATGGATGAACTTTCTGAAGACGACAAGATGGCTGTTGCGCGTGCTCGCAAGATCGAGCGTTTCCTCTCACAGCCATTCCATGTTGCTGAAGTCTTCACTGGTTCTCCGGGCAAGCTTGTTTCGCTGGAAGACACCATCAAGGGCTTCAAGGGTCTGGTTAATGGCGAATATGATCATTTGCCAGAAGCAGCCTTCTACATGGTTGGTTCCATCGAGGAAGCAATCGAGAAAGCCGAAAAACTCGCAGCTGAGGCCGCTTAAGCGGCCTCTTCCCGGCGGAGAAGGAAGTAGGTATTCATCATGGCTCAAGCTTTTGGTTTTGAACTTGTATCGCCTGAGAGGCTGGTTCTTTCCGAATCCTGTGTCTCTGTACTGGTTCCGGGCTCAGACGGTTACTTCACCGTTCTGGATAACCACGCACCGGTGATTTCTACGATTGCTCCGGGTATTCTCGAAGCAGAGCTGGAAGATGGCAGCAAGCGCGATATCTATGTTCGCGGTGGATTTGCCGACGTCAGTGACACCGGCCTCAAGATCCTTGTGGAACAGGCACTGCCTGTTGAAGAGCTGGACCATGAAAAGATGGCCAAGCTGATCAAGGATGCCGAAGAGGATGTTGCTGATGCTGAAAGCGATGATCAGCGCAACGAAGCAGCATTGCGCCTTGCCCGCTTGCAGAAGATACAGGTTGCTGTCAGTCAGTAATCGGGTTTGAAAAACTGTTTTTAAGAGCCGCGAGCCAGTTTGCTTGCGGCTTTTTTTATTGATAAAATTGCCAATGGCAAAATATACAGCAAACTATTATTTGGCCTGATGTATTTCATATATTGATATAAATATTTGTGGAGTAAATTTACCTAATTCTTTCAAATAATATTCGCACCTGATTGTTATTGCTATTGAATTTACATTGCCTGATCTTCTGTTGAGCTATTCTAAACTGCAGTCGCATTCCGAATTAATTATGTGTTAACCGTAAAAATCAGATCCTCAATACAGGTCATAGGTCACACTACGATACCGGGTAGGAGTTGTTTGAGGATAAGGGAAGATGCTGCAAAGCAATAAAAATTCAGACAGTAGCAGGGAACAGGCCGATATTGCTGGCCTGAAGGCAAACAAGTCGAAGAGCTTCTTGAAAAGGATGAAGATTGGTTACCGGATCCTGTTTGGATTTCTGATCGTCATCGCCGTGATCAATATGGTTTCATTTTATGCGGGCCATTCACTTGATCAACTGGATATCAGCTTTGAGGAATATGGCGATCTGTCCGGGGACGCGGTTCTGGCGACAAGATTGCAAACACAATTGGTCAATGTTCAGTTGTCTGCGCGGGAATATCTGGCGCGTTCTACCAAAGCTAACGAGCAGCGCTTCAATGAGCGCTACAAAACCTTGCAGGGGCTGCTGGAGCAGGCCCAAGGGGAAATCAATAATCCTGAACGCGTAAACCTGTTGCAGTCGATTGAAACAAATCTCAGTGACTACGCGCATGGCTTTGATACGCTCGTGGGCCTGATGAACCGGCGTAACCAGCTGGTTTATGAAACACTGCCGGCTATTGGCGCCGATGTTAACGACCAGATTGATGTAATCGACAATACGATCGCCAATTCCCTCGATCTGGGTTTGAATATCTATGCCATCGATATTCGCGAAGCCATGCTGCTGACGCGATTGAATCTGATGAAATTTGTTGACGACAACAAAGAGGAAACAATTGCTGCAGCATTCAAAAATCTCGAGGACCTGTTTGCTGCGGATGAAAAAATCCGCGCTGGCACGGTCAATGACGATTTGAAATCCGCCTTGACGGTGTTGGCAAACCGGGTCAATGACTATAAGGGCGAGATCGCCACCTTGCAGCGGACGATAGAAGAACGCAATTCGGTGCAGAAGCAGACCCTTGATACCAAGGCGTCGGAAATCCTGAGCGCTGCCGACAAGATCGTTTCCACGGTCGCATCTGACAGTAACAATCTGGAAGCTGCGGTTTCCAATCGTTTTTCCTCGACCATCGAGATGCTTTATGTTGCCACGGCTTTTGCCGTGCTTATTGGCATCATTTGCGCCTTCCTTATTTCGCGCGGGATTACAAGGCCGGTGGTTGCTCTTACCGGCTCCATGAAGGGGCTGGCGACTGGCGACCTGAAGACCGACATCCCCGGCAAGGAGCGGGGTGACGAGCTTGGCGAGATGGCCGCCGCTGTCGAGGTGTTCAAGCAAAATGCGATCCGCACCAGAGAGTTGGAGGCCGAGCAGGAGGAGATCCAGCGCCGTGCGGAGGTTGAGAAGCGCGAAATGATGAGCCAGATGGCGGACGATTTTAACGATCATATCGGCGGTATCATTGATACGGTTTCCTCTGCATCCGAAGAATTGAGTTCCAGCGCCAAATCCATGGCCGGCGTTTCCGAGCAGACCGAAAGGCAGGTGGCAGAGGCCTCCGCTGCATCGGCGCAAACCTCGGGCAATGTTCAGACTGTGGCGACTGCGACCGAGGAGATGACCAGCACCATCGGAGATATCAGCATTCAGGTGCAGCAGGCTTCCAGCTCGGCGCGTGATGCGGTTTCGAAAGTGGATGCCACCAATCAGATGATGGAGCTTCTCGCCCAGAATTCGCACAAGATCGGGGAAGTGGTCGAGATGATTTCCAAGATTGCCGAACAGACCAACCTTCTGGCGCTTAACGCCACGATCGAGTCTGCTCGCGCTGGCGAGGCTGGCAAGGGCTTTGCTGTTGTGGCCGGTGAAGTGAAGGAACTGGCAGGGCAAACGGCTAAGGCAACGGACGAAATCGCCTTGCAGATCAGCCAGATCCAGTCTGCGACGGAAAAAGCCTCCCTTTCGATGCATGATGTCAGTCAGGTCATTCAGCGCCTTGACGAATTTACGGCCTCGATTGCTTCGGCGATGGAACAGCAGAATGCCGCAACGGGTGAAATCTCCAGCAGCATTCATCAGGCCGCACAGGGGACCGAAATCGTAGACAATTCAATCACGGCGGTTTCCAAGGCGTCGCAGGAGGCCGCTGAAGCATCCGGGCAGGTGATGGTGGCTGCAGGAGAATTGGCCAAGCAGTCCGATTTTCTCAAGAATGAAGTGCAACGCTTCATTTTGCAGATTCGGCAAGGTTAGATTTAGCAAAACCATTGAGATGAAAAGGCCGCGCGGGCGATCGCGCGGCCATTTCTTTTATTTGATTTCAAGAATCTATAGATAGACAATTGTCTCTATCAATAAAAATGAAATTTTATTCCCTTTTGAGAAAGGTAGGCTTAAATAATACGCGCATTATTTGCGTTGTATTTATTGTTTTCGATTATGTATAGGCTTGAAATTTTGTACCTATTAGTAAATTATTAAGTAATTAATTATGGATATTAACGGATAGAATTATTCTATTAACATTCTGTCAATTTAAATTAACGTTTGTATTCAATCTCTTAATATTTGCAACTCGGGAGGCCTGAAAAATTTACCAATTGTTAACCATGCTAAACAAACCTGATGGTTGTCTTTTAACACAATTCATCTGGAAGTGTTTTTGCTTGGGGGTATGAGGCATGTCTTTACAACTCAATGAAGGGGCTAATCATGCGGGTCGCGTGAACGATTCTGTGCCTCCTTCGGGTAGACGCTCCGCTTCTATTTTTAGTAATCTGAAGATCGGTGTCCGCATCTATCTCGGCTTTGCCATCGTGCTCAGCCTGCTTGCGGGATTGACTATATACGGCGACTCGCAATTGAGCAGTCTGGAAGAACGTATCGTTTTTTATGGTGACAAGGCTGGCGATGCCTTGCTGGTCTCGGACATGCAGACCGCGGTGATTGATGTTCAGCTTGCGGCACGTGAATATGTCGCTGCTGTCACGCCGGAAGCTGCGAAGAAAGCAGAAGAGCATTATAAAAGCAGTTTTGATGGCATGATGGTTCTGATGGCCAAGGCGGATGAGGAGCTGCAGAAGCCGGACCGCGTTGCCCTGCTCAAGAAGATCGAGAGCAGCCTTGGTGCTTATAAGGATGGCTTCTTGGACATTACTCGGCTCAAGGAAGAAACCCATCATCTGCTTTATGATATTCTGGCGCCGACCGGCGACATCATCACAAGTTCCCTGACAGAGATTCACGATACTGCTTTTTCCAGCGGTCAGATGTCTTTGCTCAACAAGGTGGGTGATGCGCAGGAATCCATGTTGCTTGGCCGCCTTGCCGTCATGAAATTCTGGGCAGATGGTGAAAATAGTTCGGCCGAAAAAGCCACGGTCAAATTGACGGAGCTGGAAAATCAGCTGATGCAAATGCGCAGTCTGGTGGTGAATGATCAGGCGCAGTTCAAGCTGGAACTGGCTGTCAAGAATACCCAGCTCTATCAATCGTCTTTCACGAAGATGTTTGAGGCGATCGAAGAAAGTGAACGCATTCGCCGCGAAACGCTGGATGACGGGGCAACGGAAATTCTCGCTGCCGCCAAGGATATCACGGCGTCTGCAAAAGTGGATGAAGAAGCCACACAGGCGCAGGTGAACAATCAGATTACCGGCTTTCACCAGATGCTGTTGATTGTCAGTGTGGCAGCCATCGTGGCAGGCATGTTGAATGCCTTTATCATTTCGCGCGGTATCACAAAGCCGGTGCTTTCGCTGACATCGATCATGGGACGATTGGCCAATGATGAGTTGAGTGTTGATATTACCGGCACGGAGCGCGGCGACGAGCTTGGCCAGATGGCCAAGGCGGTTGAAGTCTTCAAACATAATGCCATAAGGGCGCGCGAACTCGAAGCCGAGCAGGAAGCCCAGAAGCTGCGCAATGAGGAAGAAAAGCGCAAGATGATGCAGACCATGGCGGATGATTTCGATAGGCAGGTTGGCAGCATCGTGCAAACCGTCTCTGCCGCCTCAAC
This sequence comes from uncultured Cohaesibacter sp., assembly GCF_963676275.1. Taxonomy (NCBI): domain Bacteria; kingdom Pseudomonadati; phylum Pseudomonadota; class Alphaproteobacteria; order Hyphomicrobiales; family Cohaesibacteraceae; genus Cohaesibacter; species uncultured Cohaesibacter sp. The sequence continues at coordinate 4,678,673 of NZ_OY781091.1, read as the reverse complement.
AGAGCTGAGCGCCAGCGCCAAGTCCATGTCAGATGTTTCCGATCGGACCGCAAGGCAGGTGACCGAAGCCTCTGCCGCCTCGCAGCAGACCTCGGGCAATGTGCAGACCGTTGCCACGGCGACCGAGGAGATGACGAGCACCATTGGTGAAATCAGCGATCAGGTGTTGCAGGCTTCCCGTTGTGCAAGAGAAGCTGCCGAGAAGGTGAACAAAACCACTTCGCAAATGACCATGCTGGCCGAAACCTCCACCAAGATCGGCAAGGTTGTCGAGATGATTTCCAGCATTGCCGAACAGACAAATCTTCTGGCGCTCAACGCGACCATCGAGTCTGCCCGCGCCGGGGAGGCCGGCAAAGGCTTTGCCGTGGTGGCCGGTGAGGTCAAGGCGCTTGCTGGCCAGACAGCCAAGGCAACGGATGAGATCAGCAAGCAGATCGAGGAGATCCAGACGGCTTCAAAAGATGCATCCCTTTCAATGGATGAGGTTTCTCACGTCATTCAGAGCCTTGATGAGATCTCTGCTGCCATTGCCTCGGCGATGGAGGAACAGAATGCAGCAACCAAGGAAATTTCCGGCAGTGTCTTCCATGCCGCAGAAGGAACCGAAGTGGTCAATACCAACATCCAGAATGTCTCCAAGGCCTCACAGGAAGCAGCGGCGGCTTCCGCTCAGGTCATGGGGGCTGCGGATGAGTTGAACAAGCAATCTGCCCTGCTCAAGGCTGAAGTGGACAAATTCATGGAGCAGGTGCGCAAGGCCTAGCTGGTGAGCGAGCAAGCAAGAGCAAAAACAGTCCCCCGACACCTTTTTGAGGCTACATATTCTGTAGCCTCTTTTTTGTGCTCCATGCGGGGAGGGGGGCTTCAGTCGGCTATGTCGGCAAAGGCTTCCAGCACACCGAGATAGACGTCTCGCTTGAAGGGGACGATCAGGTCTGGCGTGTTTGCCAAGCTTTCCCAGCGCCAGGCTTCGAATTCCTGCGGATGATGGCCGCCACCGGGGCGAATGACTTCGATTTCGGTTTCGTCGCCCTCAAAGCGGAAGGCGAACCATCTCTGTCTCTGGCCGCGGAATTTTCCGATCTTTCCCCCCTTTATCACATGGTCGGGAAAGTCGTAATGGAGCCAGTGGGGAGCTTCGCGGATCAGAGAGACGCTCTTGATGGAGGTCTCCTCATAAAGCTCGCGCAAGGCAGCCTGCAAGGGCTTCTCGCCAGCGTCGATGCCGCCTTGCGGCATTTGCCAGGTATAGTCGCTATTCTCAAGCTCATTGGCGCCGAAGCGATTGCCGATCCAAACCTTGTTGTCCTTGTTGAATACGCAAATGCCCACGCAGTCGCGATAGGGCAGTTTATCCTTCTTGGCCATTCTTGATGCCTTATTGTTTCAATAAAGTGGTGATCGGAACAAGAGCGAAGCCGCGTTGTCTGAGGGACTGTGTCCAGTCTGAAATGGAATGGATCGAGGTGGGGAAGGCTGAGGCGACACCGAGAGCCGAGCCATTTTCCTGAGCGATCGATTCAAGCTGAACCAGACGGGTTTCGATATCCTCGGGTCGGCCGCGGAAATCGATCACAAGATCGGAGCGCAGATTGGGGATGCTCATCTTGCTGGCGATGATGTTGAGCCTGCTGCGCCCCTGAGCGCTGTTTTCAACATAGAGCAGGCCCTTGTTTTTCAACTCGGTCATGAATTCGGAACCGGCCAGCTCATCGGATGAAAACCGGGCGCCCATATAATTGATGACCCCTACATATTGGTCAAAGCGCTCAAGCACCCAGTTGAGATTGGCCTTGTTCGCTTCGGCATTGGCCGATGTCAGCAGGGTATGCGGCCCGGGGTCGTTGTTGGGATAGTCAAACGGCTCCATGGGAACCTGCACGAGCAGTTCGTGGCCCTGACTGCGTGCCTTGCGGGTCCAGCGCGAGAGGCTGTTGCCATAGGGGGCAAAAGCCAGAGTGATATCTGGCGGCAGCAGGGTGAGGGCTTCTTCTGTCGTGGTCTGGGAAAGGCCCAGCCCATCCATGATGATCGCGATCTTTGGCAAGCCTGCGATTGCGTCTGTATTGACCGGACGGGCAAAAGCCTGATATGGCACCGCGCCATCCGCTGTTGCAACGGCATTAAGGCTTGGATCCGCTGGATCAAGGACGCGGATACCGGCATCGTCCTGAATATCTGCAGGCATGCTCGCATCAAGCTGCGGGCTGGAGACCTGTTGCTCGTCGGGAAGGGTTGTTTCCGGTATGCCCGGCTTGATGCTTGGACGGATGCCCACGACACCGATACGGGTATTGGGATCGACCTTGGCTGCGAGATCCACTTCGCTCGTGGGCAGTCCACCATCAGGATTGTCAGCCAGCAAAATCCACGATGTCAGGCCAAGAACGACCATTGCCAACAGCCCGAAGGAGCTGAACATGAAAATCCGGCTGAGGCCCGATGCTTCACTTTTGTCTTGGCCCAAAGGCTTGCTCAGATCACTCGCCGCCATGATCCGTCTCCTAAAGAGAGGTGAAGGTGGGCTTGTCAGCCCACCCTTGCCGTTGCCTTACTTCGTTTCCCCTTTGGGGGGGTAAGCGTCATTCACGATTTCGCCATGCATCAGTTTCATTGCAAACTGAAGCTGGGTGTCCTTGTCCAGTTCCGCAGGAACATAGGATGGAGAATATGGTTCTTTCTCGTCCTGAGCTTCCGCGTTGACATCGGCTTCCTCGTCGCTTGCCGGTACGGCATCTGCATCCATCATGCCTTCGGCTTCAAGGTGACCATCCAGCGTCGCCTCGGTCGTGGTCTGCTGGGGGAACTTGTCCTTCAGATCATCAGGCAGTTCCTGCTCGACAAAGATGTCCGGCACGATGCCCTTGGCCTGAATGGAGGTGCCAGATGGCGTATAGTAACGCGCCGTGGTCAGACGGATCGCACCATTGTTGCTCAGCGGGATGATGGTCTGCACCGAGCCCTTGCCGAAGGATTTGGAACCAACCAGAGTGGCGCGGTGATGGTCGGACAAGGCGCCTGCAACAATTTCGGATGCAGAGGCGGAGCCGCCATTGATCAGCACGACAACCGGATGGCCCTTGGCCAGATCGCCAGCGCGGGAATAGTAGCGCTTGACTTCTTCCTTGTTGCGACCGCGGGTCGATACGATTTCGCCCTGATCAAGGAATGTGTCCGCAACCGCGATGGACTGGTCAAGCTGACCGCCCGGATTGGACCGCAGGTCAAGGATGTAGCCCTTGATCTTCTGTTCGCCAATTTCCTCTTCGAGCTTTTCAATCGCATCGGTGAGGCCTGCGAATGCCTGCCCGTTGAACTGGGTGATGCGAATATAGCCGATATCGTCATAGGCCTTGAATTTCACCGAGGTGAGCTTGATGATCTCGCGTGTGATTTCAACCTCTATCGGCTTTTCGACATTCTTGCGCACGATGGTCAGCTTGATCTTGGTGCCGACCTTGCCGCGCATCTTGTCGACTGCTTCGCTGAGCGTCAGACCGCGCACGGGCTTGCCATCGAGATGGGTGATATAATCATCGGCCAGAATACCGGCCGCATGTGCCGGGGTATCGTCCATCGGAGAGATGACCTTGACGAGGCCCTTTTCCATGGTGACCTGAATGCCCAGACCGCCGAATTCGCCCTGCGTTTCAACGGTCATGTCTTCGAAGCTTTCAGGAGACATGTAGCTTGAATGAGGGTCCAGCGAGGTCAGCATTCCATTGAGAGCCGAAGCGATCAACTTGTCATCGTCCGGAATCTCGACATATTCGCGACGCACGCGCTCGAAAACATCGCCAAACAGATTCAGCTGGCGATAGGTATCCGAACTTGCGGCATTGGCAGTCCCTGTCGTCTCCCAGGAGATGATTGACAAGGTTACGACCAGACCAGCACCCATGAGAGCGCCGATCAGCAATAGTGAAAGTTTACGGATCATCCGTCTGCCTTTTCCTTCAAATCTGCTGTCCACCATGGTGAAGGATCGATCGCAACACCATCTTTTCTTAATTCTATATATAATACTGGCCGTGAGGCATTTGCATCCAATAGATCGCTGGATGCCAGTCTTGTCTGCTGCATTTTTCCCACAGGTTCATTGGCCAAAACAAAACTCCCGACTTCGGGATATACTTCGTCCATGCCTGACAGAACGATATGGTAGCCGCCTCCGGCATTGATAATCAAGAGTTTCCCGAAGGAGCGGAACGGTCCTGCATAAACTATCCAACCGTCGGACGGGCTTGTTACCTGTGCGCCAATGCGTGTTGCGACTGAAATTCCCTGTGTTTGACCACCGAATCCATCTTCATTGCCATAGGCTTTCAAAATTGCACCATTGGCAGGTAAATGCATAAGTCCTTTCATCTTAACAAAAGGTATGGCAGGAGAAAGGCGGGCGGCATCTTTTAATGCGGCTATCTTCTGCTTTTTTGTCTCGATTTCCTGCTGTAACGCTCTCTTTTCGGCGTCCTGCGCTTCTTTTACGGCTATACGGGCGGCCTCGATTTCCTGCTCCATGCCGTTGATCAACTGTTCCAGTGTTCTGGCTTTGGCAGCCAACTCATTGGTTTTCTGTTGCTCTTCCTCGGCGGCTTGCTGTGTTGTCGCTTCCTGAGCCTTCTTCTTCTCGATCAGCAGGTCCAGGCGCTGCTCTTCTTCCTGCAAGCTTGCCAGACTGGTCTGCAATGCCGATTTCTCGTCTTCGATTTCTTTCTGCAACTGGATCAACTGGGCCAGTTGGCTGGCCAGAGCATTGGCTTCGACGCGAATTTCGGGAACAAGTGTGGATAGAAGAATGGCCGAGCGCACAGCGCTCAGTGCTTCATTGGGGCGAATGACGAGGGCAGGAGGGGGATTGCGCCCGATTCTCTGCAGGGCTGCCAATATCTCCGAGAGGGAATCACGCTGCTCGGCCAGCGAAACCTTGAGCTCGGTCTGGTCGGAGAAGAGAAGCTTGAGGCGATCCTCACGCTGGGAGATCGAGCCTTCCAGATTGGAGATGCGCTCTCCCGTGGCGATCATGTCGGAGCGGATGGTTTCGCGGTCCGATTTGATCTGCGCAATTTCAGCGCTCAATTCTTCCTGTTTCTGCTTGGAAAGGGCGATGCTGGATTCCAGCTGGGCAAGGGCGTCTTCCTGATCCTTGCGGGCTTTAAGGCGCGCTTCCAGTGCCCGCTCGGCCTGTTGTTCTTCCTCGGTCTTCTGCTTGTCGCCGTCCTGTCCGGCTGACTGGTCCTGCGTCTGGCTTTGCTCGTCAGATGTGGCAGTGGCGGATTCTGTGGACCAGACCGGTTCTGCAAGCAGGGTGAGGGCAGCAAGAAAAGCAAGGGCGAGCGCGTGAGTGGCTCTTCTTGTCGGCTTTGCCCGGAATTCTGACCTGCTTGCTGTTCTCTTTCGCACCCGAATCACCTGTTGCGCTGATTTGATTGCAATTTAGTGCATGCTCCAAGCGGGTGGAATCGTCTTGACGGCGAAAATCTGCAAATAGCCGACTTTTGTGACGGTTTTTGGACGGAGAAATCAGCTGCGATGGTAAGGATGGCCCGACAGGATGGTGATGGCGCGATAGATCTGTTCGGACAGCAGGATACGGGCGATCTGATGCGGCCATGTCATGGCCCCCAACGCGAGCTTGACATTGGCTGCTGCGAGCAGTGGCTGTCCATGACCGTCCGGGCCGCCCAGACAGAAGGCCATGGCGGGCGTGCCCTGATTGCGCTCCCTGTCGATCAGGCTGGCGAAATCCGCGCTGGACATGTTCTTGCCATGCTCATCAAGCGCAACAATGAAGCTGCCGGTGGGCATTGCGCCAAGGGTCTGCTCGGCTTCCTGCTGCTTGCGTTCGAGGCTTTTGCGGGCGCGGCTTTCTGAAAATTCCAGAATGTCGGGGCCGCTGAGTCCCAGATTGCGGCCAGCCTTCTGGGCGCGGTCCTGATAACGCGCAACAAGATCTGTTTCGGGGCCGGCTTTTTGCCGTCCGATTGCGCTGATAATGAGCTTCATCATTCACTTCCCGGCTGAATCTGCCAACAGAGAAGATCCGTCGTCAGGACGGATCCATCAGCAGGCCAGCCTTTGAGGCGTGATTACTGATCTTCGTCCGTATCCGCGGCCCACATCTTTTCGATATTGTAGAATTCGCGGACTTCAGGACGGAAGATATGCACGATCACGTCGCCGGTGTCGATCAGCACCCAATCGCAATTGGGAAGACCTTCCACATTGGCGCTGCCAAAGCCATTGTCCTTGAGGTCTCTGAGGAGACGATCGGAAACGGCACCAACATGTCTGTGGGAACGACCGGAAGTGATGACCATATAGTCGGCAAGGGCGGACTTGCCGCGCAGGTCGATAGACAGGATATCTTCGGCCTTGGCTTCATCAAGGCTCGAGAGGATCACTGCGAGCGCCTGTTCAGGATCCTTGCGACCCGAAACGAGACGGATGGGAGACGGACCTTCTGGCATGATCTCCATTTGTGCTGCGGTGGACAGGAATATACCTCTTGAATCAAACTGCAGACAGTTTCTCTCCCGTTCAACAGCCGGTCAGGCTATGAACGGACATGGACGGGGCGAAAGAGCGATATCAGCATCGAATCTTCGCCCTTCAAGAATAAGTCATGCTATGTGACAATTTCAAGGCTCTTGCGCATCATGCGCGCCTTGGGTTTTTGTGCTTTGCCTTAATGCGGTGGAAGACAAGTCCGAACGCGGACCATAAATGAAGGTCCAGGCGGGACATTGTGCTGTCGCGAGCGTCTTCTCCTTGTGGGAAGGAAGCCGCGCCCATGCAAAATTCCGGGCCGCCAGAGCGTTAAGCGGTGAGAGACTGTAGCCGGGGCGGTCGACAATGGCAACAGGGATTTTGCTGAAAATGTCTTCCCAGCGCTGCCATTTGTGAAATTGGGCAAGATTGTCCGCGCCCATCAGCCAAACCAGATGCGCCCCGTTGGTGCGGGTTGACAGCCAGTCAAGGCTTTCTGCGGTATAGCGGGTTCCCGCCCTTGCCTCGATGCCGGTGACATCAATGCGGGGATGATCCATCAGGCGGGCGGTGTCGCGCATCCGGCGCTCCAGAGGGGGGAGTTCTCTTATATCTTTCAATGGATTGCCCGGAGTGACAAGACACCAGATGCGATCCAGTTGGAGATGTTTGAGGGCTGTCAGGGCGACATGCCTGTGGCCTCTATGGGCGGGGTTGAAGCTGCCGCCATAAAGGCCGATGCGCAGGCCGGGGGTGACGAGCGGCAGATCATGGGAATAAATGCGGGATCGTGTCATCGCGTCAACCGGCGGAAAACTGGGAACAGGGCAGGGGGCAAAGCCTCATGTGGATGAGATGTTGAAATCAGGGCCGGGTCTGCCCCGTGCCATGCACACGATATTTGAAACTGGTCAATTGTTCCAGCCCGACCGGGCCGCGCGCATGCATGCGGCCGGTGGCAATGCCGATTTCTGCCCCCATGCCGAATTCACCACCATCGGCAAATTGGGTGGAGGCGTTATGCATCACGATGGCGCTGTCCACTTCCTTGAGGAATTTGTCGGCGGCAGCATCATTCTCGGTGATGATGCTTTCGGTGTGGTTGGAGCTGTAGCGGGCAATATGATCGATGGCCTCGTCAACGCCGTCGACGATCTTGGCAGAAATGATCGCGTCGAGATATTCGGTTGACCAGTCTTCCTCATTGGCCAGTTCGGCTTGCGGCAGCAATGCAATGACCTCTTCGGTGCCGCGCACCACGCAGCCCGAGCGGCTGAGGGCTTCCAGCACCGTCTTGCCGATGGTGTCGGCAATGGTCCGGTCGATCAGCAGGGTTTCTGCCGAACCGCAAATGCCGGTACGGCGCATCTTGGCATTGACGGTTATGGCTTCCGCCTTTTGCGGGTCGGCCTGCTTGTCGATATAGATGTGGCAAATGCCTTCCAGATGGGAGAAGACCGGGACACGGGCTTCCTGTTGCACGCGTCCGACCAGCCCCTTGCCGCCGCGCGGCACCAGCACGTCGAGATTGCCGTCCAGCCCCTTGAGCATCTCGCCAACGGCAGCCCTGTCCGTGGTGGGAACGATCTGGATGCAATCGCTGGGCAGGCCGGCGCTTTGCAGGCCTTCTGCGAGACAGGCATGGATGGCCCTTGAGGAATGATAGCTGTCCGAACCGCCGCGCAGGATGGAGGCGTTGCCCGCCTTCAGGCACAGGGCGCCCGCATCGGCGGTGACATTGGGGCGGCTTTCATAGATGACGCCGATGATGCCCAGAGGAGTACGCACGCGCTCGATATGCAGGCCGTTGGGACGGTCCCAGCCGGTCATGATGGTACCGACGGGATCGGGCAGGGCGACAATGGCATCAAGGCCAGCGGCGATGGCTTCGATCCTGTCCTCAGAAAGGGTCAGGCGATCAAGAAAGGCGGATGTCATGCCATCTTCCTTGCCTTTGGCGATATCCTTGGCATTGGCATCCAGAATGACCGGGACATTGGCGCGAATGGCTTTCGCCGCCTCGCTGAGCGCTGCATTCTTCTGCTCGGTCGGGGCATTGGCCAGATGACGGGCTGCCTTGCGGGCCTTTGCGCCCAGTGCCTTCATGATTTCGCTAACGGATGCAGTCGTGTCATTCATGGCTGTCTCCCTCCCCTTTGGGAACATGACGTTATTTCAGCGCACAGAGTCCTTGTGCCTCTTTGCGAAGCTGTTTCGTTGGCGGGCAAGGCCTTGGGAGCAACGCTGCCCGATGCCATTGCCTCAGGCGTGGTCGGCATGATCGCCGGATTCGGCGCTCAGAACCATGTCGTCGCGATGGATGAGCTCGGCTCGGCCATCATAACCCAGAATTTCCGCAATCTGGGAGGATTTGCATCCCTTGATCTGGTCCGCTTCGGAGCGGTCATAGGCGACAAGGCCGCGGGCAATTTCGACGCCAGCGGGATCAAGAATGATCAGGGCGTCGCCCTTGGCGAAGTTGCCCTCCAGACGCTTCACGCCAGCGGGCAGCAGGCTCTTGCCTCCCAGCAGGGCACGCACCGCGCCTTCATCCAGTGTGATGGTGCCATGAGGTTCCAGATTGCCGTTGATCCAGCGCTTACGCTGGGTGATCGGGTTGGATTTGGGGGCAAACCAGCTGTGCTTTGCACCATTCATGATGGCGCGCAGCGGATTATAGTCGCTGCCATTGGCGATGATCATGGCGGTGCCGGCATTGACCGCGATCTTGGCTGCTGCAATCTTGGTGGTCATGCCGCCCTTGGCAAGGCTTGATCCGGCACTGCCTGCCATGGCCTCGATTTCGGGCGTGATATGGTCGATGACCGCAATATGCTGCGCATCGGGATTGTGGGCCGGGGGTGCGGTATAAAGGCCATCGATGTCGGAGAGGAGAATGAGACAGTCGGCGCTGATCATGGTCGCAACGCGGGCGGCAAGGCGGTCATTGTCGCCGAACTTGATTTCCGTGGTGGCGACCGTGTCATTCTCGTTGATGATCGGCACGGCTCCGAGCTTGAGCATGGTGGCCAGCGTGGCGCGGGCATTGAGGTAGCGGCGGCGTTCTTCGGTGTCGCTGAGGGTAAGCAGCACCTGTCCAGAGGTCAGATCGACCTTGTGCAGGGCGTCGGCATAGGCTTCGCCCAGCGCGATCTGGCCGATCGCGGCTGCGGCCTGACTCTCATGCAGGCGCAGTTTGCCTTTGGGCAGCTTGACCTTGCGGCGGCCAAGGGCGATGGCCCCTGACGATACGATGATGACTTCCTTGCCCTGCTCGTGAAGCATGGCCACATCATCGACCAGTGTCTGCAGCCATGCCGCGCGCAGGCGGCCGGTTTTCTCGTCTATGAGCGTTGCCGATCCGATTTTGACGACAATTCTCTTTTGATCCTCAAGTCTCACTTGGAAATCCGTCTCTTCAAGGCCTGAGGGCTCAGGCCGACATTGCTGGTAACAGGTCCAAAAGCGTCATGACATGCTCATGACTTTCCTAAGGGCGCCACGGTTCCGGCTCCTTGTCGGCCTGTTCCTCGCGTTTGTTTTCCGTGTCGATCTTGTCCAAGAGGGCGCGCAGAATGATGTCCATATTGGTTTTGGCTACTGCGGAAATGGCGTGAGGACGAAAGCCGTAGGTGGCTTCGAATGCGTCCAGTTTTTCAGCAATATCCTCCTCGGTCAAGGAGTCGATCTTGGTCAATGCAACGATTTCGTCCTTTTCACCCAGCCCTTCATCATAGGCTTCCAGCTCGCCGCGGATGATGCGATAGGCATCGAGATAATCTTCCTGCGTGGCGTCCACCAGATGCAGCAGCACCCGGCAGCGCTCCACATGGCCCAGAAAGCGGTCGCCGATGCCGAGCCCTTCATGGGCCCCTTCGATGAGGCCGGGAATGTCGGCCATGACAAATTCGCGCGTGTCGATGGCAACGACGCCGAGATTGGGGTGCAGGGTGGTGAAGGGATAATCCGCCACTTTCGGCTTTGCCGAGGAGACCGAGGAAAGGAAGGTCGATTTGCCTGCATTGGGCAGGCCGACAAGACCGGCGTCGGCGATCAGCTTTAGGCGCAGCCAGATATACATTTCCTCCCCTTCAAGACCCGGATTGGCATGGCGGGGGGCCTGATTGGTTGAGGATTTGAAATGGGTGTTGCCGAAGCCGCCATTGCCGCCTTTGGCCAGCGTATAGCTCTGGCCCACTTCGGTCAGGTCGGCAAGAATGGTTTCGTTGTCTTCTTCCAGAATCTGGGTGCCGACGGGTACGCGCAGGATGATATCCTTGCCCTTGCGGCCGTTGCGATTGCGGCCCATGCCATGCATGCCGGTCTCGGCCTTGAAATGCTGCTTGAAGCGATAGTCGATGAGGGTGTTGAGGCCGTTGACGCATTCGATGATGACATCGCCGCCCTTGCCTCCATCACCGCCATCGGGGCCACCCAATGCAACATATTTTTCACGGCGGAAGGAAATGCAGCCCGCTCCGCCATCGCCGGAGCGAACATAAACCTTTGCCTGATCGAGAAATTTCATTCTATGGCCTCGTTCTATCGTTGAGCCGTCTGCTCGAACCTGATGTCTGGCACTCTCATGCCCAGATCTTTGATATGATGTGCGTCGCTTGCCGCCTATCCCTTTTGCCGGATCCTCTCAGGATATCGGTGCCGGAAAAAGGGGTGAGCGCGCAGTATTTCCTGCCGCTTTCGTACGCCAATGGCGGTCTGGCCCGGCGATGCTGCCTGTTGCATGAAGCCTTTACCCCAAAATGGGGCTCCAAGCCAATAGCCAATCGTCCGGAGCGGGGAGGCTCAAGGCCCTTTTGCGGCCTATTTGCCTCCTTTATGCTCTCTGGACCAATGGTTTGATGCCTTTTGGACCATTTGTCGCGAAAGGGGCGTCCTGGTTAGCAGGCGCTCCCCAATTGCGAAAAGCGCTGCGAGGTCAGCTCCATGATGATTTCCGGCACTTTCTCGCCACGGGCGAGGCTATAGCCGATGTCGCGTTTGACCTCTTCAAAGCCGAGATTGCGCAGCAGGTTCAGTGAGCGTGGATTGTCCTCAAAGGCGGCCGCGCACATTTTTTCGGTCGGCTCGTGGGGCAAATACCAGTCGAGCAGCCGGCGCACGGCTTCCTGCATGAAGCCTTTTCCCCAATAGGCTGTCGCAAGCCAGTAGCCTATGGTTGGGGCAAAGATGCCGACGTCCCGTTCGCTGGACGCCTTGATGCCGACGACACCCATGAGAATATCGTCTTTGGTGATGGCCATATTGATCCCGGCAACACCCTTCTCCTGCTTTTCCAGCCAGTCATTGGCCGCACTTTCAGGATAGGGGTGAGGCACCACTGCAAGATATTTCGAAATCTCGAAATCCTGACAATGCTGTGCCAGCGCCGGTGCGTCACTTGCGCGCAAAGGGCGCAAGATTAGCCGTTCACTTGCAAGATCAGGTATCTGCATCATGCTGCTCCTTTCAGGCTATAACCTCTTGGCGTGCTGTTCGGCCCGAAAGCCCAGGGGTTGCTCTGCCCCATCCCGGACCAGTTGCGCAGGGCATACCAGACGCCCCGGTCAAGACGATAGCGATCAATCGGGATCATACCCTTGTAATGCTGGGAATGAGCCATGCCGGTGCCGCTATATTGGAAGCCGCATTTCTCGACGATACGCCGTGAGCGGCCACAGGAAACCCTGCAGCGCGCCTCCAGCGCTTCCAGAGACGGCTGATTGATGTTCGGGCTCGAAAATGCAAAGTCTGCCACGGCCTGAATGGCGCGTGTGGCATATCCGTGCTGCCAATGCTCGCGCATGATCATGACACTGATCTCGGCCTGCTTTCGGTTTTCTTGCAGAAGCAGGCAGATCACGCCAATCATGGTGCCTTTCATGTCAGTGATGATGAAAGGAAATTCTGTCGGGTCCGACTTCTCGGTATAGTTGAGAAACCAGGAATCGGCCTGAATGTCCGAACAGGGCAACCAGTTGCTGCAAAGATTCTTGGTGAGTGCCGGATTGTTTGCCAGGGCGACCAGTGATGCCAGATCGGTCCGGGCAGGGTGGCGCAACAGGAAAGGTTTGATTTCCGAACCCGCTCTACTGTCAGGCTCGGTCTGTTGCAAGTTTTCATCAATTTCCAACATAGGTCCCTCCTAAGGGCTGGGGTAAATTCAAGGTCAAAAGAAAAGGGGAGATGGTGTCCCATCTCCCCTTGAAATCTTTTGCCTCTGTTTACCCTTTTCAGGAGGGAGGCCTTGTCGATTTACCGGGGTCTGGGACACCGGCAAATCGTATTATCTTCATGCCAGTGTTATTCAGCCGCTTCCGCCATCGGGTTCACGGACACGTATGTTCGGCCATTCGCTTTGGTCTTGAACTCTACGTTGCCTTCGGCGGTCGCAAAAATGGTGTGGTCTTTGCCCATGCCGACATTATTGCCCGGATGCCATTTGGTACCGCGCTGACGAATAATAATGTTGCCTGCGATGACTGCTTCACCGCCGAATTTTTTCACGCCCAGACGACGGCCGGCTGTGTCGCGACCGTTACGGGATGAACCACCTGCTTTTTTATGTGCCATTTTGGTGTCTCCTGGTCTCTATCTTATTTCTCGGCTGCAAGAGCAGCGGCCTGCTCGATCCAGTTATCACGTTCGAAGCGGCCTTTTGCACTCAGGGCTTCTTCGACTTTTTCGATGTCTTCAGCATTGAAGGCAGCAATCTGTGCATAGGTGGTGATACCCATGTCATTCATTTTGCCTTCCATGACCTTGCCGAGACCTTTGAGTTTCTTCAGGTCGTCTTTTTCGCCCTCTGGTGCAGCGGCAACCGGAGCAGCTTTAGCCGGAGCGGCTTCAGCCTTGGCCGGAGTTGCTTTCTTGGCTGCTTTCGCAGGGGCTTTGCCACCGGTCAGGATTTCGGAAATCTTGACGGTGGTGAAATACTGACGATGGCCGTTGCGACGACGGGAATTCTGACGACGACGTTTCTTGAAGATGATGATCTTGCGGCCGCGGCCCTGATCAACAATCTCTGCTGCAACAGATGCGCCGTCAACCAGAGGAGCGCCAACCTGTGCTTCGCCTTCGCCGCCAACCAGCAGAACGCTGTCAAACACGACAGTTTCGCCAGCTTCGCCTTCGAGCTTCTCGACCTTGATTACATCCTCGGGGGAAACAGTATACTGCTTACCGCCGGTTTTGATGACTGCGAACATTTTTGTCTCCGTTCAATCCAGGCTCCGGGATTTTGCAATCTACGGGTCTGTCTTTTTTCAGTCAGTTGATGGAAACCTGTTTGCTTAAATAAATCAGTTATTTACCGAAAATGAAACAAACAAGCGAAATGGCGCGGATTCGCGTCCACGCCATGAGTTCCCGGGCAATATACTGGGAAAGGGAGAAGAGTCAAGAAAAAGCTGCATTTTTACTATGTTTCGTGGTCTGCTTGAATGGGGGTGTTTTGCGCCCCACATCAGGCGTGTAATTGTTGTTTTGTGATATGGAAAGTTTCATTATGCCCTATTTGATTGCAGAATTTGCTCCTTATGGCTCGAGTTTTCTGGCGCTCTATCTTTTGCTGGTCATGGTGTTCGTGCAGGCTCTGGTTGCTTCGGTTGCCCATCGGGCACAGAAATCCTATGTGCCGGGGATCGTCGATGAAAAACTTGGGCCGGAGTCCTTTGTCTTTCGCAGCCATCGCACCTTCATGAATTCTCTCGAGAATGTGCCCTTCATGATCGCGCTGGTTCTTCTGGCGGTTTTCACCGGCTTTGACGCATGGTGGCTTGCGCTGTTGAGCTGGGTCTATGTGCTTTGCCGCTTGGCGCATATGGTGATCTATTATCTGATGGCTACGCGCAAGAATCCCAGTCTGCGGAGCTATTTCTATCTTCTTGCTCTTCTCGCCCAGCTTGTTCTGATGGTCATGCTCGGAATTTCCTGGCTCTAAAGAGGATTCTCTCTCTGTTTTCGGCGCGTTGTATGGCTCATTGGAGAAGTGGGGAGTGAGGAAACTGGTTTCTCGATAAATGACCCATCCGCGCTTTGAGCGATATATTGTTTGTCCTTATGCTCGATGGTGGGGATTTTTTCGTTTGCAGGCTTGAGCTTGGTGGTGGGGATGTGTATGGTCCGGCCACCTTTTTGAGCTTGCAATGACCATAATTCGCTCGAAAGGCTTTGCGGAGAGGTGCCGGAGTGGTCGAACGGGGCGGTCTCGAAAACCGTTGATCGCGCAAGCGTTCCGAGGGTTCGAATCCCTCTCTCTCCGCCATTAGTCTTAAAAACGGCAGAAACCCGAGTTTTCCCAACATTTCAATGCGGTAGTAAGGTCGACTGTGATACAACCCTGTGATACATGGGGGGTCATGGAAGCTGTGCCCGGATACCCAAATCTACACCGTCGAAACGGTACCTATTACCTCTACAAACGCGTCCCTCAGGGACTGCTGGAGGCATTCAATCATCAAAAGTTTGTTAGGCGTTCTCTGCGGACAAAAGACCTCACCGAGGCGAAAGTACGTCTGCACAAAGCGCTTGCCGCTCTGGATGACGAGTTTGAGGCTGCGGAAGCTGATTTAAAGGAGCAGCTTTCGACAGAAGAAGCTCAGTCCATTGCAAAGGGGCATCTTCAAGACATGCTGCTTGAGGATATGGAAAGCCGTCAGGAAGGGGACAAGCCTTCTCAGGTGCAGTTCGTTAATGTGCACTTCGATTTGCAAAAGAAGGCTGCCAAGGAAGGATTAGGTTACACTCCTTCATGCTATTCCTTTGATGAGGTGATCTCTGATTTTGGTTTGACTAGTCGCGACTATGATGCGCGGCTGGCGACCGTTGAGATGTTAAAGCCTTATTATCGGGATGCGTTGGCGCGGCAGGATCTATCTGTGGCTGAAGAAGACATAGAGGAACTTTCTGAAGAGCATCATCTCAAACTGGACCAAGGGTCTGAAGGCTGGTGTAATCTTGCGCGAGAAGTTCTGAAAATGTGGGTGCGCTATATTGATGTGCTTGAGCGAAGAAACAATGGCGAGCCTGATGAGTTTGACTTAAGTCCGCCGCCTTTTACGCCTGATGAAGAAAGGATTGAGGCAAGCGTTTCTGGTGAAAAAACCCCCTCGGGGGGAATTGCTCTCGAAACATTGGTTTCTCACTATAGATCAGACCCCGGCAGATCTGCCTCTGAGCGGACCAACAAAGGGTATGATGTGATTTACCGGATGCTCAAAGATGTCATTGGAGCTGAAACGGATATCAGAACCATAACACGGCAGGATTGTCGGAAGGTTCAAGACCTCTTGCTCAAAACGCCTGTAAACGCTCATCAGATGTTTCCCGACAAGAATGCATTCGAAGTAGTTAAGCTAGCAGAAGAGCGTGCTCTCAAGCTTCTAAGCCCTTCCACTATCAACAACAGGCTTAACAATATATCCGCTTTGTTCAAATGGGCAGTAAAAGAAGACTACATGATCAAAAATCCCGCTGAAGGTCTTAGGGTGAATGATCCTGTTAAGGCTAGGGATAAGCGCCGCTCGTTCACGACTGAAGAACTCAACGCTATCTTCTCCGCTCCGCTGTATACGGGCTGTCAAAGCGAACTTAAATACCATTTGCCGGGAAGCCAGATAATCAAAAAGGGTCGGTACTGGGTTCCTCTGATTGCTCTTTGGACCGGTATGAGGCTTGGTGAGTGCTGCCAGCTTCATTGCGATGACGTTAAGCAGATTGATGGAGTTTGGTGCTTAATCATCAAGGAAACCAAAGACGGTGAAGGTGTGGACGAAGGGGACCGGCAGAGGGTCAAAACGGCTTCGGGGGAGCGCTTTGTACCTATCCATTCCGCTCTTGAAGGGTTGGGTTTCATTAATTTCGCGCTTCAGCAGAAACGAGAAGGGCATGTTCGTTTGTTTCCAGAGTTAAAGCCATCAGCCGATGGGTATCTCTCTAACAATTTCTCCAAATGGTTTAACGATAAGAATCGCTTTCTTGGAAAACTTGGATTGGCTGGGAAAGGAGCTTCGTTTCATAGCTTCAGGCATAACTACCGTGACGCAATGCGTGAAGCTGGGCTGAATCATGATGTGGTCTTGGCGCTCGGTGGCTGGAGTTCTGGTAAGACCGATGACAACTATGGTGGCAACATTAGTGCCAGATTCCTCAAGCAGCAAATCGAGCGTGTCACCTATGAGGGGCTTGAGCTACCGTAGAATGGCAGCACGACCCAATGACGAAGGTTATGTGTTGAGTGGTGTCGCTAGTGGATAGCTTAACTGTGATGAGCTGAGCTGGCCGACCGATTCTTTTTGATTTGACCGATAGGGGATGGATAGACGGGCTTAGCTATTCCTATCTCTCGAAATCTGAAGGAATGAGCGGTCTTGAATAATGGACCATGTGGAGGTGTGGTGCATCTATAGATCTCTAAGCTTATGCCTAACAGAAGAGCTGCCTGATGGTAACAGCAAAGGCCTTCCCTAGAGCTATGCTCTTGACTATCTCCCTTTGGGGGGGGAGAGATCAGGGGTCTTCTTCTGTAGGCAACATAAGTTACCTCTCTTAGCCAGATAACCACTCCCCTAATAGGTGGGGAGGGAGGGAGGAGCTATAGCTATCAACTATAGTTACCAGCTATAGATCTGACCTTAGCATCACCCCTCTATATATAACTGGAGCGATGTTCTTTACATCAGGGTAATTGCCACTCCCCCTATGGGTATGATTTTCCTTTGATATTTGGACACCAGATATGGGCATAGATTACTTTTCAGTGAAGTCTGGAAGACAGATTGTCGCTAGAGTATTCAACTTTAGCCACCTCTTCAGTATGCTCCTCAATGGGTAACCAGAGCGATGCTCTTTTACATCAGGGTAATTGCCCGCCTTCATGTTGGAATGACCTAGTTTGAACACCTAATCACAAGAGCCCCTCAGACTCCTGTACAGAGAAATTGGAGGTTTGAGGCGTATTCCCATTGGCATCGTGTAAATTCGCCTCACAGCGCTTCTGAGGGCCATACAGAGCACGCTGGCGGCAGCAATCAGCTTGTACCCTTGCTATGGGGTCTATCTCACCAGCAACCTCAATTAGATGCTAAGACATCATGTTGATGAAACCTGTTGCTTGTGGCCTCATCCCAATAAGCAGTGCTCTCTTACATTTCCCCCCACTCCGAAGGCCTGCATGCGCATGTCTTATTTGGGTAAACCCTAAAGATACGTCTCAAGTCTATGCTCAAAGTGTCTTATTTAAATTGACTTCCCTTTTAGATACATGGGAATCTGTCACCTCTAGACCCTAATGAGACAGGAGGTGTTGAATGCGTTACGGATATGCAAGGGTGAGCACGATTGACCAGAACCTTGAGGTTCAACTGGCGGCTCTGACACCTATCACAGATCAGGTGAGAGCGGAGAAGCAGACAGGCACCAGCCTTGCCAAAAGAGCAGAGCTACAGACGCTGCTCGATTTCATCAGAGAAGGCGATACGCTGGTTGTTACTCGAATTGACCGCTTGGCTCGCTCAGTTGCAGATCTCTCAACCATTGTCCAGCAGCTACAAGCCAAAGGAGCCTTCCTAGAGGCAACGGAACAGCAAATTGACACCTCAACAGCAACGGGCAAGGCTTTCCTTGGAATGCTTGGAGTATTTGCAGAGTTCGAGACCAACATCAGGCGAGAAAGACAGCTTGAGGGGATCGCCAAAGCTAAGGCTGATGGGAAATACAAAGGAAGAAAACGGTCTTTGGATATAGACGCAATCCGCAAGCTGAAGGCAGAAGGCAAAGGAGCCACGGCTATTGCGCAAGAGCTGGGAATTGGTCGCGCTAGTGTCTACCGGCTGTTGAAACGGGAGCAATAGGCTCCGTTGGATAGTGTTGCGAGGTGGAAGTCTTGGTTGGTCTCATCGCGATTGCTTATTTGATAGTTCTATGCTGAGCTAGCCCCATCCCGTTGATTGACCATATGGGGGTAAAAGCGACACACCCAGATGCTTAGAAGGGGGGCTTACAAATTTGCCCCAAAAACAAATGGGTACCTAACGTCACCATTGTTAGCTATTGAATTTAAGCTATCTCGGGTACGGTGTTTGGCGCGAGATACGGGATGTCAACTATTGAATAAGCTGTATGGTTTGGTGGTGGCCAAATGTTTGCGGGCGAAGCAGCCTGACTTAGCCAGCTAAGTACTGAGTACAATTGAGGATCTTATAATTTAATGTAAAATGGCTGTAGTCCTCATCTGAGGGGATAGAAAAGGAGCTTGTTTTGCAAGCGTTTTTGGATTCCCCAACTTGCACCATGCCGGGTTGTAACGGTATGTGAGTTTCCTGCTCGGGGACTTAGGGATAGAACAAAAAGTGTTCCTGTTGGTACAACACAATAGGTCTGCAAATACAGTGTATGCCGAACTTGGGCCCGGTGACCCCGGATAACCCACGTTCGAGTATAGGTATCACATACCCAGCGGATAAGTTTGAGAAGGTGGCTGGAAACTCGGAAAACCTCAAGACGACACTGCCATATGACTAGTCCGGATGGATTAGAGCTTTGGTAGGATACTCTAAGGTTGGGAACCGCAAGAGCTGCCTTCGTCCCACTTACTGCGTTTTCTCGGTGTCAATGTCGTAACCCTGAATTAGCCTTCCAAGAAAGTTATCTGTCATTTGAATTTGGCGAGATGCTGCTTAGCATCATTTTTGCCGTGGATGTGAAATAAGCTGCAGAAGTTGGGATTTTCTCCAACTCTTTAGGTCTTTGGTGTCCTTTAGTGCTGATTAGTATTTTCTGAGTTTGCTGGGCATTCAAATGTAAATTCATATTGAGGTTTTACGAGGAGATAGCCGCGTGTGATTTTGCAATTTGCTCGATCAGTCTCGTCCAAATACGATCTTGCAGCTTGTTCATGGAGCTTTTCTGGAGGTGTGGCGTCTACAAGGCCAAGTGTTAAACCTTGCATAGCTCCGCTTGCGAATGATCCTGCAACCGATGGAGTCGTCATGAGCATATTTTCTTTGGGATGCTCAAATACGCGGTATGCTTCATTTCCTACTCGAACGTGGTGTAATCCTTGATTATATTCCATTGCGCGGCTCATTCCCGTACAGCCGCCCAATGCGCATATCAATAACAATGAAACTGATTTCTTCATTTTGCTTTCCCCCTTAATGTATCGTGAGGTTTGTTTTGAAGAAATTCAATTTTAAATTGTCTCTTTGGTCTTGTTCTTTTGGCAAAAGTCTTCGCTGGCGTTACTAGCCGTAATGGTTTGACACTGAGATACTGATGTGAGATACGTTAAACTCGCCTGTTGGCCATACGCTATTGAAAAGATAAAGAAAACTTTCTTAAAGGGACTTTCCCTCTCTCTCCGCCATTCAATCCTGCAAGTGATCGAGAATACGTACCCGCGGGAAAAGCAAATCCTCGATTTCCCCTTGTTCTTCCCTGTTTATTGATTGTGACTGCTTTTCTTTTGCTATTACGGGGAAGCTGGTTAATGGATGACGCCTGCGGTTTTTAGCTGACCGATTCGGTTGGCTACGACATCGGAAAAGGCTTGGCCGATGCCGCTCAGGGGGCGGTCTTTGGGGACGAATTGTGCGATATCCCAACGAATGGCTGGCAGCAGCGGGCAATGAACCACCCTTGTATGGTCGAGCTGGAGGCAGGCGACGGGATCGACGATTGCCAGTCCGACACCCATTTCCACCAATCTGACGACGCCATGCAATGTGCGTGTCTCGGCAACGATCGAACGCTCCACTTCAATGGACTGCATCATATAATCAATCCGCATGCGGAGCGGGCTGCCCGGTGCAAGATCGACGAAGGTTTCACGTTTGAGCTGCTGAAGAGTGACCTCCTGCGAGCTGCTCAAGGGGTGATGCTTGGGCATGAGGCAGCGGGCTTCACAAATGGCCAGTGACGTCACATCCGCGCCGTAAGGGTCCGCATCCAGCGTGATGCCCAGAGCAAGGTCGCAGCTTCGTTCTGCAACCATGCGCATGATCTCGCTCATGCCTGTGTCGTGCAATCTGACGGACACATGTGGATGCGTTTTCTGAAACTCGGCGATGGCATCAATCAGAAAGGTGTCGCAGAAAATCGGTTGGGCGGCGATCACCAGATGGCCTCGCTGGTTGTTGGCAATGGCGCTGGCTTCTTCGGAAAGAGACCGGATGCTTTCCAGCCCCCGTACAACGGTCTGGTGAAACTGGAAGGCCTCCGGTGTCGGTATCAGCTTGTTTCGCTTGCGTAAAAAGAGAGAGAAGCCAACCCGTGTTTCAAGCGCCATCAGCAGGCGGCTGATCATTGGCTGGCTCAGGCCCAGCTCGTCTGCGGCGCTGCGCATACCGCCAAGGCGGATATAAGCATCGAATGCTTCCAATTCGCGGATTTTCATCATTTCTATCTGTCTCAGTATTACAAAAATGCATACTATCTTATTTTCTTGCAAAAAAGGGAATACTGTGAAAGAAAAGTTTTGTGGATTATCCAATCACCTTCCATAGGTCTATTCGGACCGCAGTCTAAAAGGTTCAACAAAATATGAAAAAATTTGTTTCCGCCCTCGCGATGGCGACAGCTCTTTTCACTGGTGCGGCAATGGCCGAAGACAGCTACCCGACTCAAGCCGTAACTCTCGTTATTCCATATGGCCCAGGTGGCGCATCCGACCTTGCCGGTCGTGCTCTTGCTGAAACCGCCAAAAGCTATCTCGGTCAGCCGATTACCGTGGTCAACAAACCCGGCGCTGGCGGCATGAACGGTGCCCGTTCCGTTTCTGAAGCTGACCCGGATGGCTATACCCTGCTTTTGGCCCGCGTTGGCATGGCTCTGACGCCAGCCGTTACCCCGCAGGCTACCCCCGCATGGGATGCCTATAGCTTCCTGGGTGCGCTTGAAGCGACTCCGATGATCCTCGCCGTCAAGGGCGATTCCCCCTATAACAGCGTCGAAGAACTGCTCACCGCTGTCAAAGACAGCAATGGCGCCATGACCTATGCGGCATCGGGTGCAACTGCAATCGATGGCTTTACTTCACAGGCTCTTCTGGCTGATGTGGGTCTTGATCCGCTGACCGCAGCAACGCTGGTGCCTTACAAGGGCGGTGGCGCGCTGGCAACCGCTCTGCTGGGTGGTCATGTGGACTTCCTTGCTGTTTCTGCCGGTTCTCTCCTTCCGCATATCGAAAGCGGCGACATGAAAGCCCTGATGGTGTTCGCACCGGAACGCATGGAAAAGCTGCCAGATACCCCGACGGCTGCCGAACTGGGCTACAAGCTGGCAGGTCAGGTGACCGGCTGGAGCGCGCTCTATGCTCCCAAGGATCTGCCTGAAAATGTCGTTGCCAAATGGAAAGACGTCCTGGGCAAGGTTGCTACCGACAAGACCTGGCTGGAACTGGCCGGTCGTCGCGGCTCCATCTCCACCGTCGGCAAGGTTGACATGACCGCTTATGCAAAAGAGCAGTATGACCTGTTCCATGGTCTCGCTCAGAAATTTGGCTATTTGCCAGCCAACTAATACCAGCCAACTAAAAATAACAACATCATCTGACAGCAAGCGTGGCCCTTTTAAAGGGCCACGCCATTTGTTGGGGACTTCCCGTCATGCACAATTCCATTCTTCGTAGTCCGTGGTTTTGCGGCTTGATGATTGCTGCCTTTTTCGTCTTCGTCATCTTTGCCCTGATCCCTGTCTATGTGCCGCGCCCGGCTTTCATTCCCGGCTTTGCGCCGCCGCCAGACATGTGGCCGCGCACAGTATCCATCATCGGTGCCTTTCTTGGCCTTGTTCTCTTCATTCTGGCTCTGCTTGGCCGGATGGGAGAAAGTGAGCCGATAGAAAGCGATGGAGCGCCGCGCATTGTCCAGATCAGCCGCTTCATTGGCGCTCTGGTGGCCTTTACCGCTTATGTCTGGCTGATGCCCTATGTCGGCTTTCTCATCGCCTCCATGGCCCTGACCGGTGCCATGATCCTGCTGACCGGTGAGCGCAATTATCGGGTCTGGATCCTTGGGCTGTCCCTTATTGGTCCGATCCTGCTGCAGCTGATTTTCCATTCGGCGCTGGGAACCCAGTTCCCCGTTGGCATCCTGACCAAACAATTCGGCTTCTGATCGGAGACACCATTCATGGCGCACGACATTCTTTATGCTCTGCAGGCTGTAGCGACCTGGCAGAATCTCCTGATCATGGCCGCAGGCATCTGGGGCGGTGTGATCATCGGAGCCATTCCCGGCATGACCGGAACGATGGCTGTTACCCTCGCTCTGCCTTTTACCTTTTATATGGAGCCGGTGCCGTCCATTCTGCTGTTGGTCGCGCTCTATAAAGGCTCGACCTATGGCGGCTCGGTATCCGCTATCCTGATCAAGACCCCCGGCACGGCTTCTGCGGCCTGTACTGCCCTTGATGGCTATCCGCTTGCCCGTCAGGGCAAGGCAGGCAAGGCGCTGAATATGGCGCTCTATTCCTCGGTGATTGGTGATTTCATTTCCAACCTCTCGCTGATCTTTCTTGCTGCGCCGCTGGCCATTCTGGCTCTGCGCGTGGGGCCGCCGGAATATTTCATGCTGATGCTGTTTGCCCTTACCACCGTTGCCGGCGTTTCGGGTAATTCCTTGCTTCTTGGTCTGATTTCGGCGCTCTTCGGCCTGTTGCTGGCAACGGCTGGCGAGGATCTTTACGGCTCTTTCCGTTTTGCCTTCACCGACGACATGCAGGCGGGGCTTTCGGTTGCGCCGGTCCTGATCGGCCTGTTCGCCCTGCCTGAACTGCTCAAGCTGATCGTTTTCCGCGCCGCCCACAAGAATGAGGCTGCCAAGCTGGGCGATCAGAAGGTGACGCGCAGCGAATTCATGGCATCGCTGAAATCCATTCTGCGTGGCTCGGCTATCGGGGCCGTTCTCGGGGCCATTCCGGGCATCGGACCATCAGCGGCCGCCTTCTTCTCCTATGGTGAAGCGCAGCGCACCTCCAAGAATGGCAGCAATTTCGGCAATGGCGAGCTGGAAGGCATCGCCGCCTCCGAATCCGCCAACAATGGCGCATGTGGCGCGACCATGATCCCGCTGCTGGCGCTGGGCGTTCCCGGCGACGTGATTACCGGCGTCATGCTTGGTGCCTTCATGATACAGGGCCTGACCCCCGGGCCGCTGCTGTTCCAGACCAACATCCACGAAGTCTATATGCTGTTTATCGGCATGCTCTTCTCCTCGGTCCTGTTGTTCTTTGCAGGCAAGGTCATCATGCGGGCCTTCTCCCATGTTGCACGTGTCCCCCAGACCCTGCTGGCACCTGTGGTTCTGCTGCTCTGCCTGTTTGGCATCTACTCGATTGCTTCGAGCATGTTCGATGTGGCGGTGCTGCTGATCATGGGCGTTACCGGCTTTGTGATGTTCATGCTGAATATTCCGGCGGCTCCCTTCCTCATTGCCTTCATCATCGGGCCGATGATCGAAGACAATCTGCGCCGCTCGCTGGCCATTTCCCGTGGCGATCCCTCTGTTCTGATCTCGTCGCCCATCACGATGATCTTTGCCGTTCTGATCGTCTTTGTTGTCGGGCTTACCGTCCGACGAGAATTCCTCAAATCCAGAAATAGAAAGGCTTGAGACCAATGAGCCTCACCATCGAAGCCCCCATGCTCCAGCATCCTGCCCTTGAAAGGGCCAAGGCGCATCTGGGGGCTTTGATTGGATATGATTCCGTATCCAGTCGTTCAAACAGAGCGCTTATCGACTATGCTGCCGAAACACTCGCAAAATTGGGGGCGGAAGTTGCCATTCTGCCCAATGACGAAGGCACCAAGGCCAATCTGATTGCACGCTTTGGGCCGGCTGGCGTTGCCGGTGTGGTGCTGTCCGGTCATACCGACGTTGTTCCGGCCAATGAAGACACATGGCTGACGCCTCCCTTTGCTGCTGATGAAAGAGAAGGGCGCATCTATGGCCGCGGCGCCTGCGACATGAAGGGCTTTGACGCCTGTGTCCTTGCCGCAGCCGGGGCTTTTGCCAAGGCCGATCTCAAACGTCCGGTCTATATCTGCTTTTCCTATGATGAAGAAGTGGGGTGTCTGGGTGCTCCGGCTGTTGCCCGCTGGCTGGCGGATCTGGATGTGCCTCCGGAACTGGCCATCATCGGCGAACCTTCCGAGATGAAGCTGATCACCGGCCAGAAGGGCAAGATTGCCATGCGCGCCCATGTGAAAGGTACGTCGGGGCACTCCTCCTTTGCTCCGGAGCATGTCAATGCGGTTGAATATGCGGCGCGGATCATCAGTGCCATCGCAGAGCGCGCAAAGCGCTATCAGCTGGAAGGTCCGTTTGACAATGATTTCACCGTGCCGCATGCCACCATGCTGGCCACGATGATCAGCGGCGGCGTAGCCACCAATGTGACGCCGGACAGTTGCAGCTTCACCTTCGAATTGCGCTCGATCAGCGGCATGGATGCTGAAGGAGACATGAAGGCTCTGCTCGATGGCATCGATGCCGACATCGTGGCAAAGATGAAAGCGAAATCAGCGAGCTGTGGCGTAACATGGGAGAGGATCTTTGCCTATCCTGCCATGGGTGAGGCCCGTGGTAGCATCGGCTTTGAGCGCTATGCCCATCTCATGACCGAGTGGGGCGGCAAAGTCTCTTATGGCTCGGAAGGGGGCGTTTTTGAAACGATCGGCGATATCCCTGCTGTGATCATCGGTCCCGGCTCTATCAAGCAGGCCCACAAACCCAACGAGTTTGTCGATATCGAGCAGCTCGAGCAATGTCTGGCTTTCCTTGATGACCTGACTGCCGAGTTGGAAAAGCCGCTCTAGCGTCACCTGACAGAGATTGAGAAGCAGAGGCCGGGCAACCGGCCTTTTTTATTGAAGTTACGCCTCTCAGCGGGCTCGTTTGCTTTTCGGGGGAGGGCAGATCAAGCGCGGTAGGCCTAGTGTCGACTTAGAAAAAGGGGACATCAGGGCAATGAATGTTGCTCAATTCACAACAAATTTTGCAATGAATCGGGATAAGAAAATGGTGCCTGACGGTGTCTGAAACATGGTCTGAAGCGACCTGACTTCTCCTGCTCTTTCTCTTTTTGATTGAATCCATGCCAATCGGAGACCGTGCAGATCAGGTGCCTTTTTCTTGCCTAGATAGCAGGAAGCAAAAATAGTGGAGCGAGAGACAAGATCAAATATTACAGCCTCACGGAAATTTATACGCATATTTACCGAGTTGCGCTGTTTGGCGTTGTCCGTTCCATGGGCGGTGTATAATCAAGATTTTCCGAACAGATGACGCCCGTGGCGATTGCATAAAGCGGGGTGAATAGATGGGCTGTCTGGTGGCGATCCTGTGCCATTGCCTCCGTCCCGTTTCTTGCCGCAGGGCTCACGCTTTCTCCCCATTTTTATCCCGCTTTGCAGCACAGGGGCCTCCGGTTCAAACGCCCTCTGGCTATGTTGTTGATGGGTATGGAGTTTGTTCAGCCGATGCTGCGGCATGTGCCGGTTGCTGTCGAGGGTCATTGCCTCTTGGACGATTATGATCGTCGAGATGGTGCGTTTTTGCTTTTGAAAATGACGGGCGCTGGCAGAGGAGCAATTTTGCAATCGGAGTGGTTGGCGGCTCATCTCTTTCGTTCCGCGTGATGGCCTTTGGGGCGCTCCTTGCCCCTCTGTTCCTACCATCCTGAGCTGTGGCATTTGGCGTTTCGGAATCGGTAATTTATGTGAGTGTGTTATAACTAATCTGTTGCCGACGTGCCCTGTCGACAAGGATGGTGCTTTCAAGGATAACTCGGTCATCGGACTTGGTTTATCTTTATGAAATACATATAGAATTCACAGTCACCAGAATAAATAACCTTATCTTTTGCTTTCTAGTCTGAAACTCGAATCCAGATTGCATGTATTGCGATTGTTTTTGCTGTCTCAACCGATAGTTATTTGAGATAGATCAATTGTGCTATCATGCAGTCAATCTCTTGCTTGAACAGGCTTCAAACTATTTTGCCGGGAATCGTCGAAGAGTGACTATATAGGACCAATGACTTGCGTGTTTGTACGTATTGACTCCGGCGGTTTCCAGTTCTAGCTTCCGGCCCCAACAGGAAGCGCGTCTGGCAGCTTCGGGCCTTCCTTTCAATCGTGATTTTGTAGATGCTGCATTCACGATGATGACATGTCAGTCTTCAAAAAGCTGTATGTGCCACCATCAGACAAGCCAAGTGACTTTGTGATTTCGTAACGGTGAAGTCCTGACCTTTTGTCCGACTAGGGGTCGTGCATTTATGTGCGGTTCCGGGAAAAGGTCTGCGCACCCGATGTGGTGTACATCTCCGAGATTTCCCAGTCATGGACTTGTCCACGCAAGCACAATTTCTCACAAGCATTGACGCGAACGAGCGTATGATCTGGACAATCGGCAGTGCCGTCCTGTCCGGTTTGTTGCTCGAAGTCACGTCCTATCCCAAGCCGGGATTGGTTGCACCCCACAGCATGGGGTCGCACAAAGACATGGATCTGCAAAGCTTCATGCTTTCTTCGGCTGCGATAGCGCCCTGCTTGTATGCCTGTGCGCGCGTTGGTCTGATGCATGACGGTGCAGCCTTTACCATTCTTCCCATTATCCGTGATCTTGGTCGAGAGTTTGACCGCAGACTGCTCCGCTCTACGCATGGGGTGAATACCCAGCGTGGAGCGCTTTTCTGCGCGGGTGTGATCAGTGCAGCAGCCGGCCGCAGTCACAAGACAGGCGGAGGCATGACAGCCAAGGATGTTCTCAAGCAATCTGCCAAGATTGTCGAAGGCATCTGCGAGCGTGAGCTGATCAACGCCAATCCCATTGAGGCAAAGACTGCCGGAGAAATTTTGTATCGCGATCATGGCACAACCGGAATACGTGGTGAGGTCGAGGCCGGCTTTCCGACGGTTCTGAACTTCGGATTGCCGGCCTTGATAGAGGCTCTGGATGCCGGGTGTGATCTCAATCATGCCCTCGTCTACAGTCTGATCGAGCTGATCGCCAAAGCGGATGACACCACCGTCTTGTGGCGGGGTGGGAAGAAGGCCCAGGACTTCATTCGAAACGAAGCTGCAAGAATTTGCGCCAGCGGGAATGTCTTGACGAGTGAGGGGCTGAGACAGATCGCAGCCCTGAATGACGCATGCATCGCCCGCAATATCAGCCCTGGTGGGGCTGCTGATCTACTGTCAGTTACCGCTGCGGTCTATCTGCTGGAACACCAGGTTTTCCCTCAAGAATCCATGATTCAGAACCACCAAGGCAGTGCTCACTCCCGGAGCTGACTGCCCGCCTAATGGAGGCATTCTTGAATATCATAGTTTACTCACTGATGGCCTACGCGATCACAGCCGTTATTTCGTTCGGTGTGATCGGGTTCGTCGTTCTTATGGCCAAGGCCTTCCAGGGTCATGGTGACGAAGACGCTAGTTGATATCGGAGAAAGAGATGTTTGAACAACTCATATACATGTTCCCCGGTATCGGGACGATGTTCGTCCAGGATCCGGTAATCGCCTTTTCACGCCTTGCGATGATGGTGCTTGGTTTCGTCCTCGCGCTGATGGGCTTTAAACGCAAGCTTGAACCGCTGATCATGGTGCCAATGGGCCTTGGCATGATGTGCGTCAACGGTGGCGTTATGTTCCTTGAAGCGCAGAAAATCGGCACGCTGTTCCTTGATCCGCTGGTGTCTGACCCGTCCGCGCTGGTCAATATCATGCAGATCGACTTCCTGCAGCCGATTTACAACTTCACCTTCACCAACTCGCTGATCGCCTGCATGCTGTTCATCGGCATTGGCTCGATGGCTGACATTACCTTCATTCTGGCACGTCCATGGGCAAGCATCTGCGTCGCCCTGTTCGCTGAACTTGGTACCTTTGTCACCCTCATCGTGGGTTACTATTTCGGCCTTACGCCGGGTGAAGCCGCTGCTGCTGCATCGATCGGTGGTGCTGATGGCCCGATGGTTCTGTTTGCCTCGCTGGTCATGGCCAAGGATCTGTTCGTTCCGATCTCCATCATTGCCTATCTGTATCTCTCGCTGACCTATGCCGGATATCCTTATCTGATCAGATGGATCGTGCCTGAGAAATATCGCGCAATCGAGCCAGAAATCGAGTTCCCGGAAGTTTCCCGCGAAGCGAAGTTCATCTTCACCATCGTCATGGCTGCCGTGCTGTGTCTGTTGCTGCCGGTTGCTGCTCCGCTGATCCTGTCCTTCTTCCTGGGTGTTGCCATCAAGGAAGCGGAAATCGGACCTTATCAGGAACTGCTGGAAAAGACCGTTACCTACTCTTCCACCCTGTTCCTTGGCCTGATGCTTGGCGTGCTCTGTGAAGCCGGTACGCTGCTTGATCCGCGCGTTGCCGTGCTGCTCGTGCTTGGTATCTCCGCTCTGGCTATCTCCGGTGTGGGTGGTCTGCTCGGTGGCTGGTTCGTCTGGAAAATCTCCAAAGGAACCTACAACCCTGCAACCGGTATTGCTGGCGTGTCCTGCATGCCTTCTACCGCGAAGCTGGCACAGCAGGCTGCGACCGCTGCCAACCCTTATGCGATGGTCATGCCTCTCGCTATGGGTGCCTCGATCTGCGGTGTGATCGTGTCCGCAATTGCAGTTGGCGTTTTCGCCTCAACCATTGGTCTTGTCCAATAGTTCCCGCAACTCCTGGAGTCGCCTGATTATTCAGGCGGCTTCTTCCCCAAGCGTTAGACCCAAGTGTCCAGAGAGTGAAAATGGCACCCGCCAGCAGTCAAATTCAGCAAAGAATTGCCGATCAGAAAGAAGCCCCGAAGGGGGGAATAAACTGGGTGATTCATGAATTGCGCGAAGCTCAGTCCACGAACGTTCTGTTGATGGAGCGGGCAAGGGCAGGAGAGGCACAGGGCACTGTGCTCGTCGCCGATCATCAGACTGCTGGATATGGCACGAGAAATCGCGGCTGGTTCTCCAAACCGTCCGCCGGGATCTCGATGTCCATGCTGCTGCGGCCGGAAATGTCGCTGATGAATGCCTCCCAGATCACGCTGCTCAGTGCTGTTGCTGTGCTGGATGCGCTCCATCAGATCGGGGCGAAAGGCGCACAGGTCAAATGGCCCAATGACATTCTGATCGGCGGGCGGAAATTGTGCGGCATTCTGGCGGAATCCTGTGTCAATGCAGAAGGTGATCCGGATTTCGTCATCCTCGGAATCGGTCTGAATGTCAGTTTGCGAGAAGATGAATTCCCAGAGGAATTGCGGTCAATCGCAACCTCGCTGTTTGAAGCCGGCTGTGGCGGCGTTTGCCGCAAGCAACTGGTGGAAGCCATCCTTTCAAACTTTGCCCTCTGGTGGTCGCGCTGGTGCGAGGAAGGTTTTGATCCGGTCGCCAAGGCCTGGGTCGCTCAATCCTGCACGTTGGGGCGCACTGTCGAATTCGAAATACCGGACTTTTCCGGAGTGGGAGACATTGTCGGTCTGGGTCCAGACGGCTGTCTCCTGATACGCGAGCGAGGCGGGAGGACATGCCGCTTTTACTCGGGCGAAATGCGGTACATCGATGTGCCGCAAACTGAACTTGATCATACGAGGTCCATTTCATGACAAAACAGAAAAAATGGAACAACCTGGCCTCAGATACCGCTGAGCGAATGGCGCAAGCCAGTCAGTTCATCGGGTCGGGCAAACAGGTTAAGGCAGAGGATACTGTCGCTCTGCTGGAGGCGGTGATCCGTCCTCGCGACCTGGTCAATATCGAAGGCAACAACCAGAAGCAGGCCGATTTTCTTGCCGAGTCCCTTTTGAAAGTCGACAAGTCCAAGATTTACGATCTGCACATGGTGCAGTCGGCTGTGCCGCTGGCCTCCCATCTTGACCTGTTCGAAGCTGGCATTGCCAAAAAGCTCGACTTTGCTTTCGGTGGACCGCAGTCCGGTCGCGTTGCCGAATTCATCAAGGAAGGCAAGCTGGAGCTTGGTGCGATTCACACCTATCTCGAGCTGTTTGGCCGCTATTTCCTCGATCTGACGCCGAAGGTTTCCCTCATTTGCGCCTATCAGGCCGACCGTGAAGGCAACCTCTATACCGGTTTCAACACCGAAGATACGCCAGCCATCGTCGAAGCTACCAAATTCCGTAACGGCATCGTGATCGCTCAGGTCAACGAGATCGTCGACAAGCTGCCGCGCGTTGACATCCCGGCTGACTGGATCGATGCGGTGATCGAATCTCCGCAGCCATTCTTCATCGAGCCTCTGTTCACGCGCGATCCGGCGCTGATCAAGGAAAGCCACATTCTTCAGGCCATGCTTGCCCTCAAGGGCATCTATGCCGAATATGGCGTTCGCTCCATGAACCATGGTATCGGCTTCCTGACCTCGGCTATCGAGTTGATGCTGCCGACCTATGGTGAAGAGCTGGGCCTGAAGGGCAAATGCTGCACCCACATGATCCTCAACCCGCATCCGACCATGATCCCTGCGATCGAAGAAGGCTGGGTTGATACCATCCACTGCTTCGGCGGTGAATTGGGTATGGAAAAATATGTTGCTGAACGTTCCGACGTCTTCTTTGTCGGTCCTGATGGCAGCCTGCGTTCCAACCGTGCCTTTGCCCAGACTGCCGGTCACTATGCGATCGACATGTTCATTGGCGGTACGCTGCAGATGGACCCTTATGGCAACTCCTCGACAGCAACAGCCAACCGCGTCGCCGGCTTCGGTGGTGCTCCAAACATGGGCTGTGATGCCAAGGGCCGTCGTCATCCGAGCGATACCTGGCTGAAATGTGGTCAGGAACAGCCAAATCTTGAAGAAGTGATCGGCAAGATGCCACGCGGCAAGCGTCTGGTTGTTCAGGGCTGTGAAACCTTCGGTGAAGGGCTGGCGCCTTCCTTCGTGGAAGAACTTGATGCATGGAAACTGGCTCAGAATGCCGGTCTCGATCTGCCTCCAGTCATGATCTATGGCGATGACGTTACCCACGTCGTGACCGAAGAAGGCATTGCCTATCTCAGCCGCTGTAAAGATCTGGAAACCCGCACCGCCGCCATGCGCGCTGTCGCCGGTTTCACCGAATTTGGCCTGAAAGCCGATCCCGATCAAACCCGTCGTCTGCGGGACGCAAAAATCGTCATGACGCCAGAAGATCTCGGCATCAATCGCGATCGCGCGAACCGCGACATGCTGGCTGCCAAGAATATGCAAGAGCTGGTTACCTGGTCCGGTGGTCTTTACGAGCCACCAGCACGGTTCCGCAACTGGTAAGCCAAGGAGGTACATGAAATGGCACTCAATACCATTGAGTTTAAATGTAAAAGCGCGAATCCAACCGCGGAAATCAAGACGCAAGCCCATTTCGGGGTTACCGGTTCGAGCGATTTGGAAGTCCTGATGATGCCTGCCGATCTCGGCGGTGAAGTCAGCGTCAAGATCGTCACGCCGGTGTCCGGTTTCGATGCGCTCTGGCAGCGTGTTCTGGGCGCTTTTGTCGAGCGTTCCAACATCGGAAATGTCGCCATCGAAATCAACGATAACAATGCGACCCCGGCCGTCGTCTCTCTGCGCCTGCGGCAAACGCTGGCCGAAGCCATGAGCCCCGCAGACTGATCGAGAGGAAAGGAAATACCGAGATGTCAAATTGGGAAAATTTGCAAACAAAAAGCTTTCTCGAGGCCGGTGCCAGAGAGCGAGCCAAAGCGCTGGTTGATGCTGGTAGCTTTGTAGAATTTGTCGGTCCTTTCGACCGTATCACCAGCCCGCATCTGGAAACGCTGGGCGATGCCGTTGAGTTTGATGACGGCGTTGTAACCGGTATCGGCAAAATCGGCGAAACACCGACCTTCGTGATTTCTCAGGAAGGCCGTTTCATCGGCGGTGCTGTTGGTGAAGTGGGCGGTGCCAAGATGGTTGGTACCATTCAGGCCGCGATTGCTTTCTGCGAACGTCTGGAAAAGGAATTTCCCGATGCCAGCGAAGTGCAGAAGCCGATCGTCGTGATCTCCTTCGAAACCGGTGGCGTGCGTCTGCATGAAGCCAATGCCGGTCTGCTGGCCCATGCTGAAGTCATGGATCAGCTGCAGAAGGCACGCAAGAAAGTTCCTGTCATCACCCTGATCGGCTCCAAGGTCGGCTGTTTTGGTGGTATGGGCTTCGTTGCGGCTGCAACCGACGTCATCATCATGAGCGAGTTTGGTCGCCTCGGCCTGACCGGTCCTGAAGTGATCGAGCAGGAAATGGGCAAGGACGAATTCGACTCCGCTGACCGTGCTCTGGTTTACCGCACCACCGGTGGTCGCCACAAATATGTGATGGGTGATTGCAACTTCATCGTTGATGACACGATTGCCGCCTTCCGCGCACAGGTCGAGGAACTGGCCAAGCAGCCGCGTGACAGCTTCGAGCAATATCGCCGTATCGGCTCTGTCGAAATGGTCGACAAGCAGCTGCGCGCCGTAGCTCTCGCTGCTGAAATGCAGCCGAGCGACTCCCGCTATGTCTGGGCCCATGCCGGCAATGCCGATCCCATCAAACTGGCTAGCGTTCCGCTCGACGAGTTCCGTGCGAGTGTCAAACGGCTGAGCGTCTAACCTGTTGCGATCGCAAAGAAATTACGGAGAGATCTAATGGAAATCGAAACCCTATTGGGTCAAGGCAAAATGGCGATTGATCTGATTTGCGATGCTGACAGCTTCGTTGAAAATCAGATTGCCCAGAAAAGCTTTGATGACCCGGAATTCGGACCCGGCGCTGTGGTTGGCACAGCGAAACTGGATGGCAAGGAAGTCACGGTTATCGCCAGCGATGCCGAGGCGATGAATATGAAATTCCCTGTCGTCTATGCCGGTATCATCGGTATGGAAGAAGGCTACAAAATGGCTCAGGCCGTTTATGCCACCGTCGAAGCCGATGCCGACAAGGACAAGGCTGACAAGCGTGCCATCGTGCTCGTCGTCGACACCCCGGGCAACGGCCCAGGCAAGGTCGAGGAAATTTTCGGCATGAACAAGTCTACCGGTGCCTATCAGCTGGCTCTGGCAGAGGCTCGTCTGGCTGGTCATCCGATCGTTGCCTTCGTGGTGGGTCGTGCGATCTCTGGCGCGTTCCTGTGCCATGGCTTGCAGGCTGACCATATTCTGGCGCTCGATGCCAGCTTTGGCACCATGATCCATGTGATGCCGATCACCTCCATTTCCCGAATCATCAAGAAGGATATCGAACTTCTTGAAACGCTGGCTTCGAAAAATCCGGTCTTCGCAGCAGGACCGCAATTCTTCTACCAGCTCGGCGGTGTCGAGGAAATTGTCTCGCAGATCAGCGACATGCGTGAAGTAACCATCAAGCATGTTGAAGCTGTGCGCGCTGCAAAGGTGAATGGACAGGAAGACAGCCTTGGCCCGCTTGGCCGTGCTGCCATCGGAGCAGAGCGCGAAGGTCGCGCTGTTCGTCCAACAGTGATCGCATTGCTGAATAAGGAATGGGATGCGGTTTCGGAACACTTTCTCCCCGGAGCCGCCTAATCGGGAGTAACGACCATGCCTGATATTCTGAATCAATTTGTTGAAATCGCCGACGTGCTCTCAAGTGCCCCCTCGCTTGAGGAGATGCCGCGCCGCTGTCTTGCCGATAAAGGCATTAACGGCCCGACAGCAGCGCATGTCATAGAAGAGGTTCACGTGCCCTTCAACCTCAGTTATATGACATTTACGACGGGGTCTTCAGCATTTCAGAATATCGTAGGCGT
Organism: uncultured Cohaesibacter sp.; assembly: GCF_963676275.1. Taxonomy (NCBI): domain Bacteria; kingdom Pseudomonadati; phylum Pseudomonadota; class Alphaproteobacteria; order Hyphomicrobiales; family Cohaesibacteraceae; genus Cohaesibacter; species uncultured Cohaesibacter sp. The sequence goes on along the minus strand of NZ_OY781091.1, from coordinate 4,644,448 downwards.
GGTTGAAACCGAGCTTCCGCAGCGATGCGACGTTGCTCGGCGGATTTTCGATGCACTGGAAATATCCGCCGGGCAACGAATGCTGGTGACCTATGCGCCACTGGTGAATGTATTCTCGAAGGTGGCGCTTGAACGCGCTGGCATCAGCTGGGAATTCCTTACCCGCTCCAGCCGCGACTCCTTCATTGCCAAATTGTGCCAGAACAAGCCCGATGTCATTGTCGGGGAATCTTCCTTCATCCGCGCCAGTCTGGCAGAAGCCAAGAAGCTCGGACTGGCTGAATATCTGCCGGAAAAATGCAAGATCCTTGCCGCTGGCACTCCGCTGGATCTGGAATTGATCGAAGAGGTTCGCGGATCGGGATTTTCTGTCCATGATCTCTATGGCTGTCAGGAATTCGGGTGGCTGGTTCTGGATGGTGTTCCCCTGCGGGACGACCTTTCTCTGGTTCCTTCTCCGGCGGGATCCAAATATCGCGAACTGGTGGTCGGCGGACTGCCAATGGCTGACAGTTTTCCCGTTACCACGACCGGCCATGTCTGCAATCCGGCAGGCCATATCCTGACTTATCGGCGCCAGCGTACCCATCCCGAATATGAGGTGATGGTCAAGGCGACGACGCAGGCTTCGGCCGAGACCATCGACAAGGTGGCGCGAACCATTTTGCGCATCAAGGGGCGGATCGTAAAGGTCTGTCCGGATCTTGAAACCAATGCCGAGGCCACAGTGCTGGAGCTGGTGCCCGGAATGGGCGAGCGCGATGAGGCCAATGCCGACGCCTTGCGTCTGGTCGGCCCAGAAAAGACCGTGATGTTCGATGATCTGGTCAAGGCGCAGCTGGCGCTGCAGTCCACCGCCAAAAATGATCCAACCTGGACGAAAGGGAGATAGGCATGCAGCTTCAGCGTCATGATCTGGTCGATTTCGTCCCTGCCTATCACGCCCGTCTGGCCGAAGTGGCCGTGGAGGGATTGCTCCCATGTTGCCGACAGCATGATGTCGCGCCGAAGGTAGAAGCATTCCTGCACCAGCATCCGCTGCCCGGCATCGTTTGCCGCCCCGTTCAGGAGGTCGGTGCCGATCAGGTCCAGCTTGGGCTTTCCTTCCCCTTCCGTGTGGAAGGGGTGCGGGTGAGAAGTTCGCTTCTTGTCGAGAAGCAGATGATCGCGCGCATTATCAGACCGTTTGATCTTGTATCGGGTGCCCGACTGGCGTCGCCAGCCTTTCAGGCCATGCTCGATGAGATCACCCTTGCTGCCGAGCGTTGTGGCTTGCAGATGGGGTTGATCGGATCAGCGGCTCTTGAGATCCATACCGGGCATGGCTATACCAGCGCCTCGTCCGATCTCGATCTTGTTGTCAAGGCAGCTTCACATGACTGCCTGAAAGAATTCTATCTGGCGATCTCGAATATTGGCCAAGACTATGGCCGAGCCACAGATGCTGAAGTCATCCTTGCTGATGGCAATGGTGTCAAACTCAGCGAGCTCGTCAGTAAGTCCCCCAACATCCTGGCAAAAAGCTTGACAGATGTTTGTCTCCTCAACCGAGACAGTGTTTTGAAAACACTGGTTGTGGCGGCAGAGTAATTTTCTATTTCTCGTCGCGAGAATTGTCTCGTGACACAAGATAAAAGGAGAAAGAGCAATGGAAATCAAAACTAAAATGCCAAGTCTGATCGAGAAAATCGAAGTAACTGTCGGTCAGACCGTATCCAAAGGCGACATCCTTTGCATCGTCGAAGCGATGAAAATGAAAAACAAGATGCCTTCCCCAATCGACGGCACTGTTTCTTCTATCGCTGCGAAAGAAGGCGATCGCCTGAAACCTGGTGCAGTCATTCTGGTCGTAGACCCTGCATGATTATTCATCCCTGCGGTGGCTTTGTAAAAAGCCACCGTTCCATAACTATTAGAAAAGGGAGTTGAGACAATGGTAATTTATGGCCTGGCAATAATGGGGGCTTGCATGCTCGTTGGTAGCATGCTCGGTCAGGGACTTGGCTACGCGTTGGGCGTTTCTGCCAACGTTGGCGGCGTAGGCTTTGCTATGCTGTTCCTGGTGCTTATTACCCGTCGTCTGATGGATCAGAACAAACTATCCAAACTTGCTGAAAGCGGCATTCTGTTCTGGAATGCAATGTATATCCCGGTTGTTGTCGCTATGGCTGCAAAACAGAATGTTGTTGCTGCTGCCAGTGGTGGTGCAATCGCGATCATTGCAGGCCTTGTAGCTGTGTTTGCCGGTTTCTTGCTGATCCGTCCACTTTCTGCTCTTGCAGATACGAGTGCTTCTGAAGAAGCCGCAGAATAAAGGGTAGGAAATCATGGATATTTTGCAAACAATCGTTTTTAAAGTAGCGACCAAATATTCTCTGATCACCGCCTTCGTTGTCGTTGGCGGATTGACCTGGATTTCCTACTTTGTTTCAAAACACCTGACCAAGGGTCGTATGCATGGCTCCGCCATTGCTATTATTCTCGGTCTGGTTTTGGCTTATGTCGGCGGTACTATGACCGGCGGCAAGAACGGTATTGCCGATATCGCCTTCTTCTCGGGAATGGCGTTTATGGGTGGCTCGATGCTGCGCGACTTCTGCATCATCGCAACCGCTTTCGGCATCAAGCTTGAAGAGCTGAAAAAGGCTGGCCTTGCCGGCACGCTGGCTCTTGTTATCTCCACCTTTATGTCATTCTTCATTGGTGCGGCTGTCTCTTATGCCTTCGGCTATACAGACTCCGTTTCCATGTCGACAATTGGTGCAGGCGCTGTGACCTTCATTGTTGGCCCGGTTACCGGTACGGCACTGGGGGCAACTTCGGAAGTGATTGCCTTGTCAATCGCCGCCGGCGTTGTGAAATCCATCGCAGTTATGCTTCTGACGCCGTTCCTTGCCAAACGCTTTGGCCTGACCACGCCCGCTGCGGCTACGGTCTATGGTGGCCTGATGGGAACCACTTCCGGTGTGTCTGCAGGTCTTGCAGCAACGGATGCCAAGCTGGTTCCTTATGGTGCAATGGTTGCGACATTCTACACCGGCTTCGGCTGCCTGGTTTGTCCGTCCGTTTGCTACTTCATCTTGCAGGCCATCGTTGGCTAACCACTGCAAGTAAAAGTCGGACTCGAAATCGGCTTCTCGGTTGACCGATCTCGAGCCCTTCCGACCGCGTCGGGGATGACAGGACAGGCTTCAAACAGGTCCACGTTATTTCCGGCGCGGCACTGCCATTCCAAGGCATGGCGCAACAGAACGCAATGGTCAAGGTTTTTGATCTTTTCTAAGTGTTTTTGCGTAAATATTAGTAAAGTTTTGATACCCCAATTCGTCTCGGTGCGCTAAAAGGTTCCACCGGTTCGGGGAGGCTGAATTCGGCGTCAAAATGAATGCGCTTTTGTCGATCATGAACGGGTTTGCCCTAAGGCACTTGTTCCGGCATGGCCAATAATCAACCTGAAGCTCACGAGGCACGATAATGAAACAGGATACCACTCGAATTGGCAAAATGGCGATGCTCATCGCCATGTCCTCCGACGAAGAAGAATCTGGCGTACGGGAGGTCTATAGCCGAGAGGGGGTCAAGATCGCTGTTACCTATGTATCCGGCGCCCTTGGTTTTGTTAAAAAGAATTTCTCCAAGACGGTGGTCGGTTCGGCTCTGCATGGTGGCGTTGTCAAAAAGACACCCAACGAGATTCATGCCGTTATCCATGCGGGTCTTGAGGCTTTGAGCGGCATCGCGCCTTTGGTGGCGGGTGAAAGCCAGCTCAAGCTCAAGGTTGCCATCGTTAATGATGGGACATGGCTTGCCGTCGCAGCCTATGGTGAATCGGCTTTCCATCCCGAGACCAATCACGAGCGCATCGGCTTCGGCATCATGCATATCTAGACCTCGGTCTGGTTTGTCTATTGCGCCGGATCGCGGAATGGGGGCGCCGGGTGGCTTTTGATGCGGCTGCTACCTGGTGCCCCCACGTGATCGCTGTTATGGGAAGTCGAGTGTTATGAATATTCTTGCAGATCCAAAAGCAATAAAAATCGCTCAACAATGCGGTATATCGATCAGCAATCTGTCGCATTCCATCGGAGAAAAGAGCCTGTTCAGTGACTTTTCGCTGTCACTGCAGGAACATCGCATCGGGTTGATCGGGCGCAATGGTTCCGGCAAATCGACCTTGTCGCGCATTATGTGCGGACTGATAGAGCCGAAGGTCGGCGATGTCCGGGTCAATGGCGTGGATGTTTTCAAGGATCGCGCTGCGGCGATTGCAACAATCGGAATTATCTTTCAAAATCCCGATCATCAGATCATCTTTCCCTCTGTTGAGGAAGAAATCGCGTTCGGGCTGGAGAGCCTGCTTGGAAGCCGCAAACTGGCGAGAGAGAAGGCAAGGGCGTTTCTGGAAGATTTCGGATTGCTGTCATGGGCAGAGCGTGGCACCGATGCTCTCAGCCAGGGGCAGCGCCATTTGGTTTGCCTGATGTCGGTATTGGCAATGGAGCCCGGCGTGATCGTGCTGGACGAGCCTTTCGCGGGGTTGGATCTGCCAACATCCCGCAAGCTCTTCGCAAGGCTGGAGCGGCTTGAACAGCAGCTTGTGCTGGTCACTCACGATTTCGAGCATCTGAAGCAATTCGACCGTATCATCTGGATTGAGCATGGTCAGCTGGTGCAGGATGGAAGGCCTGATGAGGTGCTTCCTGCCTATCGCGAGGCGATGGAAAAGCTGGCGATTGCTGATGATATAGAAATAGGCGAGACCCTTTAGGGTTCTCGCCTTTTTACTGGAATTCCTGCTTCTAACTTGGCTTTGCCTCTTGCCTCTTGCCTCTTGCCTCTGGCCCTTGGCTTGACGCTTTGAGCGACACTTCCGAGGCAGGCCGCTAGCCGATGCAATGGGCAAAGCCTGATGGCTTCCTAGCTCTCCGGGGTCGTTTCGACATCAAAGACCATCATTCCGACTTTCACCGCCAATATGAATGCGGGGACCAGAATGATTGTGGCAAAGGTCAGGAAGGGTGCAATGGAAAGCATCAATATGCTCCCGATTGCCCATACGAGAATAGCTGCTGTCGACAGGATGAGCGTGTCGATCAGGATAGTGGCTGAAACGAAGCTGATCATGCCGGTGAGCGTGTAAATGCGCTTGCGAGCGATGATTGGCGCGGGGGTGGTTTGCAGGAACATGATCCATTCTCCAGCGTCACGCCGACAAGGGCGGCGGACGGAAATCACGAATTGATTCTGCCTGACCTCGAAGCAACATTTTGCTTTTTCGAGACTCGGCATCGACAGAATCTTACGGGATCTGCATAGCAAGGCAATTAGACGAAATTTAAATAATTCTAATGAATTTCCGCCCAACATTTGCCTTTATTCTAGGCTGGAGACGAATTATTAAAGTGAATTTGATATTTTTATTTAAACTATTGGGTTGTATTGATGGAAAATTCAAAAAATCAGAAATATAGATCGATATATAAATGCTGTTTTGACTTTTTAGATCTATTGATTTCGTTGTGTAATATAAAATATATGTTCAATAGTAATTTCTGATGAATTTGATCGGCGGATCGGTAATTTCCGGGAGGAATTCCCCCGGAAATATGAATGATTGCTTCCACTCGATCGATGGTGGCCTAGTCATATTGCGCCAGATTGCTTTCTACTTCCGCGATGATGTTCGAGATGCTTTTATCAATTGAAATCTCGATGGCGTTTTCATCACTTTGCGGTCTTTCAAGCGTTGCCAGCTGGCTTTCGAGAAGGCTGGGGGGCATATAGTGATTCTTGCGCGCTGACATGCGCGCCAGCAACAGCTCTCTGCTCCCGTCCAGATGAACAAACAGAACCGGTCGCGCAATATGATCGGCAAGATATGTGCGGTAGCTGCGTTTCAAGGCAGAACAGCCGCAGACCACGCTTCCGGTCTTTGCTGCCTTTTCATTGATTGCAGCGCAAAGCCGTTCAAACCAGGGCCAGCGATCAGCATCCTGAAGGGCGATGCCGTTCGACATTTTGTCGACATTGGCCTTGGGGTGATAATCATCTGCATCAAGAAATGGCAGGGCATGGCGACGCGCCAATTCCGCACCCACCGATGACTTGCCAGATCCGCAAACGCCCATGACGATCAGGACCGGCAGGGCGCTAGACCGAGACTGTGATGCCGCCGTCAACATAGAGAATATGTCCATTCACGAAGGATGAGCCCTCAGAGCTCAGGAAAATGCAGGCGCCGACCAGTTCGGAAACGTCGCCCCAGCGTCCGGCTGGGGTCCGGTTGCTCAGCCATTTGGTGAATTCCTCATCGGCGACAAGTGCCGAGGTAAGCTCTGTCTTGAAATAGCCCGGTGCCAGTCCGTTGATCTGGAGGCCGTGACGGGCCCAATCCGTTGCCATGCCCTTGGTCAGGTTGGCAACAGCCCCTTTCGAGCCGGTATAGGGCGCAATGGATGGACGGGCGAGGGCCGTCTGGACCGAGCAGATATTGACGATCTTGCCTTTTCCGCGCTCGATCATATGCCGGGCAACCGCCTTGCTGACATAGAAGACCGAATTGACATTCAATTTCATCAGGAAATCGAATTTGTCAGCGGGGAACTCTTCCAGCGGAGCGCGATATTGCATGCCTGCATTGTTGACCAGAATGTCGATGGGGCCGACTTCCTGCTCGAATGCGTCGATCTTGCTGGCAACCAGCTCCGGGTCGGTGACATCAAAGGGCAGCTTGTGAACGGTTGCGCCGATAAAGGCGAGCTTGCTGGCGGCGCTTTCAACCCGATCAGGCGCGATATCGTTGATGATCACTTCTGCGCCAGCCTCTGCCAGCCCCTTGGCCAGTTCAAAGCCGATGCCCTGTCCTGACCCTGTCACAAGGGCGCGTTTGCCCTTCAGGCCGAAAAGACTGTCAATTTTTACGGTCATTTCCTTTCCTCCTTTGAAAATTTCAGAATTTTCTTGACGAATATAGTGTTATCGATAACATTCTTCAGCAAATGGTTTATGTCAAGCCCAAAGTGACATGAAGCAGGTGAATTCTGATTGGGCGGGAGAATGGAAATGAAGTCGATTGTTTGTCATGGGCCCCATGATCTTCGGGTCGAAGAGGCCAAGGTGCCGCAAATGGGGAGTGAGGATGTGCTGATCGCGGTGAAGGCGGGTGGCATCTGCGGTTCCGATCTTCACTATTATCATGACGGAGGGTTCGGGGCGGTCAAGATCCAGCATCCCATGGTGCTGGGCCATGAAGTTTCCGGACAGGTGCTTGAGGTTGGTGCGGCGGTCTCCAATGTTTCCGTTGGTGATCTGGTGGCGGTCAATCCCAGCGTGCCTTGTGGCTGCTGTGAATATTGCAAGAAGGCGATGTATAATCACTGCCTTGACATGCGCTTCTATGGCAGCGCCATGCGGGTGCCCCATATTCATGGAGCCTTCAGTCAGCAGCTTGTGGCCAAGGCCAGCCAATGCTTTGCCTTCAAGGCTGGAACGCGGGCTTCCGATGCGGCTTTTTCCGAGCCATTTTCCGTTGCTTTGCATGCGGTTGGCCGGATAGGGTCGCTGATCGGAAAGCGCATTCTGGTGACGGGTGCTGGGCCAATCGGGGCGCTGGTTGTTGTGGCTGCCAAGCTCCATGGTGCGCTGGAAGTTGTGGCTACCGACATTGTCGATGAGGCTCTTGAGCGTGTGCAAGTGCTGGGGGCGGACAAGGTTTTCAATGTCGGGCAGGGTGGCAATCCGCTGGCGGCTTATGGTGAGAATAAGGGATATTTCGATGCTGTGGTCGAATGTTCCGGCAGTCAGGCAGCCATCCTTTCGGCGCTCGACGTGGTGCGTCCCAAGGGCCGGATTGTGCAGCTGGCGCTCGGTGGTGATGTCACGATTCCGCAAAATGCGATTGTCACCAAAGAGGTCGAGCTGTGTGGATCTTTCCGCTTCTATGAAGACTTTGCCTGGGCGGTTGAATTGATCGGGTCCGGGCGCGTTGATCTGTCGCCTCTGCTCACGCAGACCTTTTCTCTCGAAAATGTGGTGGATGCTTTTGAGCTGGCTTCGGATCGCAAGCGAGCGATGAAGGTGCAGATCGAATTCTGATCCAGTGGTGGCATAAGAATCCCTTATGCCACCATATTTTTTAACGATATAATGATATCGATAACATTATTTAGGCGCAAAACTGTCCGAATGGGCAGCGATTTGGAGAAGGTCCATGAAACAACGGGAAATTGGCATCATAGGGTTGGGCGTCATGGGGCAGAATCTGGCGTTGAACATCGCACAGAACGGATATGGCGTTGCTGCCTTCGACCCTTGGGAAAAGGCGCGCACGGGTTTTGCCGGTCTTTTGCAGCAAGAGGACAATCGCGATCTGGCACCACGGGTCACTGTGGCCGATGATGCAGATGCCTTTCTGGCCGGCCTTGCTTCGCCCCGGATCATTTTGCTGATGGTCAAGGCAGGCAGTCCGGTGGACGATCTGATCGCCCGCTTGCGACCATCTCTGGGAAGTGGGGATGTCGTGATCGACGGAGGCAATTCCCATTATGAGGATACAATCCGCCGACAGGCAGAGTTGCAGCAAACGGGCGTGCATTATATCGGACTTGGGGTTTCTGGCGGCTATGAGGGTGCCCGCCACGGGCCTTCGATGATGGCCGGAGGAGACGCTTCGGCCTATCGTCTGGTGCAGCCTATCTTTGAAAGCATTGCAGCCAGTTTTGAAGGCGAAGCCTGCTGCGCTCATGTCGGGATGGGCGGGGCCGGACATTTCGTCAAAATGGTTCATAACGGTATCGAATATGCCATCATGCAGATCATCGCAGAGGCCTATATGGTCATGCGCGATGTCTACCATCTGGATATTTCATGGTGCAGCAGGATATTTTCCGACTGGAATGAAGGACCTTTAGGGTCTTATCTGATGGAAATTGCTGCAAGGGTCCTCCAGCAACCCGATGATCTTAATGAGGGGGGCAGTCTGGTGGAGGCTATCCTTGATGTTGCCGAGCAAAAGGGAACGGGGCGCTGGAGCGTGGAAGCGGCTCTCAAATATGGCATTCCGGCGAGCACGATCAGCGAGGCTGTTTTTGCAAGGGCCATGGCGTCGCAGAAGAGCCAGCGGGTCAGCGCTGCCGCAATCCTGCCCGGACCGGATAGCCAGTCGGCGGTGGTCGACTGCATGTCTCTGAAGTCTCTGCAATCTGCGGTCTTTGCGTCTGTCATTGTGGCCTATGCGCAGGGATTTGCCCTGATCAAGGCGGCAACCGAGCAGGAGAAATGGGGCGTTGAGCTGGCGAGCGTGGCCAAGGTATGGCGCAGCGGCTGCATTGTGCGGTCAAAATTGCTCGACGCGATCGTGAAGGCATATGAAGCCGAGCCTGATCTTGGCAATCTTCTATGCTCGGATTTCTTTGTCCCATTGCTGGCAGATTGTCAAAATGAGTGGCGCACCAATGCGCGCCTTTGCGCGGAGCATGCTGTCGCTGCGCCTGTCATGTCTGCTGCACTGAGCTATTATGACGGTTGCCGCACGGCGCGCTCCTCGGCCAATATGTTACAGGGGCTGAGAGACTGCTTCGGAGCGCATACCTATCGAAGAATCGACCGGGAAGGGATTTTCCATACCGAATGGAAATAGCCCTGTTTGCCTTAAGGCTCCTCATGGCCCTTCATCTGCACTTTGCCAAATGGCGCCGCTTTGGATGGGCGGCGTCATGCTGTTTTCCGGCCTGCTGACAGACTGGCTGATAAAAAGCGCTTGATAAAATGTTTGGCAGAAGAATATTGATAGGTCAGGTCTGTGCGTCGGGAAGCGGCCTCAAAAAGAGAATGAGTGTCTGAATGAAGCAACCCAAACAATATTCAAAAGTGACGATGCGGGATGTTGCCGCCGCTGCTGGTTGCTCGACCATGACCGTTTCGCGGGCGCTGCAAAAGGATGGTCGCGTCAGCGAAAAGACCCGGAAGCGCATTCTCAAGACCGTCAAGGAGCTGGGCTATGTTCCTGACATGACTGCGGGCAGCCTGTCTTCCATGCGGTCGGGCTTCATTGCCTTGTTGCTGCCTTCCCTGAATAACCAGCATCTGGCGGAAATGGTTCATGCCCTGACCGATGAACTGGCCAAGGCGGATCTGCAATTGCTGATCGGTCACACCGATTATCTTTCAAGCAAGGAAGAAAGGCTCATCGAAATGATGATGAGGAGGCGTCCTGAGGCCCTCGTCATCTGTTATGACGGGCACACGGAGCAGGCGATGAAGCTTCTCAAGTCCGTTTCGGTTCCCGTTATCGAGCTGTGGGAAGATCCGGATGCCCCCATCCAGCATACGGTTGGCTTCTCCAATTTCAAAGCTGCCTATGCGATGACCGAGGCGCTGATCGCCCGGGGGTATCAGGCCATCGGTTTTATTGGTGAAGCCTGTGATGACGGAACCCGGGCCGGAGCCCGTCGCAAAGGGTTTCAGGCTGCCATGGCCGACGCCGGTCTCGATGCCGGGCGTGTGATCCAGCATGATGTCATGCCGATCAGCATTGAGGGTGCAAAGCAGGCCTGTGAGGAATTGCTCGATAGCTATCCAGAGATCGATTGCATCTTTTGTGTCTCCGATCCTGCCGCCTTTGGCGCGCTCAGTCTGTTGCAGGAGCGAGGGATCGCGGTCCCCGATGCTATCGGGCTTTGCGGCTTTGGCAATTTCGAAATATCGAGATTCACTCATCCCCCCATCAGCACAGTCGGGGTTGATGCTACCGTGGTAGGCCGCAAGGCTGCCGAACTCATCTTGCGAATCCGCAATGAGGATAATGTGGGTGAAGCCGGAGATGGCGGACAACAAATGTCCGAGCATCTGCGATTAAAGCCTGAACTGATGTTCCGTCGATCACTGAAGCCGCAGCCATGATGGCCTGTTCCAGCTTTCGCGCAGAGCACCAAGGGCCTCTGCACGAAAGCCACCCGGAGATCAGGCCAGCATTCTTGATAAGGGTGTCAGCTCATGCCCTTCATGCTGGATCAGATTGCGGATGTTGCGAGCCAGAGTGACAGAGCCGGGCGTGTCGCCATGAACAAGAATGGTATGGATTGGCGTTGAGAGGCGTTTGCCGTTGATGCTGATGATGGAGCCATCATTGAGAAATTGCCGGACGCGTTCGGTTACCGCTTCAGGTTCCTTGATTACCGCACCGGGCAGCCCCCGTTTCACCAGAATGCCGTTGTCGTCATAGGCGCGGTCTGCCAGAAAGACATTGGCTGTCCTGAAGCCCTTCTTTTCCGCCGCCTTGGAAAATTCGGTGTTCGCCAGACAAAGCAGGATGAGATCCTCGTCGAAGGAATAAACGGCATTGACCAGCATTTCCGCCAGCTCCCTATCGACAAATGCCATATTGCCGAGAGCTCCGTGGAAATTCATGTGGGTCATCTTGTGGTCCGCTGCGGTGGCAATACCGTAGAGTGCGCCCAGTTGATAGATGACATGCTTTTCCAGTTCGCGCAGCTCCATATGCATGGGATGACGGCCAAAACCGAGCCGGTCGGGAAAGCCGACATGGGCACCGATATCCGCCTTGCTTGCCTTGGCGGCGCGCACCGTCTGGTCCATGATGACAGCATCACCGGCATGATAGCCGCAGGCAATGTTGGCCGATGTTACGATCTTGAGCAGAGCCTGATCATCACCAAGCTTGTAGGGACCAAAACCTTCTCCCAGATCCGAGTTCAAATCGATTTTCATCTCAATATCCTTTTCCTTTGCAGTATGGAGCCTCGCACTTGCCTTGTGGCTGCGGGGCGGCTCCGGCTGCTTCATTCCTCATGCGAAATGGACAGAATGGCCGTGCCATAGTCGACTTGCCGGTTCGGTTCGACCCGCAGATCGGCAATCCTGCCATTGCAGGGAGCGAGCAGGGGCGTTAGCAGGGGGCCACTGAGCAAGTAGCCGACCGGGGCGCCCTTGCGCACGCTCTGGCCGACCTTCACCCGGCCATTGGGACGAAAGGGATGTTGCGGCAGATATTGCGCAGCAAGGCTGGCCGTGACTTCCATCTGTTCGCTGGCTCGGCTGGCCCCGTCGGGTGCGTTTCTGCTGGCTTCAGCCTTTGGAAGCAGGACGACCCTGACATAAGCCTCTTCTTCACGGATGCTCAGTTCCAGCAGATTGCCTTCTTTGGCAAACGCGATGATCTGTTCGATTTCGTCCTCGGAAACTGCATTGGCAGAAACGGCTTTGCTCATTTCAAAAAGTCCCGGTAGGCCTTCGATAGGGCGCGTACCTTGTCTATGAAGGCGTGCATCTGCCTGAAGGCGGCCAGTGCCTCTTCATAGGTGGTTTTCTGCAAGCAGATCTGATTGCCGATACGGGTCTGGGCCAAACGCCACATGTCCGCCTCGATGACAGTCCCGATTTTCGGATAACCACCCGAGGTTTGCGAATCGGCGGTCTGAATGATTGGTGCGCCTCCGGGGGGAACCTGAATGACGCCGGGCACAATGCCGTGTGACCGCATTTCCAGCTTTTCCGTCATCGCAAGATTGGGACCTGCCAGTCGGTAGCCCGCCCTGCTGCTCTGGGGGGTGATTTGCCATGGTGCCAGAACAAGGGCATCCAGCGAGGCCTTGTCAAAATAATCATGCTCGGCGGCGGGCAGATAGCGCAGCATCGTCATGGCCTGGCCTGTGTCGGCGGTGGCGTGTGGCGGCTGCGGCAGGGCCAGCATGGGCGGTATGGCACCAAACCCGCCCGGCGCAATGGGCGGGAAGGGATCCGCCTCGGGCAAAGATTTGATGACATCTCCATTTTGCAACATGCGGCCGTCAAGTCCGCCGAACGCACAGCGCAGATAGGTGCTGCGGGAGCCGAGCACTTGCGGCACATCGATGCCGCCAGCCAGATGCACATAGGCAAAGGAGCCAGAATTGAGCTTGCTGAGTGAAAGGGTCTGTCCCTTTTCGGCATAGAAGGCCCAATTGGGATTGATCTGTTTGCCATCCAGTTCAATCGCGCAATCAGCGCCTGTTACGGCGATGTTGACGCTGGAGAGAATTTCGAACTTGATGGGAAAGAGGGTCACTTCAATGGCTGCCGCCGACTTGTCATTTCCTAGCAGGGCATTGCCCATTTGCAGGGCGAGGCGATCCATAGCGCCGCCAATGCTGACACCGTGGCGGTAATTTTCGTCGCGGCCCAGATCCTGAATGGTCGACAATCCGATGGTATAGGAAATTCTGATCATGGGATGATCCTTTCAACTCTGAAACGGACGGTGTCACCGGGGGACAGGAGGGTGGGCTTTTCCTTCTGCGGGAAGAAGAATTCCACATCGGTGTGGCCCAGCGTGTGCCATCCGCTGGCTCCGGGGGAGGCGGATACGGCGGTCTGCATGCCGCCAATCGAGACGGAGCCTGCCGGAATGCTGAGGACGGGAACTTCGCGTCTGGGGACCCAGATGCGCTCGTCGGTGATGCCCAGATAGCCAAGACCGGGATGGGCGCCTAGCGCAAAGACCGAATAGTCCCTGTTTGCATGCAGGTTCACCAGTTCGTCGACGGACATGTTGGTCAGCTTGGCTGCGTCATGCAGATGGGGGCCAAGCTCACCGCCATAGACCACCGGAATTTCGATGGTCTTGCCTTCGATTTTCCAGTCTGTCGCCTTTTCCCAAGCCGCGAGCAGGCGCTCTTTCAGCGCGGAGGGATCTTCACATGGGGAGCGGAATGTCAGCATCATGTTTGTCATGCCTGGAATGGCTTCCTTGATGCCTTCCCAGCCCTGCGCTTCATTGGCCAGCGCCCAAATGCGCTTTTGGGTGAGGAGATCGAAGGCGCCGGGGGCTTCAAACAGCATTGCTGTGGTGCCCAATAGGCTGATATTGGCTTGGTCTTTCGACTTGCTGAAAGCAGAGAAGCGTATGCTCATGTTTCAAATGACCTGTTTTGGATGAAGTGAATATCGACAGCGCCCTGTTGAATGGCGGGATCTTTCAGCAGATCCAGAAGGAGGGGAAGATTGGTCTTCACACCTTCAATCACGATCTCTGATAGGGCTTTCTCCATTCGGGCGAGTGCCTGCTCTCTGTCAGAGCCATAGGTGATGATCTTGGCGATGAGAGAGTCGTAATAGGGGGAGACGACATGGCCGGAATGGATATGCGTATCGATTCGAAGCCAGTTATAGTCGGGGGTCTGCCACAGGGAGATTGTTCCCGGGCAGGGGGCAAAGCTTTCCGGATCTTCCGCATTCAGGCGACATTCGATGGCGTGGCCATGCACGGGATCCTTTTGCTGCTTGAGCCTGAGGGGCTCGCCCTCTGCGATACGGATCTGTTGCTGGACGAGGTCAAGGCCGGAGGTCAGTTCCGTGACCGGATGCTCCACCTGAAGGCGGGTATTCATCTCGACAAAGAAGAAGTGGCCGTCTTCATAGAGGAATTCGAACGTGCCGACACCCCGATATCCGATGCGCTGGCAGGCGGTGACACACAGTTCACCGATTGCGGCTATCTGGTTGCGATCGATTGCCATGGCCGGGGATTCTTCAATCACCTTCTGGTTCCTGCGTTGCAGGGAGCAGTCGCGATCGCCGACCCAGAAGGCATTGCCATGGCCATCACACAGAAGCTGAATTTCCACATGGCGGGGGCGTTGCAGATAGCGCTCCATGTAAAGCGTCGGATTGCCAAAGGCGCTGCGGGCTTCTTCACGTGTCAGCGTGATGGACGCTTTCAATTCTGCCGGGTCGGTGACGACGCGCATGCCGCGTCCGCCGCCTCCTGATACTGCCTTGATCATGACCGGATAGCCGATCTCCTCGGCAATGGAGCTGATCTGGCTGAAATCGTCCGGCAGGCTGCCGCTGGATCCGGGAATGCACGGAATGCCGGCCTCCTGCATGGATTGTTTGGCGCGGATCTTGTCGCCCATGGTTCTGATTGCGTGCGGCGAGGGGCCAATGAAGACAAAGCCAGCTTCTTCGACCTGTTGGGCAAAGTCGGCGCTTTCCGACAGGAAGCCATAGCCGGGATGAATGGCGTCGGCCTTGCAGCTTTCTGCGGCGAACAGCAGCGCCGGGATGTTCAGATAGCTTTTGGATGCCGCCGAGGGACCAATGCAGACCGCTTCATCGGCAAGCCTGACATAGGCTGCCGCGCTATCGGCCTGTGAGTGGGCGATGATCGCCGTGATGCCCATGGATTGGCAGGCCCGGATGATCCGCACTGCGATTTCGCCTCTGTTGGCGATGAGGATGCGTGAAAATTTCATGCCGGGCTCAATGCGAAGAGAGGTTGATTGGCAACGACATCTGCTTCGTCTCCAATCAGGATTTGCGTGATGGTGCCATCATGGGGGGCGGTGACCGGATGCAGCATCTTCATGGATTCGACCATGCCAAGGGTGTCGCCCTTGCTGACTTTCGAGGCCAGCGCGACAAAGGCTGGCTGATCCGGCGCGGCCGAGGCGTGAAAAAGGCCATACAAGGGCGACTGGATGACAGTTTCGGATTCCGCATGCACCCGGAGGGGGAGGTGTGCATCATCCGGGTCATGATACAGATCGACTGTTGCCCCAGAGGTTGAGCTTGAGGGGCGTGTCCTTGCTGTCTGGTCCGGAGTGATTTTCAAATGGAAATCACCCTGTTTTACCTCCAGTTCAGCGACTTGAGGGTCTGACGCCAGATCAATGAGGCGTTTCAGTCGTTCCAGATTCATCATCGGGGGGCTTTCTTGCATGGCCTTTTTCGGGAGGATCAGCTCTCGAAGCTGCAGCCTTTGTCCAACGCGCGCTTGTCCATGCCGACGGCCTCAAGCAGGTTGGTGCCTTTCTTGAGCTGTTCCATCAATTTTGCCTCGGCGTCATCTCTGGCGCGGGATTCCCTGGCAACCCACTGGGCATCTTCGGGGCGGACGACGACGAGACCGTCATCATCCCCAACGATGATGTCGCCCGGATTGATGATTTCTCCAGCAAAGGAGACCGGTTTGTTGACGGAACCCAGCGTTTCCTTGACGGTGCCTTTGATGCAAAGACCCGGGCTGAAGACCGAGAAACCATTCTTGTGGAGGGCCGGTCCGTCTCTGACACCGCTATCGGTTACCAGACCGGCAATGCCGCGGGCCTGACACCATGTTCCCAGAACCTCGCCAAAGCAGCCCTGCTCGCTGGAGCCATCGGTGGCAAAGACCAGCACGTCACCGGGCTTGGCAATGGAGATGGCCAGTTGCAGCATCATATTGTCGCCGGGATGGGATTTGATGGTGATCGCCGGACCGCATACGGTCATGCCATGATAGATCGGCTTGATGTATGAAGACAAAGCGCCCTTGCGCCCCTGCGCTTCATGCAGGGTGGCTGGCGTGAATTGCGCGATTGCCTTGATGTCGGCAGGATCAGGGCGCTTGATATTCTGAATCACATGGACCATTCGGATGTCCTTTCCTTTGAAAAATCTCAAGGAAAGGGTAGGTCCAAACATCACCCCGCGACCAACATTAATAGAAAATGGGGTGATCAATTCGCCTTATGGAACTCATTGAGGCGGGCGGACGCCGGGCCATTGATTGGAGGCGATCAGCTCCCGCACAAGCTTGAACAGGATGTCATGCACAGCCATGGCCGGCTCAGAGAGCGGGATGGAATCCGAGACGCATATGGAGATAGATGCCTCGATCTTGGGTTCCTTGAGCGGCAGCAGAATCAGCTGTTTGAAATCGGACATGCGGCTGGCGGCCGACCATGGCAGGATCGTCGATCCCATGCCCTCGGAAATGGCCATGCCCAGCGTTTCCATGGATTCGATTTCGGCCACGATATTGGGTGTCACCTGAACTTTCTCGAAGGCATTGTCCACCAGACTGCGCAACAGATGGATCTTGCTGGGCAGCAGCAGGGGAATATTCTCGATGGACTTGAAGGAGATTTCGGTGGCTCCGTCTTTTGCATTGAGCAAGGATCGGTGCGAAATCAGGAAGAGCTCTTCCACCGCCACCTGTTGAAAATTCACACCGCGCATCATGCCCGGGTCATAGATGAGCGCCAGATCCATGCGGCCGTTCATGACCAGTTCGCTGAAAATGCTGCCGAAATTGTCGTTTATGTGAAGCGTGATCTCGGGATATTTCCGCTTTACCTCCTTGAGGAGGGAGAGGGAAAGGGTTGAGGTCGTGCTATAGGGCGCAAGGCCCACGGAGACGCTGCCGGAAATGATTTTCGCCGCCGCGCAGACGTCGGCATTCATGAAATCGAGCTGCTTGAGAATGATCTGGGCATGTCGGTAAAGGGCGTTGCCAGCTTCCGTCGGGGTCACCCCATGACGGCTGCGTATGACCAGTTGCTGCTTGAAATGGGCCTCAAGGCCGATCAGATGCTGGCTGAGGGCGGGTTGAGCTATGTTGAGGGCATCTGCGGCACGGGTCAGGCTGCCCTTGTCGATAATCTTGATGAAATAGCTCAGCCTTTTGGTATCCATTGATTACCTTCCCGACGAAAAACGTTACCTGCAACAACATGAAGTCTAGTTGTGGCTTCAGCGGCATGAAACGAACCGATCTGCCGCTTCGCAGCAAGCATACACCTCCCGATCGAAAATGAAATATATCCGAATCTTTTATGGGTAGAATGAAATATTCTTTTTCACATGCCATTGCCCGAACTACGATCTCGAAAAACACTAGTTTTGTATGAGGTCATAATGGCATTTTCAGATTATAAGGTTGCCCTTGTTACCGGTGCTTCTGGCGGCATCGGCGGGGCTATTGCAGAGCGGTTCGCCAGAGAGGGGCTGACCGTACATGCTGTTGGCCGCAACAAACAGAAGCTGGATGAGCTGGCTGACCGGTGTGGCTGCACGGCCCATGCCATCGATATTTCCGATACCGCAGCCTATCGTGAACTGGTTGCCTCCCTTGACGTTGACGTCATGGTCAACAATGCCGGTATCGACCATGCTGGCAGCATTCACACCATTGACGCAAGCCAGATCGACGCTCAGGTCGACATCAATTTCAGAGCTGTTCTGCATGGTATCGCAGCCGCCCTGCCGGGAATGATGGAGCGTGATCGTGGTCATATCATCAATACCACATCGATCGCCGCAGCCTATTCTTTTCCAAGCAACACCATCTATCACGCCACCAAGGCCGGTGTCCGGGCTCTGACCAATAATTTGCGTCACGATGTCTATGGAAAACGCATCCGGATTACCGAGCTTTGCCCGGCTCGCGTGGCAACCGAGATTTTCGGCAAGGTTCACGGCAATCCCGAAAAGACACAAAAAGATTTTGTCGACGGGTATGAGATTTTGCAGCCAGAGGATATTTCAGAAGCCGT
Organism: uncultured Cohaesibacter sp.; assembly: GCF_963676275.1. Taxonomy (NCBI): domain Bacteria; kingdom Pseudomonadati; phylum Pseudomonadota; class Alphaproteobacteria; order Hyphomicrobiales; family Cohaesibacteraceae; genus Cohaesibacter; species uncultured Cohaesibacter sp. The sequence goes on along the minus strand of NZ_OY781091.1, from coordinate 4,626,134 downwards.
GGCGAATGCGGTTGCTGCTCCGTCTCATGTGAATGTGAGCTATATCGAGGTTTTTTCGACTTTTCAGGTTGAAGGAGGCCTGAGATTCGAACGTTACACCGCGAAGTAACGTGGTTTGGTCCCGGGGCAATCCTGTTCCGGGATCGTGGAGGAAAGAAAGCAGGAGGAGCCATAATGACGGGAAATAAAACCGCATTCAATCACCATAAATATGAGGGAACTAATATGCTTAAGGCATTGAAGAATATAGCCTACGGTGCTGTTGCCATTCTGGCCATCACCGCCTTTACTCCGGTCCCCGCATCCCATGCAGCGACTTTCGACCTGTCAGAGGTCATGCCCGAATCCAACTTCGGGACGCAAAATGTCAAAAAGTTCGCCGACGAAGTCAAAAAGGCGACGGATGGCCGCGTCGATATTCAGGTCCATGCCGGTGGCGCGCTTGGCTTCAAGGGCCCTGAACATCTGCGTGCAGTGCGCGATGGTCTCGTCCCCATGGCTGATGTTCTTGGCAGTCAGCAGATTGGTGATCAGCCTTTGTTCGGTCTGGAAAATGTTCCGTTTCTGGTGTCGTCCATGGCAGACCTTCGCGTGCTGCATAAATACTGGAAGCCGGAAATCGAGAAGGTAGCCAACGAATATAACCAGAAGTTCCTCTTCTATGTGCCATCACCAAAACAGTATATGTATCTGAAAATCGATGCGAATTCTGTCGATGAGCTGCAGGGCGTCAAGATCCGTGGCGCTGACAAGACCACGGTTGATACCATGAAGGCGATTGGCATGGCCGGTGTCCAGATCCCGTGGGGCGAGCTGATCCCTGCGCTTGCGTCTGGCCGCGTCGACGGGGTGGCTACCTCTGCGACTTCCGGGGTTGATGGCAAATTCTGGGAATTCCTGAAATATATCTACCCGACCAACCATACATGGGGCAGCAACATCGTTTCCATCAATCTGGATGCATGGAACAAGATTTCTCCTGAAGATCAGAAAATCGTTCAGGACATTGCCACCAGTCTGGAACCAAGCTTCTGGGATGTCGCGCGCGACAAGGATATGCAGAGTGTGGTCACCATGCAGCAGCATGGTATGGAGCTGGTCGAGATCTCGCCTGAAATGTTTGCCCAGATGCAGACAAAAGCAAAAGGATTGCTTGAGGAATATCTTGAGCGCGTACCGGAAGCTAAGCCAATCGTAAAGGCTTATCTTGCCGAGCTCGGGAGAGACTGAGTATGTCTGCACCGGAAATCTCTTCCGCTGAGGCAAAGATTCCGGGAATATTCTCCTTCTATGTGCGGGTCGTTCATTGGCTCGCCATAGTTGGAGGCATTCTCGCAACATTCTGCCTTGTCATCCTGACCTTTCTTGTCTTTGCCGAAGTCCTGCTGTCTGCCTGGACAAAACTCTTTCCCGCCATGCATGCCGATATTCCCGTTGCCTGGGAATATAGCGGTTATCTGATGGGGGCCGCTTTCATGCTGGGATCGTCGATCACCATGCGCGCTGGCGGGCATGTCCGTGTGACGGCGCTGATCGGTACGCTCTCTGAAAAGACAAGGCATGTCGTGGAATGCTTCACGACCATGATCGGGGTGCTTTTCTCCGCTTTCCTATCCTATGCGCTCATCGCGGCCGCGCTGAGATCGTTTCATGACGGCAATGTGTCTTTTGCCAGCTACACCCCTCTCTGGATTCCCCAGTCGGCGATTGCAATTGGCGCGCTCTTTCTGACGCTGGCCCTGATTGAACGCCTGATCCGTTGCTTCTATGGGCTGGATCTTGAAATCCATGGTCTCAAGGTGGTTGCAGCGAGCGATCTTGATATCTCGAAGGACTGATCACATGAGCGTTATCATTACAACCCTGCTCCTCTCTCTACTGGTCGTTCTGGGCTCGGGTATCTGGGTGGGGCTTTCCCTGATGGGGACTGGTGTTACAGTCATTTCGCTGTTTCGCGATATCCCGATCGACAAGCTGCTGCCGCAATATGTTTTCAATATTCTGACAACCAGCGAACTGGTGGCCTTACCGCTGTTTGTCATCATGGGTGAATTTCTCTTTCGCACGAAACTCTCCCGTTCCCTGTTCAATGGTCTGGCTCCCTGGATGGGGTTGCTTCCGGGACGATTGCTGCATGTGAATATTGTCGGATGCTCTATCTTCGCCGCGATTTCGGGCTCTTCTGCCGCCACGACACAGGTTGTTGGGCGGATCTCCCTGACGGAACTGCTGCGCCGCGGATATTCGCGCGACATCGCAATCGGCAGCCTTGCCGGTGCGGGAACCCTCGGTTTCCTTATTCCACCCAGCACGGTGATGATCATCTATGGCGTGCTGGCCGAAGAATCCGTGTTGAAGCTTTTCACCGCCGGCTTTCTTCCCGGTATTCTGCTGGCCCTGCTGTTCATGGCGGTCATCATGGTCCGCACGGGTATCAACAAGGATGCCATTCCGGAGGCGGAAAAACGCCTGCGTCATGTCTCCATGGCTGACCGCTTCTATGCTCTCAAGGAACTGGCCCCCGCGCTTTTCCTGATCCTTGTGGTTCTTGGCTCGATGTATGGGGGTCTGGCGACCCCGTCGGAAGCGGCTGCTGTCGGTGTGTTTGGTGCGATCTTTGTCGCCGCGATACAGGGCGGCTTGAGCTTTAAGGCCGTTCGGGACGTTGCGCTGAGTTCGATGCAAACCTGCTCGATGATCGGCCTGATCATCGTCGGTGCGACCATTCTGGGCAATGTCACGTCATTCCTCGGCATTCCCAACTTCATGGCCAGCTTTGTTTCCGAATTGCAGCTTTCCCCCTATATGCTGATTTTCGTCCTGACATGCGTCTATCTGCTGCTTGGCTGTTTTCTGGAAGGCTTTTCCATGATCGTGACGACGCTGCCGGTGGTGCTGCCATTGGTCACCGCAGCAGGCTTTGACAAGGTCTGGTTTGGCGTCTTTCTCGTCATCGTTGTCGAACTGGCCCAGATCACGCCGCCGGTCGGTTTCAATCTCTTCATCATTCAAGGGGTTACCGGGGACGGGATTGGTTACATCACCAGAGTGACCCTGCCATTCGTCGCCTTGATGCTCGCCTTTATCGCATTCCTCGCCCTTTTCCCCGAATTTGTCATGTGGCTGCCTGCAGTCCTGTATGGCTGATCGGACCGTCTAGCAATTGGAGGACGTCATGTCTGAACTTAAACTCGCCGAACGCATCAAGCGCATCAAACCTTCTCCCAGTACCGCGGCGGCGGACCGTGCCCGCCAGTTGCGCGAAGAGGGCCGTGATATCGTCAATCTGACAGTGGGAGAGCCGGATTTCGATACGCCGGAGTCCATCAAACAGGCTGCCTGCGCTGCCATCATGGCTGGCGAGACCAAATATACCGCTGTTCCGGGCACAGTCCCACTGCGCAAGGCCATTGCTACCCGCATGAAACAGCGCACCGGCGTGGATTATGGTCTGGACCAGATCACGGTCAGCAATGGTGGCAAGCAGGTGATTTTCAACACGCTGATGGCGACGGTGGGCAAGGGGGATGACGTCCTCATTCCGGCTCCATTCTGGGTTTCCTATCCCGACATGGTGCTGGCCTGTGGTGGCAATCCGGTGATCATTCCCTGCGTCGAGGAAGATGGCTTCAAACTGACAGCTGCGGCGCTGGAAGCGGCCATCACGCCGAACACCCGCTGGCTTATCCTCAATTCGCCAAGCAATCCAACCGGGGCGGTCTATACGGCTGAAGATCTCAAGACAGTGACCGATGTCCTGATGCGGCATCCGCAAGTGTGGCTTCTCACCGACGACATCTATGACGAGATCGTCTTCACCGATGCCGCCATCGCCAGCCCGGTTTCCGTCGAGCCGGGCCTCATTGATCGGACCTTCCTGATCAATGGCGTGTCCAAGACCTATGCCATGACCGGCTGGCGTATCGGCTATGGTGTCGGTCCGGCCCCGCTGGTCAAGGCTATCAATACGCTGCAATCGCAAATGGCTTCCTGTGCCTCTTCCGTCAGTCAGGCCGCTGCCGTTGCTGCCTTGAGTGGCGATCAGAAGGAAGTGGGTGAATGGCTGAAGGTCTATCGCAAGCGCTGCGCGCTCGCCGTCGAGCTTCTCAATCAGGCTCCCGGTCTGAGTTGCCGCAACTCCGATGGCGCATTCTATGTTTATCCCAACTGCGCCGGTGTGATTGGCAAGAAGACACCGGATGGCAAGGTGATCGAAAATGACGGCGACTTTGTGCTCTATCTGCTGGAAAGCCAGGGAGTTGCCGTCATCGCCGGTGCGGCCTACGGTCTGTCGCCCTATTTCCGCATTTCGGTTGCCACCAGCGAAGCGGTGATCCGCGACGGATGCGAAAGAATCATCAAGGCATGTGGTGCGCTATCCCAGTGATCGCCAACTTGTAATTGGAGCCAGCTTAGCAGCCCTATTCCAGATGCTGGCTCCAATTCTTTTTGCCACGGGGCACTCGTCTCTCTTTCCAAGCAATACCGCGTTGCAAGCGGGCTCCGGGTGCGCCTCTTGGGGGTGCCCTTCGGGACAATGATCTCGGTCTAGAAGGTCGGGATTTCAGGAGGAAAAATATCATGGAAAAACCACATATCCTGCAAATCGGTCCCTATCCGGACTGGGACATGGAGCGGCTTGAGAAGCGCTTCGTCATGCATCGCTATTTCGAAGCCGAAGACAAGGCGACCTTTCTGAGCGCATGCGCGCAGCAGATCCGGGGGATCGCCACACGCGGCGAGCTGGGCGCTGACAGGGCCCTGATCGAGGCCTTACCCAATCTCGAAATCATTTCGGTTTATGGCGTTGGCTATGATGCGGTTGATCTGGAGGCAGCCAAGGCCGCCGGGGTGCGTGTTACCAATACACCGGATGTTCTGACCAAGGATGTTGCCGATCTGGGCGTTGCCATGATGCTGGCCGCCTCGCGCGGGCTTGTCGGGGCAGAGGAGTGGGTGCGCTCGGGCAACTGGAAGAACAAGGGGCTTTATCCGCTAAAGAGCCGTGTCTTTGGCAAGAAGGTCGGCATTCTGGGGCTTGGTCGCATCGGCTATGAGGTTGCCCGCCGTTGCGCAGCCTTCGACATGGATATTCACTATAGCGATCTTGAAGCGCGCGATTTTGCCAGCGACTGGCGCTTTGTTGCTGATCCTGTCGCATTGGCCAAAGAGGTCGACTTCCTGTTTGTGACCCTGACCGGCGGTCCGGCGACAAAGAGTATTGTCGGTAAGGATGTCATTGAGGCATTAGGGCCCGATGGCATGCTGATCAATATCTCCCGGGCATCAAATATCGATGAAGTGGCGCTTCTTGACGCTCTGGAAAGCAAGGCGCTGGGCTTTGCCTGCCTTGACGTGTTTGATGGAGAGCCGAATGTCGATGAACGTTTTCTGGCGCTCGACAATGTGCTTTTGCAGCCGCATCACGCCAGCGGCACCATTGAGACCCGCAAGGCCATGGGCAAGCTTGTCTATGACAATCTGGCCGCCCAGTTTGACAAGCAGCCGCTGCCGACGCCTGTTCTCTGACTCTGTTCTCAGACCTTGTCGCTGAAATCCATTCCCTGAGTTTGATGCGACAAAGCCCCGGTTCATTATGGACCGGGGCTTTTTGATTTCCTGTCGCTTGCCGAAGGCCGCAATCGGATCGGGCCTTCGGCAGGGCTCACCACAAATCAGATGCCGCTGGATTTGTAGGCATTGGCAACCGTCTCGATTGCCAGCACATAGGCTGCCGTTCTCAGATCGTCCACGCCCTTGCGCTCCTGATAGACTGACAGCATGCGGCCAAAGGCCTTGCGCATCATTTCTTCAAGTCCCGAGCGGACCAGATCTATTTCCTCGCTGCCGCGTACAAAGGCCTTCCATTGCTCTGGCGCAATCTTGACGCCGGTCATGGATTCAAGCATTTCGGCGATCTGGCGGTTCTGGGATTCCTGACGCTGGTGGTCCAGCAGACCCAGCCGCATATGGCCCAGATTTTTGATCCATTCGAAATAGCTGACCGTAACCCCGCCCGAATTGACATAGATGTCGGGCAGAATGACGATGCCGCGCTCCTTAAGGATCTTGTCAGCATCATAGGTGGTTGGGCCATTGGCCGCTTCGACGATCAGCGGAGCCTTGATGCGGGGGGCATTTTCCGATGTCAGGACATTTTCGAGCGCGGCAGGCAGCAGGATGTCGCAGTCTTTCTCAAGCAGGCTCTGGCCATGTTCGATATAGCCTGCATCGGGGAAGCCGCGCACGCCGCCGGTCCGGTTCATGTGGGCACGAACCTCGTCAACGGGAAGGCCCTGTTCCCGATAGATGGCACCGTCCCGCTCGATGATGCCCTGAATGAGGCAGCCATCTTCTTGCGAGAGAAATTTGGCGGCGTGATAGCCGACATTGCCCAGCCCCTGAATGATGATACGTTTGCCGCGCAGGCCCGGTGCCAGCCCCGATTTCTGCAAATTCGGCCATGAGCGGAAGAATTCCTGAGTGGCATATTGGGTGCCGCGACCGGTGGCCTCGATGCGCCCTTCTATGCCGCCCGTGCTGAGCGGTTTGCCAGTCACGCAGGCCGCCGCATTGATATCCAGACGGTTGAGGCGCTGATATTCATCGGCAATCCAGGCCATTTCCACTTCGCTGGTGCCCATGTCCGGAGCAGGAACATTCTGGCTCGGGCCGATCAGGTTCCTCTTGGCCAATTCCTGCGTGAAGCGGCGCGTGATGCGCTCCAGTTCGTGCGGTTCCCAATCATTGCGGTTGATCTGCAATGCGCCTTTTGAACCGCTGAAGGGAATGCCGATCAGGGCGCATTTATAGGTCATCAGGGCGGCCAAGCCCTCGACCTCGTCCTGATCCACATTCATTGCATAGCGAATCCCGCCTTTGGCCGGATGCTGATGTTCGCTGTGAACCGAGCGCCAGCCGGTGAAGCTGTAGACACGTCCTCTCAGCCTGACGCCGAAACGGATTGTCACGGTCAGGTTGCAAGACTTGATGCGCTCTTTGATGCCTTCTTCCAGTTGGCACAAAGAAGAAGAATGGTCGAATAGCTTGTCGACACTGTGCAGTATCGAGTTTTCGGAAATTTTGGGCACGGTTTTTCCTCCCGAGCTCCGAGATTGGAGAGATTCTCATACATCTTTTCAGGCAAAGTGCATGCGCAAGGGAACAAAGGCATGCAGAAGACCCGATATGCTCCAGACTAATACTGAGAGGAAATCGGCTCCAAGACGGATTACTTATGGCGTCAACCTATTTTGTGATAGGCGATGTTTCCATGCTTTGCGCCCTATGCTGTTGTTCTGCCGCTTGAGGGTAATCCGCAGCTTTTGGGGGGATTGCGTGCGCCAACCTCATCAGCCGGTCTTGATGGGGTTGGTATTGGGCCAATGCGGGCTGGCAATCTTCTCTTTCAGCAAAGCCTTGAGCAATGGTCGGCAGGCTTCTCTTGCAGGCGTTGCGAGGCGGGACTTGTCTTCGCAAATGCAGAGCTTGCGGGAAAGAACCGGCGAAATTATCGGTCTGAGGCTCAGCATGGGCGATCGACGGTCCTGAGCGACGAGTTGTGGCGAGGCGATGCTGACGCCCAAGCCGGCAAAGAGCGCTTCGCGAATGGCCTGCACGGAATTGAGCTGATAGCGCGCTTCGCTCTCAAGTCGCCGCAACAGGCCCGACCCACCGATAAGCGCTCGCATGGTCTCGCCCTGATGGGGCAGGATGAGCGGGAAGGCGAGCAGTTGGTCCAACTCGATCGGTTCGTCTGTTGCTCCGAGCAGTTGCTTGTCTCCGATGCAGAAAAGCTGCTCTTCAAGCATTGGTTCACAATCCATCTCGGCGTTGGCGGCGGGGTTGAAGACCAGAGCAATATCCATTTTCTGCTTGAGCTGTTTGGCGACATGATCGCTGGAGACGCCCCCTTCCAGTGTCAAATGCACCAATGGATAGCTGTCATTCATCTCTCTGAGCAGATCGCCGCCAATGACGCTGACCACGCTGCTGGCCATGCCGATGGTAATTTTCCCCTCGATCTCGCCGGAAAGGCTGCGAATATCCTCAACGGCAAGGGACACCGCGTCCAGAATGCCGCGCGCGTGAGATGCCAGCCTGTGTCCGGCTGCGGTTGGCTTCATGCCTCTGGGCATACGAGAAAACAGAGGCGTTCCCATCCGGGCTTCCAGATTGCCCAGATGCTGGCTAACGGCCGACACGGCAATTCGGCAGCTATCCGCCGCCGCAGAAAGGCTGCCCTTCTCATAGATGGCGAGGAAGAGCCGGAGCTGATGAATATCCATTGAGCTTTCTTATTTTGTGAATGCTATCTTATTTTATTTATAATTTTTAGAAAAATGAAGAGCTGATATAGCGCCTTCATGACAAATATCCGTATTTCGCCGCTATGGCTTTGTTTTCTCCTGATCGCTTCAGGGGCGGACGCGGCTTCTCTGGGGGCAAAGGCAGCGGCATCAATCGAAGAGATGGTGCCAGACGAACAACTTGTGCAACGATGCGATATGGAAACGCTCGAAAGGCTGGATGCCGAACGGGTATTGCCTTATGCATTCGCACCGATTGAATATGAGAAAAACACGGTAATCGCTGCCGGGGCGGCCTATCGCCGGGCCGGGAAATGGTATCGGCTGCAATTTTCCTGTGTCGCCAGTTCCGACAATCTTTCCATTCAATCCTATCGCTTCAGCAAGGGCGATTTGGTTCCGCGCAGTGAATGGGAAAGCCATAATCTCTTTCCCTAGCCTTCATGGCGACCATGTCGCGACTGATCGATCTGATTGGCCTGGCATCCGGCAATATATGGCTTTGAGGCCCGAGCGGCCCCTATTGGCAGCTTTTAATGGCAAGCCGCTTGATGCTAGTAATATCGAGCGTCGTGGGTGAAGCGTCAGGGAGAGAATTATGGCAATGGCAGATCTTGAGCAATGGATTGGAAAATCCCAGACACGGGAGGAGGTTATCGCTCCATTCCCGTCCAATGCTCTGGCCGCGACGCTGGATCGCGATGACCCCCTCTATGGCGATGGTACCCCGCTGCCGCCGCTTTGGCACTGGCTGCATTTCCTGTCCATTTTCAAGCTTTCCGATGCTGGCTATGATGGTCATGAAGCCCTTGGCGGCTTTCTTCCTCCGGTGCCTTTGCCGCGCCGGATGTGGGCTGGCAGCCGCCTGAAATTCTTCGCACCGATGGCCATCGGCAAAAGGCTGCGCAAGGTTTCAACCGTTAAATCCATTGTGGCCAAGACGGGGCGGTCCGGGCGGCTGGTGTTTGTCACTGTTGGTCATCAACTGTTCGATGGTAGTTGTCTGGGCATTGATGAAGAGCATGATATTGTCTATCGGGAAGAGGCCGATCCGGCGGCGGCCCCTCTCGCTCCGCCACGGGCGCCCGTGGACAGTGCCTTCCAACGGGAGATGCTGCCTGATCCGGTGTTGTTGTTCCGCTATTCAGCGCTCACATTCAACGGGCACCGGATTCATTATGACCATCCCTTCTGTGTTGATTGCGAGGGCTATCAGGGCTTGGTGGTGCATGGTCCGCTGATTGCGACGCTGCTTCTCGACCTGCTCAGAAGAAACAAGCCGGATGCTTTGGTGACCCGCTTTGATTTCAGGGCTGTTTCGACCATCTTTGCCAATGAGAGCTTCAGCCTGCATGGCAAAGCTGAAGGGGATGGCAGATGTTTCAGCCTCTGGGCACAAAGAGCCGATGGCGCCTTGGCAATGGAAGCGAACGCACATGTAGCGTGAAAGACGTCAGTCCAGCACCAGTTGCTCCTTATGCCGTATGAAAGGAGAATAAGAAGGTGCATCGGGCGGCTTTGCGGCAAGGCGAAGGCATGTAGCAGGTACATTTTTCCGATGTTTTCCGGGCGAAATAATGTTACAATATTGCAGTGACGGCAAGATTTCTGTCGCTGGAAATTGACGATTCAAGTCCCCGATTGTGCCAGGGCGCAAGAAATTCGCGGGGGAATTTCTCCAGATGTGAATTTTAACGGGGACTGCTTGGCAAAAGGGGGAAATGTCATGAAGTTTTCCAATCTCTTCATCGCATCCGCAATCGCTGTCAGCATGAGCTTCGGTGCCATGCCTGTAACCGTGCCCGGAACTTCGTCCGATCTTCTGGCTGTATCGAAGGCTCAAGCCCAGCCAGCTCCACCACGTCGGCCTCGTCCGCCGGTCAGACGGTCCAATAATACGGCAGGAGCCGTCGCCGCCGGGGCAATCATTGGTCTGGCCGCAGGTGCAATCGCTGCGGGCGCTGCAAACAGACGGTATCCGCCACAGGATTATCGCGGTGCGCCGCCATGGTGCAACGTGCGAGCCTGCGCTTCACGCTATAGAAGCTTCAGAGCTTATGACTGCACCTTCCAGCCCTATAATGGTCCGCGCCGTTATTGCCGGATGTAGTGTTGCCCAAAGTGATCCAGCGAGGCTGCGAAGCTGAAACTGGTTCAATGATACAGGCCAATTGACAGGGTCAATAGATGCATAGGGAGTGAGCATGCTGATCTCTTCTCATGCCTTGCTGCGATGTGACCTGAGTTGACTGACCCATCTTGTCAGACCTGACGGGACGCCGGATTGGCTGGTCTGCATGCCAGTCATAAAAAAGGCCGCAACAATGCAGCCTTTTGGGATTTTTCATTGAAAGGCGAATGACTATTTGCAGCCCTTCTGGTTTGCAATCATGACCAGCTTCGACTGGCGCTCTCTAGCGGCGTCTTCAGCTTCTTCTGCGCTGGTGTAAGTTGCTATCATCGCGGGCCAGAAGAAGACGGCGGCGGCGACATTCGTTCCCGTTACGCCCTTGTTCTTTCGTGCCTTGCGCTCGAAATCCTGTGCTTCGGCAATCGCAATTTTCAGTTCGTCACAGCTTTTGGCTTCGTCCCCGATCTGATTGGTCTGGACGACTTGCGAGGTCGTGCAGGCGCTCAGCAATGCAGCGGTCAGTGCAAAGCCTGTAATCTTTTTCATCACAACAGTGTTCATCATATCTGCCCGAATTTTAGTTAGAATTATCAATGATAAATATGACTATATTTTTCTATCTGTCGAGTAAGACATGTGTAGAAACAGATCGATAGCAGTTCAGTAGGCTGGTCTTTCCCCAGATGCGTTTCATTTGCGCCGGATTGGCAAGGCGCGAGGCGAATATTTGCCTTAAAGGTGATGGATGCGAAAAAGGGTGCCGCTGCTTTGAAACAGATGCACCCTTTGGAACCCTCAGGCCTTTTCCGGCCTTTTTCAGATAACGGCTGGCCCGGTAACCTCGAAGGACAGTTGAGCGATATCTTCGATTTCGCAATCGAGCTGATCCCCGATTTCAACTGCGCCGACACCTGCGGGCGTGCCGGTGAAGATGATGTCTCCGGCGGCCAGTTCGAACTGCTTGGATAGTTCCGCAATCACTTCGGGCACTTTCCAGATCATGTGATCCAGATCGCTCTGCTGCTGGGTCTCACCATTTTTATCAAGCCGGATTTTCTTGCTGGCCAATGTCGGCACATCTGTAGCCGGGACGATGGCTGAGACGGGGGCTGACTGTTCGAAGGCCTTGGCGGCGGTCCATGGGCGCCCTTTCTTCTTGGCTTCGGCCTGCAGGTCGCGCCGCGTGAAATCAACGCCTACGCCATAGCCGAAAATGGTGCCCATGGCCTCGCTTGTTGCAATGTTGGAGCCGCCCTCCTTGAGAGCAAGGAAAAGCTCGACTTCGAAATGTACATCTTCGCTGAGGGGCGGGTAGGGGAAGTCTTTTCCGTAAAGCAGGTTGGATGGATTTTTCTGAAAGAAGAAAGGCGATTCCCGGTCTGGGTCATGTCCCATTTCGATGGCATGGGCGGCATAATTGCGGCCAACGCAATAGACGCGCCGGACGGGGAAAAGCTTGTCTGTGCCGCGAATCGGCAGTGCCGGGATTGCTGGCATGGGTATCGCGTAAAGGGATTGGTGATCGCTGTTGCTCATGAATATGCCTGACGGAATGGTGGGTTATGGTTGGATATTGGACAGAATTAAACACCATGCTTGCCAATCCAGCAATGCATGGTGGCGCTCAATGGTCCGTTCTATGGTCTATAGCTGTTGGTTATCCGGTCGGGGTGACCATTGACAGGTCTACCGGGGCGCGGCGGCGGCCAGCTCTGCGGCGAAGGGGAGAACCAGCGGGTTCATGGTATCGGTTCGCCAGGCGCATACCAGTGTAATGGCGCTTGGCAATTCGGGCAGGGGACGATAGCAAACGCCAGCCACGGGTTCATTGAGCACCCAGGCAGGCACGATGCCAACGCCGAGGCCTGCGGCAACCAGCGTCACCACACCTATCGTGTGCGATACCCGCTGGATGACATGGGGCAGGAATCCGGCCTCGCGGCAATGCTGGTTGACAATATCCTGATAGCCGATGCCACGGATTTCTGTGAAGCTGATAAAGTTCTGATCTTTCAGATCTTTTATGGTCAGCTGTGGTTTGCTGGCCAGCGCGGAAGATTCATGCAGGACAGCGACGAAACCCTCCTTGTAGATCTGCCGTGTTTCCAGACCGCTGGAGACGCGGGGAGGGCGCATCAGGGCAATGTCGATCTGGCGGGAGGCCAACAGATCCAGTTGCTCTTCGGTGGTATGCAGATGTACATCCAGTCGTGCGGAGGGATATTTGCTGCTGAAGGCGGAGAGGGCGTTGGGCAGCACCGAATGCACGGCAGACCCCATCGCGCCAATACGCAATAGGCCAGAGCCCAGTCCGCCAGCCATGCGGGTTTCATCAACCGCTTCGGAAAGGGCGGCGACCAATGCCTGCGCCTTGTGGGCAAAGACCTCGCCGGCGGGCGTCAACTGCACGCTGCGTGTGTTGCGGTCAAACAGGCGAACGCCGATGCGTTCCTCCAGCTGTCTTATCTGCTGACTGAGGGGAGCCTGACTGATGCCGAGAATTTCCGCCGCGCGCCCGAAGTGCAACTCGTCGGCCACGCGCAGAAAATATCGAAGATGCCTGATTTCAATGCCTTGCATGATTAAGTCGCCAAACAGAATAATTATAATGATTAATATATTGGACAGCTTGATTTGTCAGTGCTTAATTTTTCAAAAAAACAAAAATTCACCAGACCAGAGTTAAAATGATGGATCTTTTCCTACCCTTGCGGTGGCTCACTGCATCAATGCTGTCCATGGTTGTCGTGGTGACGCTGTTGCAGATTGCGCTGCGTTATCTGTTCAATGCCCCCTTGATCTGGAGCGAGGAATTCGTTCGCTTCGTCACCGTCTGGATGACCTTCATCGGCGCGGTTGTCGTTTGCTATGACGGGCGGCATCTCAATGTCGACGTGTTTCTGCAAAAGGCGCCCGGACCGATCAAGCGTGCGCTGCATTGGTTCAATGCCATCCTCTCCTTTGCTTTTCTGACCATTCTGGGCTGGACCTCGATCACGCTGGTCAAGATCGACATGATGAATGACCTTTCGGCTCTGCCCCTGACGCTGGGACATCTGCGCCTTGCGGTCACTGTTGGCAGCTTCCTGATGATCGCTGCGCTGTTGTTACGCATCTTCTACAAGCGGGCACCGGAATATTTCCCCAACCCTTCCGCACCGTCTCGACCTTCTTCGCAGGACATTTCAGAGGACATGGAGTAAGCCCTTGTTGACCGTATCCATCATTGTGCTGCTGCTGGTTCTGATTGCCTGCGGCCTGCCGCTCTTCTTCTCCATCGGTATTTCCTCGATGGTCTATTTCTACATGGCCAACATCAATCTGGCGCTGATGGGACAGCGCATGAGCGGGGCCGTGGATTCCTTTCTCATTCTGGCCATTCCCTTCTTCTTTCTGGCCGGTGAGCTGATGAATGCCTGCAAGCTGACCGACCGCATCATCAATCTGGCCCGCGCTTTTGTCGGCCATATCGATGGTGGTCTGGCGCAGGTCAATATCTTTGCCAGCCTGATCTTCTCGGGCATGTCCGGCTCGCCCACAGCGGATACCACCGCGCTCGGCTCGGTCCTGATCCCGGCGATGAAGCGGGAAGGTTATCCGGCGCCGTTCTCTGCCGCGGTGACGGTTGCTTCCTCGATGGTGGGGCCGATGGTACCGCCGTCGGTGGCGCTGGTGATCTATGGCACGCTGGCTGACGTCTCCATCGGGCGGTTGCTGCTGGCCGGTATTCTGCCGGGCATCGTGATTGTCGGCACTCAGATGGTGTTCACCTATTTCTATGCCCGCTACAAGAAATTCCCCAAATATGAGCGCGCCAGCATGGAGGAGGCCTGCGGTGCTGTAAAAGAAGGCGGGGCGGCTCTGCTTTTTCCGGTGATCATTGTCGGGGGCATTCTGGGCGGGATCTTCTCGCCGACAGAAGCGGCTGCGGTTGCCGTGCTCTATGCGCTTTGCCTTGGCTTCCTCTACAAGAATGTCGGGCTCAAGGATATCACCGACGCCATCATCAAGACCGGGCTTGGCTCGGCGCGCATTCTGGCAATCATTTCGGTTGCCTCGACCTTTTCATGGATCATGGTGCGCGAAGGGGTGCCGCTGGCGATTGCCGGGGCGATTTCCAATATCTCCGATGATCCGACCATCGTTTTCTTTCTGATCGTGGTGATGCTGCTGGTCGTCGGCCTGCTGATGGTTGCCTCGTCGGCCGAGATCGTGCTGACGCCGATCCTTGTTCCGGTGATCCTGCAATTCGGCATCGATCCGGTGCATTTCGGCGTTCTGATGGTGTTCACGCTGATCATCGGCGGTGCAACGCCGCCGGTCGGGGTGCTGATGTTCATCGCGCAGGATATTGCCGAGATCAGCCATGGCCAGATGGTCAAGGCGATGCTCCCCTATTATCTCCCCATTTTCATTGCAGTGGTGTTGCTGGTCATGTTCCCGCAAATCAGCCTCTTTCTGCCCAATCTCGTCTTCGGCTCTTAAAATATGGAGAAACCAAAAATGACCAAGACCAAAAATCATCTCCTGGAGAATATGACCTTCGAAGAGTTCCGAACATGGAGCGAAGAGGAAGAAAATCCGGTTGTGCTGATCCCGCTGGGCTCACAGGAAATTCAGGGGCCGGTGGTTCCCATGGGAGACTTCATGCTGGCCCGCAAGATTGCAGAAGAGGTTGCCGAGCGCGCCAATGCGGTCACCGCGCCAACCATGCCGTTTGGCTATGCGGAATATTTCTGGTCGGTGCCGGGCGGCATTGCCCTGTCGGCTGACAGTTTCCGCGGTGTCCTGCGCGATATTCTGGACAATTTCCTGCGCCACGGTTTCAAGCGTCTGGTGATCCTCAATGGTCACAGCGGCAACTATTCGCTGATTGATCAGGTCATTCGCGCGGTGCGTCGCGAGACGGGGCTGATCATTCCCTGCATCAATCTCTGGCGCGCCATTCCGGACAGCGTCTGGACCGAGATCCATGGCGAGTATGGCAAGAAGGCCTTCTCTCATGGCGGCGATCCGATCACCTCGGTCTATATGCATTATTTCCCTGAATTGACCCACCCCGAAAAAGCCAAGCTGCCTGATGCGCCGCTTGAAATGGCCGGCATGCCGGTCATGGGGCTTGGGGGGGCCAAATTCAAGGATGTTGAAATCGGCATGCCCGTCAATGTGGATGACCGGTGCCCGGATGGCATCGTCAATGGCGACCCCCGCCTGTCATCTGCCGAGAAGGGCGAGAAATTCGCCGAATATCTGATCGGTTTCTGCGCCGACTTTGTCGAGCATTTCCGCAAGGCCGATCCAACCGACCCCAAAAAATAAACACCACCTCCAGACAGGGATCCAACCAAATGAAATCAGTATTGAAAGCCTTCGCTTTTCTCGCTCTGCTGACAACCACAGCACAGGCTGACGAAATCCGCTATGCCACATGGGCCAAACAGGGCGAAGCCCAATATGCCGGTGCCGAGGAATTCAAGCGTGTGGTTGAAGAAAAGACCGATCATACCGTCACCATCTTCCCGGGCGACCAGTTGGGCAAGCCGAAAGAGGTTTACACCCAGATGGCGCTTGGCACGACGCAGATTCTGGCCTCGGGCGATCCGGGCCTCAAGGAAATCGAATATCTTGCGCTGCCTTATCTGATGAATAGCATGAAGAGCTATGAAGAGGTGCTCAAGACCGACTTTGCCGAGGAATGGAACCGGAAACTGATCGAGGATCGCAAGGTTCGCATTCTCGGCTTCATGCCGCGCAATCCCCGCCAGATCAGTGCCAACAAACCCATCGAAAGCATCGGAGACCTTGCTGGCCTGAAACTTCGTGCCCCCGAGCGCGATCGCAAGGATGGCTTTTGCTGAAGTCTATACCGCCCTGCAGACCGGCGTTGTAGATGGTCAGGAAAATCCGATCGAGACCATTTATGCGCAGAAATTCTACGAAGTGCAGAAAGGCGTGGCGATGATCGATTATATCGTCAAGCCTGCCTATGTGACGATCTCTGCGCCTTTCTGGGATTCCCTTTCAGAAGCCGATCAGGCCGTTCTGATCGAAGCCAACGAGGCTTCCACGGCGGTTGTCGAGAAGCTTCTGCCCGAGCAGGCAGAGCAATATCTGCAAGTCATGAAGGATGCTGGAGTGACAATCTCCTATCCGGACAAGGCTCCGTTCATCGAAGCCACCCAGTCCGTTCGTGACGAGCTTGGCACAAAGGCCTGGGGCAAGGATGTTTATGAGCAGATCAAGGAAATTGGCGCTCAGTAACCCTCTTATTGATCATCGGGTGTCGCGCATGGGTGCGGCATCCGCTTCGTAGGCTGTCTATTCTGCTCCTGCGCCCACGACAGGAACGATCGAATATGGCCTGCGCGTGCAATTCCCCAATAATTTCGCAAGCGCGCCGAAGGTAGCCCCCGCACCGGTGACGCGATTGGAGCAAGACAATAGACATGACCTGCCCTTCTGAAATCAGCACCAAGATCGAACAGCTCACAGAGCAGATGACACCGGATCTGATTGCCATCCGGCGATGGATGCATGAAAATCCCGAACTGGGCTTTGAAGAGGTCGAGACCTCCGGCATGATCCAGCATGAGCTGGACAAGATCGGCGTTTCATGGAAAGGCGGTTTCGGCAAGACCGGGATTTGCGCTACGATTGAAGGCGGTGAAGGGCCATGCATTGCGCTGCGCGCCGATTTTGACGCGCTTCCAATCAATGAGACCGGCAATCCGGACTATAAGTCCCGGATCGCAGGCAAGATGCATGCCTGTGGCCATGATGCGCATACCGCGATCATTCTGGGGGTGGTGCGGGTTCTCTCGCAGATCGAGGATCTGCCGGGCAAGGCGATGTTTGTGTTCCAGCCCGCAGAAGAAGGCTTGGGCGGGGCGCGTGCGATGTTGGCCGACGGGCTGTTCGAGCATTGCGATCCCGATATCATGCTGGGCTATCACAATTGGCCACCGCTTCCCGCAGGCACCATCGGCTGGCATCCGGTAACTGCCTTTGCGTCTTCTGATCCGTTCGATATTACCATCAGAGGCAAATCCGGCCATGGTGCGCATCCGCATATGGCCAAGGATCCGATTGTTGCCGCTGGCGCGCTTGTTTCGGGCTTGCAGACGATTGTCAGCCGCGAAGTGGCGCCGCTCAGTGCTGCCGTTGTAACCGTTGGCTCCATTCATGGCGGCTCGGCCCGCAACCAGATTCCTGATGAGGTGACACTGCAAGGGGCTGTCCGCACGCAGGCGGAAGATGTTCGCCAACTGGTCAAGGATGCCATCGGGCGCATCGTCGAGGGCATCGCGCTGCAATATGGCATGGAGGCTGAGGTTTCCTTCCTGCAAGGGGTGCCGCCGGTGGTCAATACACCGGATATTCTGGCGCATGTGGTGGATGTGGCCCGGCAGTCTCTCGGGGCTGACAAGGTTGTCGAATTGCCGCAAGGCTCGATGGGCAGTGAGGATTTTGCCGAATATTCCAGCCGCAAACCGGCAGCCCATCTGCGGATCGGCTCGCAGCATCCGACCTTGAAGACGATGCTTCATCGCAGTGATTTCGATCTTGACGAAGCCTGTATTCCAACCGCGGTCAAGGTGCTCAGCGAGGCCATCATTTCGCTGATGCTCGAAGGCAAGAAGGCCTGAATTTTACCCGTTGATGTGGGGCTATCGGTATCACATTCAGGTGCGATAGCTCGAAAGGGCGGCGGTCAGGGCGTCGAGCACCGCAGCGCGGCTCGATGTTGGCCGTCGCACGACGCCGAGCTTGCGATAGATGGGGGGCGATCCGAATGGCTGGCTGCCCAGATCGGATGTCTTCATGCCATGGAGCGCCACCTCGGGAACCACCGAAAAACCCAGCCCGGCCTCGACACATCCGACAATGGCGGGCATTGTGTTGACAGAGAAAACCCGCCTTGGCTCAACGCCGAGCCGCGCCATTTCCGTGTCAATTTGACGCGCCAGCGGCACATGGATGCGATAGCGGATATAGGGAATGGACTGCACAAGCTCCTCAAAGGACAACTCCTTTGCCCCTGCCGGAACGAGCAATATCAGCGGTTCGCTCAGCACTTCGGTCCAGTTGAGGCCGCTCGGGACGGTCACCTGATCGGCGACCAGCGCAGCATCGAGCTGTCCCGATGCCACTTCACTCATCAATTGCTCGGAAAGGCCGACCCTGAGGCGGAAATTAAGGTCCGGAAAGGCCGACCGCAGGCGCGCGAATGTTTGCGGCACATAGGAATTGGCGGTGGTGCGCAGGGCGCCAAAGGCCAGTGTTCCCCGGATCTTGGCGCCGCTGACCGAGGCTTTCGTTTCGGTTACGATTTGAAGAATGGCGCGGGCTGAGCGCACCATCTCGGCCCCCTTGACCGTCAGGACCGGCGGGCGGCGGGAGCGGTCAAACAGGTCGGTCTCCAGCTCGCTCTCCAGCGCTGCGATCTGCTGGCTGACAGCCGAGGCCGTGAGATTGACGGCCTCTGCCGCAGCGGCGAAGCCGCCATGCTGAACAATGGCCAGTAATGTTTCAAGTTGCCGCGTATCCATTCCATAAAATTAGCATATCTTATTTTAATAGCAAGAATTCTGCGCTTTGTGTGTGTTTTTCTTGTGTTACAGTTTTGCTGCAATCAAATGAAACGGAAAACCGTTCACAACTTCCATCGGGAGATATTTCCATGAATTTACGTTCGGGCCTTGTTGCCCTCTTTGCCGCAGTATCGCTGTTTTCCTCGCCAGTGAGTGCTGCCGATTATCCGGAGCGTCCGGTCGAGTTTATCGTTCCCTGGTCTCCGGGTGGCGGATCGGACACCCTGATGCGTCTGATCGCCAACAATATCGAGCCCTATCTTGGCGTTGATATGCCGATCATCAACATGCCCGGAGTTGGTGGCACGGTTGGCCTCAGGGAAGCATCCCGCCGGGCAGCCGATGGCTACACGATTTCTCAGGTGCATGAGGGATTGCTTGTTGCTTCCCAGATCGGCCTGACCGATCTCAAATGGACCGACTTCGAGCCAATTGCGCTGATGACCTCGTCGCCGCAATATCTGGTCGTCAATGGCAAGGCACCTTACAAGACATTTGAAGAATTTGTCGCCTATGCCAAGGATCATCCGGGCGAGATTACCATGGGCGTGACCCTTGGTGGTGTACCGCATCTGCATGCTGCGATGATCGAGCAGGCCTTCGGCCTCAAATTTTCCTATGTCGGCTATGAGGGCACCGGCCAGCGCATCCGCGCTCTGGTTGGAGGCAATCTGGATGCTGCCATCGGTGATATCAGCTCGTCCAAGCAGTTTGTTGACAATGGTGATCTGACCTTCCTTGCTGTCGGGTCTGCCGAGCGGATCAAGGCGGTGCCGGATGTGCCGACCTTCAAGGAACTTGGGGCTGATATCGAGCTGAGCGTCACCCGCGGCATCGTGATGCCGAAAGGCGCGCCGCAGGACGCTCGCGACAAGCTGGAAGCGGCGCTGAAGGCGCTGGCGGCAGATGCAAAATATGTCGAGCAGACCAACAATGCCGGTGCCGAAGTCGATTTCCGCGGCCAGACCGCCTATAGCGACTATCTTGGCAAGCTGGACAAGACCGTTACCTCTCTGGCAGAGGTGCTCGCGCCGTGAGCCGGAGCCAGCTTGACGAGAAACAGGCTTTGGAGGTGGGCGAGATCGCCCGCCTCATAAGCTATATCCTGTTTCTTCTTGTTGCCGTGGCGATGTTTGTTGCCGCAGGTGACATTCCCACTTCCCGCTTTGAAAAACTGGGGGCAGGGGCTTTCCCGCAATTTGTCTTTGCCGCGATCATTGTCATCTGCCTTGTCGCAATCATCCTGACGGTTCCCAAGATTTCGTCCCGCGCCTATGGGCAATTTGCCCGTTATGCCATGCTCTGGGCGCGTCGGTCCTATCTTGTCTTTGTCTGTCTTGCCGCGCTCGGGGTCTATCTGGTGGCGATGCCGTGGCTGGGCTTCAGCCTTGCCAGCCTGCTTTTTCTGTTCGGGCTGCAAATGGTCCTGTTGCCCCGTTCGGCGCGCACAATCCTGATTGCGGCCATCACCTCCGTGGTCTTTTCCTACGGCCTGAACGCGCTGTTTGCTGACGTCTTTACGGTGTTTCTGCCGAAGGGAGTATTCTGACATGGACAGTTTCCTCATTGGTGCCTCCCAGATTTTCACCTTCACGACGCTGCTCTATATGATCGCCGGATCCATTGCCGGAATCGTGGCGGCTGCCATTCCCGGCTTTACGGTGACGATGGCGATCGTTTTGACATTGCCGCTGACCTTCACCATGGAGCCGTTGCAGGGCATTGCCGTGATGCTGTCGGTTTATGTTGGCGGTTATACCGGCGGGCTCATTTCGGCCGCTTTGCTGGGCATTCCCGGAACGCCCTCATCGGTTGCCACCACCTTTGATGCCTTTCCCATGGCGCGCGGTGGCGAGGCAGGGCGCGCCCTTTCCATGGGGGTATGGGCCTCCTTCTTCGGTACGGTCATTTCGACCATCGTGCTGATTGTGGCCGCCCCGCCACTGGCCATGATCGCGGTCAAGCTGGGGCCATGGGAATATTTCTCCCTGATCGTCTTCGCCCTGACCATTGTGGCCAGTCTGGTCGGCGAATCCGTCATTCGTGGCCTGATTGCCGGTCTCATCGGATTGGCCATGTCGACGGTGGGCAGTGATCCCATATTGGGGCGGTCGCGCTTTGACTTCGGACTGGAGACGCTGGAAACCGGCCTGCCATTCCTTGTCGTGCTGATTGGCATTTATGCCATTTCACAATTGGCCTCGGAAGTGGAAGATGCAAAGAGCGTTCGGGCTGGCAGCAAGCTGGTGACCGGAGCCATCGATTTCCAGACCGGGAAAGTGATGAAGGAAGTGCTGTCCCGCCCAGTCAACCTCATTCGCTCTTCCATCGTCGGGGTGCTGATTGGGGCGCTGCCCGGTGCGGGCGGTTCCATCGCCAATCTGGTGGCCTATGATCAGGCCAAGCGTTCATCGAAAAATCCCGAAGCCTTCGGCACCGGGGTGCCCGATGGTATCGTTGCCTCGGAAGCGGGCAATTCGGCCACGGCCGGAGGAGGGCTCATTCCGATGATCGGGCTTGGCATTCCCGGGTCAGCCGTGGATGCCATTCTGATGGCGTCGCTGATGGTGCATGGCATTTCCGTCGGGCCAAGGCTGATCATGGATCATTCCGATCTGGTCTATGGCATGTTCATTGCGATGGCGGTTGCCTCCTTCATCATGCTTATCGTGGCGACCCTGTCCATGCGCCTGTTTCTGCGGGTTGCAGAGGTACCAAAATGGATCATTGTGCCTGTGGTCATGATATGCTGTGTGGTTGGCGCATTTGCTCTTAACAACAGGATTTCCGATTTGTATCTTCTGGGCTTTATTGGCGTTTTCGGATATGCACTTCGGGCGCTTGGCTATTCGCTGGCACCGCTGGTTCTGGGAGTCATTCTCGGGCCGATTGCCGAGACGAATTTGCGCAGAGCCCTGATGACCAATGATGATCCAACCCTGTTTTTCAGCCGCCCAATCAGCCTGCTGTTTCTGATCGCCGCCGTCATTTCCATTGTCTGGGCGATCAGGGGACATTTGAAGAAACGAAAGAAAGAAGAAAGGCTTCTCGATGCTGCTGCGTCATGATCCCGTCTATTCATCCCGCCGCTCACCGGTTCTTGCCGACAATGTCGTTGCGACTTCCCAGCCGCTGGCGACTCAGGCGGGTCTGTCCATCCTGCAGCAAGGGGGCAATGCCGTTGATGCGGCCATTGCCACGGCGGCAACCCTGACAGTTGTCGAGCCGACCGGAAACGGGCTCGGGTCTGATGCCTTCTGCATCCTCTGGGATGGCAAGCGGCTGCATGGTCTCAATGCTTCGGGACGGGCTCCGGCGGGCTGGACTACGGAACGCTTTCCTGACGGCATGCCGCAAAAGGGCTGGGACAGTGTTACCGTGCCCGGTGCCGTGAGTGCATGGGTGGAGCTGTCCGAACGCTTTGGCAAGCTGGGGCTTGCCGCCGTTCTGGCACCCGCCATCCGCTATGCCCGAGAGGGTTTTATCATCTCGCCCGTCATCGGGGAGCTTTGGGCGCGCGGCGCGGCCTCGCTGAAGGACCAGCCCGGTTTCGCCGATCATTTCATGCCCGGTGGACGGGTGCCAAAGGCTGGCGAGCGCTTTGTCAACAAGGCGGCTGCCCGGACCCTGAAGGCGATCGCCGAGAGCCATGGCAAGGCCTTTTATGAAGGCGAGATTGCCGACAAGATCGTAGCCTTCTCAAAAGCCAATGGCGGGGTCATGAGCAAGAAGGATCTGGCCGAGCATAGCGTGGACTGGTGCGGCACCATCAGTCAGAGCTTCGGTGACGTGGCGCTGCATGAAATTCCGCCGAACGGGCAGGGCATTGCGGCGCTGATGGCGCTTGGCATTCTGGAGCATACCTCCATCCGCGATCACGGGCCGGACGATCTGGCTGCGGTGCATCTGCAACTGGAGGCCATCAAGCTGGCCTATAGCGATCTGCATCGCTTTGTTTCCGATCAGCGCTTCATGAAAGAGGTGACGGAAAAGGATCTGCTTGATCCGGGCTATCTCAAGCAGCGTGCGGGCCTGATCAATATGGAGCAGGCGCAGAATTTCGGCCCCGGAGCGCCTAAGCGCGGTGGGACGGTGCTGCTCAATACTGCCGATGCGTCGGGCATGATGGTCAGCTTCATCCAGTCCAACTATGCCGGATTTGGCTCTGGCGTTGTGGTGCCGGATACGGGGATTGCACTGCAGAATCGTGGCTTCGGCTTCACGACAGAGGCCGGGCATCCCAACCGTGTGGGGCCGAGAAAACGGCCGTTCCATACGATCATTCCCGGCTTTGCGATGAAGAATGGCGCCCCCCTGATGGCCTTTGGCATGATGGGCGGACCTATTCAGGCGCAGGGCCATGTCCAGCTTCTGCTCAGAACCCAGCTTTGGGATCAGGATGTGCAGGTTGCTGCCGATGCGCCCCGCTGGCGCATGATCGAGAATCTCGATGTGGCATGCGAGCCGACGATGCCTGAAGCCCTGCTGGAAGGGCTGACCGATCTGGGGCATCATATTCGTATCGAGTCGCCTGACAATGCCTTCGGGTTTGGCGGGGCTCAGCTGGTCCAGCGTCTGCCCGGTGGAGGCTATGCGGCGGGTTCTGACCCGCGCAAGGACGGGCAGGCTGCCGGCTTCTAGGCCTGCAGCCTGTGGCGGGGCAAGAGCGTTTGAGCGTTGAGGTTACGGCATTTTAACAAGAAGCGTGGTCTCCTTGAGAGCCAACATTGCGGGAGAAGCCACGCAAGGCGAGACGTAGAGATCCGAACTGGTGCAGCCATGCAGAATGATGCGGGCAAAGCGCTATCAGCCGGTTCGGCTTGAATTGGAGGGATCATGAAGTTTCTCAAACGCATTGGTATCGACACTTACATGTTGCTGCTGATCGCGACCGTTTTTCTTGGCCTGCTTGTCCCCGCGCAGGGCATTGCCATGACCGGTCTGGGCTATGTCACCTTCTGGGCCGTAGCGCTGCTGTTCTTCCTTTATGGTGCCAAGCTGGATCCCAATTCGGTAAGAGCGGGGCTGATGAACTGGCGCCTGCAGGGGCTGTCCTTTCTGGCGACCTATCTGGTGATCCCGCTTATCGGGCTGGCACTGGCGGCCATTTTCGGCCCGTTGTTGGGCAGTACGGTGACGCTTGGCCTGCTGTTTCTGGCGGTGCTGCCGTCCACCGTGCAGTCCTCCATCGCCTTTACTTCCATTGCTGGTGGCAATGTTCCGGCAGCGATCTGTGCGGCATCCGTCTCCAACATGATCGGCGTGGCGCTGACACCGGCTCTGGTGGCCTTGCTCATGCATGAGGGCGACGGCGGGGTCAGCCTTGATGCGGTGATCAAGATCAGCACGCAGATCCTGCTGCCCTTTGTCCTTGGCCAATTGGTGCGGCCGCTGATCGGCAGCTTTATCACCAGACATAAATTGCTGACCATGGTGGTGGATCGCGGCTCTATCCTGCTGATTGTCTACAAGGCTTTCAGTTCGGGCACCACGTCCGGCCTGTGGAGCGCCATTCCCCTGTCCAGCCTTGCCATCCTGTTTGTGGTCATTGTAATCTTTCTGGCTCTGACCATGGCGGCGATGGTCTTTGGTGGTCGGGTATTCAAGCTGGATTATCCCGATCAGGCGGTGCTTTTCTATTGCGGTTCGACCAAGAGTCTGGCCAGTGGCTTGCCGATAGCCAGCGCCCTGTTTGCCGCTGACACGGTGGGGGCAATCGTTTTGCCGACCATGATCTACCACATGAGTCAGTTGCTGGTTTGCGCCTATGTCTCGCAAAAGGCGGGCAGGCGGTTGCTGCTCGAGGCCGAGGGGGCGGGGCTGGCGAACGAAGCGGCCAAATAGCCGGTCAGGTATCATTGCTGGGCCTGAGGCAAATTGAAAGGGGCGAAGACACAAGTCTTCGCCCCTTTCCTGTTGGCGTCATTATTTGTCACCGCTGGGCCAGATTTTGTGTCTTTATTCCCGAGGCAGGGGTCGACAGGCTGCCCACCCCTGCGGCTGTGCCATCGGCGATTTTGTATGCTGTATTGACTTCGGTGATAACCGACATGCCGGGCACCAACCCTTCGGTATGGTCCTGATTGCTGTCAATCGAGATGCGAACGGGTACGCGCTGGGCAACTTTGGTGAAGTTACCGGTGGAATTGTCCGACTTCAGAACACTGAATTCGGAGCCGGTGGCCGGAGAGAAACGCTCGACATGGCCGCTGAAGGCGGCATTGTTCCGGGCATCGACGGTGAAGGTTACCGGTTGACCAACGCGCATGTTGGCAAGCTGGGTTTCCTTGTAATTGGCAACCACCCAGATTTCGTTCGGCACCAGATAGGTGGCGGTGGTGCCTGCGGTGACATATTGGCCGACATGGACGCCGATGCTGCCCAAGGTGCCGTCGCGCGGCGCTGTGATGCAGGTATGTTCGAGATCGATTTCGGCCAGTTCGACCTGTGCCTTGGCGCTGGCGACCGCCGCCTTGAGCGACTTGCGGTTGACCTTTGTGGTGCGTACGGTCTGTTCGGCCACGATCAGGGCAGCCTTCTGGGCAGTAAGAGAGGCCTCGGCCTGATCGTATGCGGCGCGATATTCATCGGCCAGACTGGTGGCGGCGAAGCCCTTTTCATGCAGTTTGCTGGTGCGTTCAAGATTGAGGCGGGCAATTTCCAGCGCGGCCTTGGCGCTGGCGATCTCGGCCTTGGCCTGTTCTACCTGCGCATTGGCGGTTTCCTCGTTGCTGTCGGCATTCTCAAGGCTTACCTCGGCTTCCTGCAAGGTGGCCTTGGCCTGTTCGAGCTGCTGGACATAGATGCGATCATCGATGCGGATCAATGTCTGCCCCGCCTTGACATGTTGATAGTCCTGCACGGGGACTTCCATCACATAGCCCGCCAGTTGCGGGCTGATCGTGGTGACCTGACCTCTGATATAGGCATCTTCGGTGCGCTGCAGGTCTGTGGCGCTGAAAGGGGGGAGGCCCCAGACATAGAGCACAATGAAGATGCCACACAGGCCGAAGGCGAGGGCAACATAGGTTGCAAAGGTTCTTAGAAATTTTGGCATGATAACAATCGAATCTCGTAATGGTCAGGCTGTGGCGGAGGCGGCAGCCATGGTTTGTTTTCGGGCCCGATGGAGCTGGATGAGCCGTTCCACGCCCAGCAGGCAAAAGGTAAGGGCAGAAAGACAGGCCATCAGCAGGAAGGCATCGTTATAGGCCAGCACATAGGCCTGTTGGGAGGCGGCCTGTCCGAGCATGACGACGCCTTCGGCGCTGCGTTGCACCGGGTCTGAAATGGCGGAGGCGACGCTCTTGCCATAGATCTGGATGCGATGGGCCACGTCGGGATTGTTCAGGGTCAGCGACTGCACGATGGCGTGGGAGTGGTATTTTTCCCGGACGATAACGAAGCTGCGGAAAATGGCCGACCCCATCATGGCGCCGATCTTCTGGGTGGTGATGAACAGGCAGATGAAGGACATGATATAGTCATAGCCCTTGCGGAAGGCCGCGATCATGCCGAAGGACATGGCCGCAGGCATGAAGAGGCCGCTGGCAAAGGCAATCAGCCCCTGAGAGACATAGACCTGTTCGGGCCGGGTCAGGATGGTCAGATGGCTGTTCATCCAGGAGCCGATGCATAACAGGATGAGGGCAAACATCTTCACATAGATCTGCTTGCCGATCTTCAAGATGAAGCAACAGCTGATGCCTGCGGCAATGGAGGCAATGAAGATCAGCTCATAGAAGGGAACCAGTTGATCGCCGCTAATGCCCAACTGCCGGAAAAAGCCGACAGCACCGGTGGTCTGTTCAGAACAAATGATGCGGAAGAGAAACAGCGCCACGATGAATTGCAGGATCTCGCGCGAAGTCAGCCAGCGGATGTCGATGAAGGGTGTCTTGCGGTTGACCTCGACCACGGCAAAGACAATGGAAGCTGCCAGACTGAGCACGACAATCCAGCCAAGCCAGCTGGCTTCCGTCCACCAGTAGGTGGTGCCGACGCTCCAGAAAATGCAAAATCCGCCCATGGCGATGGCAAGGGCGGGGAAGCTGACAAGGTCGAGCTTCTCGATTGCCTTGCGCCGTGCCGGAGATTGCAGCGGGCAGATATAGATGGCGGCAATGGCCACGAGCGAGAGGCCGATTTCCAGCATGAACAGGCCCCTGACGCCCCACATATCGAGCAGATAGGGCGAGATGGCACCAGCCATCGGCCGGCCAAGGGTAACCATGGTTGCGCCCAGACTGATGCCAATGGTCATCTTCTTGGGGGGCGGCAAGGTTTCCATCATATAGATCATGGTCAGAGAGGTGAGGGCTGCACCCGCGATGCCGGAGAAGAATTCAACGATCAGCGCCATGCCAAGGCCGTTGACTGTCAGGCCCAGCATGGAGACCAGCAAATGCAGGATGATGGCGATCTCTGCGAATTTGCGGATGCCATATTGCAGGCGGATCTTGAACAGGAATAGGGTCAGGCTGACATTGGGCGCAAGATAAGCGGCGGTCAGCCATGAGGCTTCGGCCGGTGTGGCTCCGATGGGACCTGCAATCTGATAGAGATTGACGCTGAGGGCGCTGAAGCCGAAGCCATAGGCCAGCCCGATGATGGTCGCAACCGCGATATAGGCGGCCTTGACATGCAGCGGGCGCGGCCCGAGCGGCATGCGGCGTGGCAGACCCGAAATGCGGGGTCTTGGGGGAGCAGAAGGAGCTGTCTGGGCAGGGCCAGCAGCCTTGTTATCAGAAGCAGACTGCTGTTTCTGATCCGTCGGGGCCGGTTGATGTGACATGAACTTCAGTCGCTATTCTCATCCATAGAGGCTGAAGCGGACTGCAAAACGGCAATGGCAACTTCCAGATCCTTTATGGGTATATCGCCGAAAACCTCCTGGCGAATGGCCTCCCCAATCGATTTGACCAACTGACCGCCTGCTTCTCCCTGTTCGGTCAGGTGAATTTTCTTGACGCGCCTGTCATTTTCATCGGGAATCCGGCGGATCAGATCATGCTCTTCCATCCGGTCCAGAAGGCGAACCACGGTTGCCTGTTCCAGTCCCAGCTTGCAGGCCAGTTCCTTTTGCGTGATGTCCGGGGTTCGGACCAGCAGCATCAGGGCGCGGCCGCGCGCAAAGGTCAGCCCATGGGCCGTGACTCGCGCATCAAAGCGTGTTTTCAGCCTTCGGCTGAGCGTGGTCAGGGATTCCAGAAAGTCTTTTGTGAGGCGGTCTTCCAATTCATTCATGGAAGATATATAGTGTGCTAATTATTAGTGTGTCAATTAGTGAGTGGAGATTAAATGCGCTCTCCACTCACTTTTTCGCGAACATGGTTTCTGTCGGAAATAATTGAACTTGTTGGGAAATAGAGCGCCCTGATAACCGTTCTAATAACCGGACGGTCAAGGGAGCAGGCTGCCGGGATGGCAGCCTGTGTCGGTGAAGGGGCCGGTTATCATTCCTGTTATCATTCCTGTTATCATTCCGAATATCAGGGCGAAAGACGGGGTTAGCCGAGCAGATAGCTGTGACGCGCACGGTCAAAGCCGATGATGCTCAGCCCTTGTGCGAAATGGTCCTGCAAGGCACTGCGTATGCGCAGCCGTTCGGACAGGGCCTTGTCCGGATCGCTTGCCATCAGCTTGTCGATATCGGAGGGAATTTCCAGCCAGTGCCCCTGCTCAATGTCTGTGCTGGCCAGCATCCTGCCTTGCGCGCGGGCGCAAACCTGATCGGATTCCAGATGCCATTCCGCCATGATCCTGTCTGAAGGCAATCCGGCATTCATACCGGGCATTTCGCCATAATAGTCGACAAAATACTGGTTCGAAACGGCCCCCAGCACGCCGATATTGAGACCGGCATTGATGGCGCGAAGCGGGTCATAGGTCCAGCGAATCCGGTTGAGGCCATGGGCCAAACACCAGTCGCGCTGATACCATTTGAGCTTGGCACCGAGGCCAAGGCCGCGGGCGGC
Organism: uncultured Cohaesibacter sp.; assembly: GCF_963676275.1. Lineage (NCBI taxonomy): Bacteria > Pseudomonadati > Pseudomonadota > Alphaproteobacteria > Hyphomicrobiales > Cohaesibacteraceae > Cohaesibacter > uncultured Cohaesibacter sp. The sequence continues at coordinate 4,597,126 of NZ_OY781091.1, read as the reverse complement.
GGGATGCACCGCCAACCGGTGCGAATGCTGAAGGCCCGGCGTTGCTGTCGGAAAACCCAGCAGGAAACCGAGCATTTCATCGCCCCGGAAAGCTCCGGCGACCAGCCCGCCTTCCGATTGCAGGGCCATCAGGATGTCGGAATTGTCCGGCTTTTCGCCCTCGCCCCAGGCGGTGATCTGAAAGCCCTCGGACTGTTGCAATTCGGCGATTCCGGAAAGCTCGCGCAGGATGACGTCGCTGTTGCTCATGCCTGAAATCTCTCCATCTTGCTTGTTACGCTTTCCAGAAAATCCCGATCAAGGGTGACGCCGATGCCGGGGCCATTCTGCGGGATGGGCATCATGCCATCGGTTGCTTCCAGCGGCTCGTTGATGATGTCGCGCTTGAAATAGCGGCTGGATGAGGAGGTGTCCCCCGGCTTGGTGAAGTTGGGCAGGGTGGCAAGATGGATATTGTGGGCCCGTCCGATGCCGCTTTCCAGCATGCCGCCGCACCAGACCGGAGCGCCGAACGCCTCGGAAACATCATGGACGGCGCGGGCCGCCTCAAAGCCGCCGACGCGGCCGACCTTGATATTGATGACGCGACCAGCCCCGCCCGCCAGTGCCTTGCGGCAATCGGCGGCTGTGCGGATGGATTCGTCAAGGCAGATCGCTGTCTTGATTTCACGCTGGACAATGGCGTGGTCATGGATGTCATCGACCGCGAGCGGTTGTTCGATATAGTCGAGATGGAAATCATCCATGGCGCGGATGGTGGCCAGATCGGCAAGGCCATAGGCCGTGTTGGCATCCACCGTCAGCTTGATGTCGGGGAAATGCTTGCGCACCGCTTCAAGCAGCTTGATGTCATGGCCCTGCTTGACCTTGAGCTTGGTGCGTCTGTAACCGGCCTCATTGGCCACCCGGATGCGCTCCAGTGTTTCTCCAATGGAGGCAATGCCAATGGAAACGCCGACAGGGACGGCCTCGCGCACGCCGCCCAACGCCGCCTTCAGCGGCAGGCCCAGAGCCTTGCACCAGAGATCCCAATAGGCCATTTCAACGACGGCCTTGCTCATGCGGTGGCCACGCCATGGGGCCATCAGGCTGTTGAGCTCGGCGGGAGAGGAAAAGCGCTTGCCGACAATGCCGGGCAGGATCAGTTCCTTGAGAAAGGCTTCGGCTCCGGCGATGGTTTCTTCCAGATAATCGGGATAGGGGTCCATGACCGACTCGGCATAGCCCTCGATGCCTTCGCCACGCAGGGTGAGCAGCAGAAAGACCTTGTCTGTCATGGTCTGGTTGGAGACGACAAAGGGGGTGAGCAGCGGCAGGCTGACCAGTCGCAGCTCGGCCTCATCAATTCGAGGCCCCTGAAAAACAGAATTCATATCAATGCCTTGTCATCGAATTTTGGAAATGAAGCGGGCAAAGGCTTCGCTGTCGGGATTGTTGAAGAGCTTTTCGGTCGGCCCCTGTTCGGCGACGCGGCCTTCTTGCAGGAAGACGACTTCGGTGGAAACCTCTCGGGCGAAGTCCATTTCATGGGTCACCACGATCATGGTGCGGCCTTCGGCGGCCAGATCCTGCATCACCTTGAGCACTTCGCCCACCAGTTCGGGGTCAAGGGCCGAGGTCGGCTCGTCAAACAGGATCACGTCTGGCTCCATGGCGAGGGCGCGGGCAATGGCGACGCGCTGCTGCTGCCCGCCTGAAAGCTGGGAGGGATACATGCTCATGCGGTCCTGAAGGCCGACGCGGGCGAGCAGGGCTTCGGCCTGATCCTTTGCCTCGGCCTTGCTGCGGCGCTTGACCTGTACCGGCCCTTCCATGACATTTTCCAGCACGGTGCGGTGGCTCCAGAGATTGAATTGCTGGAACACCATGCCCAATCGCTGGCGGATTTGTTCGATCTGGCGCTGATTGGCGGGCCTGTCCTTGCGGACCTCGATTTCCTCGCCATGGATGCTCACCGTGCCTGAAGTGGGGACTTCCAGAAAGTTGAGACAACGCAGAAAGGTCGATTTGCCAGAGCCGGAGGCGCCGAGGATGGAGATGACATCGTGGTTACGGGCTTCAAGGGAGATGCCCTTGAGCACCTCGTTGGGGCCAAAGTTCTTGTGAATGTCCTGTGCCTTGAGCACGATGTCCTGGGAAGATTGCTGTTGCATCAATATGTTCCCTTCAAGGATTGTCCGGGTATATGGCGCGAGAGGCGGCGCTCTGCGGTGCGCCAGATCACCACGAAACAGGCCGTAATGGTCAGATAGAGCAGGGCGGCCCAGAAATAGGCGGAGAAGTCGAAGGTTTTCGAGAAGATGAGGCGGGTCTCGCCCATCAGGTCAAACACCGTGACCACCGAGGCAAGGGCCGAGGCCTTCATCAGCAGGATGATCTCGTTGCCAAGGGCGGGCCATGCGTTGAGATAGGTATGGGGGAAGATCACCCGCCGCAGGACCTGCCAGCGCGACATGCCGATGGCGCGGGCTGCCTCGATCTCTCCGGCCGGCACAGACTGGATGCCGCCGCGCATGATTTCGGTCTGGTAGGCGCAGGAATTGATGGCAAAGACCAGAATGGCGCAATTGAAGGGATCGCGGAAAAAGTGCCACAGCCCCATGGATTGCAATTCGGGCCGGAACTGTCCCGAACCATAAAAGACCAGAAACAGCTGGGCCAGAATGGGGGTGCCACGGATGAAGGAGACATAGACGCGAATGGGGGCCTGTGCCGCTTTTGATCCATGCGCCCGGATGAGCCCGAGGGCGGGGGCAAACAGCGCGGCGATGAGAGCGCCAAGGCCGGTCAGTTGCAGGGTGGTCCATGTACCTTCCAGCAGCTTGGGCCAATAGTGGGAGAGAATATCCAGCAAAGCCATGATCACACGCTCCTCACACCGCGGTTGGCGCGGCGTTCCATCCGCTCCAGCACGAATTCGGACAGGAGGCAGAATATCCAATAGATGAGGCAGGCCACCAGATAGAAGGTGAAGGGCTGCTTGGTAACACCGACGGCAACCTTGCTGGCGCGCATCAGATCATTGAGTGCGATAACGGAAACCAGCGAGGTATCCTTGAGCAGGTTGAGCCAGAGATTGCCAAGACCGGGCAGCGCGAAGCGCCACAGCAGCGGCAGCTTGATGCGGAAAAAGATCTGGCGTGGCGTCATGCCGATGGCCTGACCGGCCATGATTTCGCCCTTGGGGAGGGCCTGAAAGGCACCGCGCAGAACCTCGGCGGCAAAGGCGGCAAAGACCATCGAAAGGGCTATGACGCCGGCAGCAAAGGGCGAGAGTTCGACCCGGCCGACATCGGGAAAGAGTGATGTAACGATATGGTTCAGCAGAAGGCCAAACCCGTTGTAAACAATAAATAAAGTCAGAATTTCGGGAAGGCCGCGCATGAGCGTGGTGTAACCCACGCCCACAGCGCGCCCGAGCCGGTTCTGTGATAGCGAGAGACCCGCTACCACAAAACCAAGCAATAATCCCACTGGCAGGGTCATGACCGCAAGGGACAAAGTAACCCACAAGCCAGAGAGGATCTCGTCGCCCCAGCCAAGGGGCCCGTAGGAGAACAGCTCAAGCATGAAAATGTCACCTTTGACCGGGGCTCGCGGTTACTTCATGGTGTAAATGTCGATCGTGAAATATTTGTCGTTGATCTTCTTGTAGGTGCCGTCTGCACGGATTTCTGCCAGAGCCTTGTTGAGGCGGTCGAGCAGGTCGGTGTCTTCCTTGCGCAGGGCAATGCCAACGCCATCGCCGACAAATTCCGGATCAGTGATCGGTTCACCGGCAATCTTGCAGCATTTGCCGTCTTCGGTCTTTTCAACGAAGTCAAGCAGCGGCAGCATGTCGCCGACCATCAGATCGATGCGGCCCGATGCCATATCGAGATTGGCTTCATCTTGAGTTGGATAAAGGCGGATATCCGCATCGGGATACATGGCAAGGGCATAATCGGCCTGAGTGGTGCCGGACTGGGCGCCAATGGCCATGCCATTGAGGGCGTCATTGGTGAATTCGGTGATATCGGAATCCTGCGGGACCACATGAGTCATGGCCGCCTTATAGTAGGGATCGGTGAAATTGACCTGTTTCTTGCGTTCATTGGTGATGAACATGGATGCGATGATGAAATCATATTTATCAGCCAGAAGACCGGGAATGATGCCGTCCCAATCCTGAGCGACGATCTCGCATTCCGCGCCAATGCGTTTGCACAGTTCGAGCCCGATATCGATGTCGAAGCCCTCGATCTTGCCTTCTGAGGTGACATAGTTGAACGGAGGATAGGCACCCTCCGTGCCAAGGCGCAGTTTTTCGGCATAGGCGCTGGTGGCGAGCCCGGCAAACAGCAGGGTGGCACCGATCATCTTTGCAAGTTTCTTCATGTTGTTCCCTTTTGGATGGTGTTGCAGTTGGTTACGTCTTCGATTGGTAGAAAGTGATTGTTATGTCGTTGTCTATTCGGAAACCGGAGTGAGCGGATTGCCCACATGGCCGGTGAAGGCGCCATATAGATGCGCCACCTGATTGAGGCGCGCTTCTGCGCCTTCGCCCAGTGAAAGAAAAATATCGTTGATCATCAGATTGCCGAGAATTGCCTGATGCGCTGTGGAATCCCAGAACTGGTTGAACTGGGTGGCAACTGCATATTGCTCGGCGAAATAATCCTTGCCCCAGTCGCAGAAATGGTCGGTGACCATGGTGACCGGAATGCCTGTTCGATGGGCCTCCCTCGCCAGCACCAAAGCCTGCCGCGAATAGCGTCGGGCTTCGAAAATGATCAGGCATCGCTCGCCTTCCTCGGCCAGAATCTCGACGAAATTGCCCGAGGACAGGTCGACAAATTCAATGCCGGGGCGAACATATTGCAACTGATGGGCAAAATAGGCGCCGAGGCCCCGTTCGGTCTGGAAGCCGACGACATAAACCTTCGGGCATTGTGCCAGACGGGCAACGGTTTTTTGCCACTCGGGCGTCCGGGCCAGTTCATATACTTCCACCAGACCGGCGATTTCCGCCTCCAGCCCCTGAGACAGGCGTTCCTGCCTTAGGCCCGGTGCGCTTCGCAAGGCATCGAGCCGGTCTTTTATCAGCCATGGCTGATCGCCGATATCGTCCTTGAGATGCTCCTTGAGATCTTTGAGATTGGCATAGCCGATGGCACGGCAGAAGCGACCGACGCTCGCCTCGCTGACCTGTACCTTCTCGGCCAGAGAGGCTGCCGTTTCAAAGGGCAGATCCTTGAAGCGGGCCAGCATGAAGCGGGCAATCGCGCAATGGGAGCGGGATCCCTTTTCGGAGGCTTCGGTAAGGCGGGCTTGCAAGGATAATGGAGCGGACATGGAACGATCATCAATCAATTCAGGTTTTTGACAGTTTTTCATCAAATATATTCACTTGTCAAGAAACTTGCATTTTGGAGTGGGCATTCCACACATGCGCTATCTGCAATGCTGCATTTATTTAACGCCGGGCAGCAAAGGAGCTTGGTAATTCCTGCATTGGGTCATTCAACTGTAACATTGGCGAAATATTCGAACAGGGATGATTGAGGCGCTGTCACTATGTTGCATGCCGTGTCGGCTTGAGGCTCACGTTGCGTGGTTTTGCCGGAATGACAGGTGTGGGCAGCTCATTTTTAAGGTGCTGCCGGAGAAAGGGTCAGGTGTCTGGCCAGGCTCGACTTTCTCTGGGTTGCCCGAGTTACAGGATGTCAAATGGACCAGTCTTTGTCGGTTAAGGAACGCATCGCCCTAGTGGTCAATCCCGATGCCACGCATTCTCAGGAAGGTATTCTGGAGCATGTTTTCGGCCGATTCTTTCGCGGATTGGTCTATGCCCAAATCTGGGAAGACCCTGTTGCCGACATGACTGCGCTGGCATTGACGCAAGAGGATCATCTGGTCTGCATTGCTTCGGGCGGATGCAATGTGATGTCCTATCTCTGTGTGCAACCTGCTTCGATTGATGCGGTGGATCTGTCTCCGGCGCATGTGGCCCTGAACCGGCTCAAACTGACCGCTGCGGCCCATCTTCCCGATCAGGCGAGCTTTTATGACTTTTTCGGCCATGCGGATCGCGCAGGCAATGTCGTCAATTTTGATCGATATATCGCGCCGGAACTTGATGCGCAAAGCCTGAAATACTGGGACGGCATGCGGCTTGTCGGCAAGCGCAAGCATATGTTCGCGAAAGGTTTTTACCGGCATGGATTGCTGGGGCGATTCATCGGGCTGGTGCATCTGGTTGCCCGCATCGGGCGGGTGCGGTTCCAAAAGCTGCTTGCAGCGGAAACGATGGCGGATCAGCAGCGGTTTTTTGAAGAGCAGATTGCGCCGCTGTTTGAAGCGAAGCTGGTGCGGTTCCTTGCCCGTCGCCGCTCGATGCTCTTCGGGCTGGGCATTCCGCCCGCGCAATATGAAAAGCTGGCGGCTGATCAGGACGGCGACATTGTCGCAGTTCTGAAGGAAAGGACGCGCAAGCTGTTTTGTGATTTTCCCATTCAGGACAATTATTTTGCCTGGCAGGCTGCCAATCGCGGCTATGCGCCGGACGGCAATGGACCGGTTCCTCCCTATCTGGAAGCGGATAATTTCGAGCGGCTCCGGGCTGGCGTTGACCGGGTGCGCATTCTCAATCAGTCGATCACCGAAATGCTTGCGACCCAGTCGAATGCCAGCAAGAGCGTTTTTGTTCTACTTGATGCGCAAGACTGGATGAACGACCGGCAATTGAATGAGCTATGGACCGAGATTACACGGACTGCAAAGCCCGGCGCGCGGGTTCTGTTCCGAACCGGCGGGGTGGACGATATCCTGCCGGGGCGGGTTTCCAGTCATTTGCTCGATCACTGGCACTATGATGCCGATGCCTCCCTGCTTGCCACCCGACAGGATCGCTCGGCCATCTATGGCGGTGTGCATCTCTACCGCTTGAAGGGATAAGCTCATGGCCGGGTTGACTGGGTCGGAAGATGCCGTTTCAAAAGATACGGTGCCAGAGGATATGCAGGCCGGGCTGATGGATGATATCTATCGCTATCAGAGGCTGATCTATGATCTTACCCGCAAATATTATCTGCTGGGGCGTGATCGCCTGATCCGGGATATGGAGCCGAAGGATGGTGCTCATATTCTCGAGATCGCCTGCGGCACCGGGCGCAATCTTGATCTGATCGGCAGGCGTTATCCGGCAACGCATCTCTATGGGCTTGATATATCGGAAGAGATGCTCCTGACGGCAAGGCGCAAGCTGGGTGATCGCGCCTGTCTTGCGCAGGCCAATGCCTGCTCATTCGAACCATCCATTCTTTTTGGCCGCGCCGCTTTTGATCATATCGTCATGTCCTATAGCCTTTCGATGATACCGGATTGGCAAATGGCGCTCGGCGAGGCCCTGCGGCATCTGGCTCCCGGCGGTTGCCTGCATCTGGTCGACTTTGGCGATCAGGCCCGCTTGCCAAAGATTTTTGACATGCTGCTGAGCAAGTGGCTGGAGAAATTTCATGTTTTTCCGCGCAGAGATCTGCCCGGTGCGCTAGAGGCTCTTCAGGGGCAATATAGTCTGCAACTCAGGCACAGATATCTCTATCGTCATTATGCCCAACTTGCCGTGGTCCGCCTGCACTGACGGGCATGATTGGCCTGACCAATCCTTGTTTGCATGGCTTCATATGCCTATTCAAGGAAGCCTATTGGCACCGAGAAGAATCCGGGGCACATTATATTATTTCTAATTATTTCAACTGGAAATATAAGTAAATAAAACACAATCCCCATAGGGCAGTTGTATTAGTATTTCATGACTGATATCCATAATTATATATATAAAACAGTATGTTAGCATCCCTCAAAGTTTTGACATATTTATTGTCAAATTGACACAAAAATGGGTAAATGCAATATTAACGTGCAATTTTCTTGTATTTTTGAACGTTAAACTGGCAACTCATTTTTCAAATATGCCTGTTTCTAGGGGGGAGAAGGCAATGGCTGCGGGTATTCGAAGTGAACTCGTGAACCGGTTCAATCTGACAGATTATGGCAATGGTCTTTATGTCGCCTATGGTGTGCATAGCATTTCGCTCGGTGGCCATTCCTACATATATGTTACAGGTCAAAATTCTTCGATTGTTGCATATGAGCTGGAGGCCGACGGGTCAATGACCCGGATTGAGATGTTTTCCGATGATGCAAACAGCCTGCTGAGCGGAGTTGCGACCCTGACTTCGGCAACGATCGGGGGCTCCACCTATCTGTTTGCCAACAGCCGATATGATGACAGCATTTCATCTTTCAAGGTCAATGCCGATGGCAGTTTGACCTTCGTTCAGTCGATTGCGGATACCACGGCTCTGGAGCTGGACGGAACCGCGGGCAGCATGAGCGTGATTGCTTCGGGATCCAACCAGTTTCTCATTGCCGGTGGCTACTATGATGACGGTGTCAGCGTTTTCAGAATCGCTAGCGATGGTACATTGGTCAATACCGCCAATTATGATGATACAGGCAATTCGGGCTTTGGTTTTGATGGCGCAATGGGCGTTGCCAGTGCCGTTATCGGCGGGAATTCCTTTATATTTGTCGCTGGGCAATCCGAAAATGCTGTTTCGGTTCTTCGTCTGAACAGCAATGGAACCCTGACACTGACAAACAGTCTGACCGATAGCGCCGATCTCAATCTCGCCTCCGCCGTAGAGGTCGAAACAGCCACGGTCAACGGCACGACCTATCTCTTTGTCAGCGGATATTCCGATGATGGCATCAGCGTCTTTTCCGTTAATGCCAACGGTATCTTGACCAATGTTTTCAATACATCTGCAAGCAATAATTCCGTTCTGGACGGGGTCTGGGATCTGGAAAGCTTCACGCTTGATGGCCAGACCTATCTGATGGCAAACGGATCCGATTCAAACACGCTGAGCTATTTCTCGGTTGGTGATGATGGCTCATTAACCCTTGTGGACTCCTTTGCCGATAGCAGCGAGACCTATCTGGGCAGTACCGACTATTCAACGTTCGTCACTGTTGAGGGGCGCAGCTTTGTTGTCGCGACCGGAGGGGCGGAGAGCGGGCTCTCGGTTTTTGAACTGGGAGTGGAAAATCCGATCAATGGGAGCAATGGCGTCGATTTTCTTGAGGGAACCGATCTTGCCGACACGATCAATGGCGGGCGCGGCGATGACATCATCAATGGCTATGACGGGGCAGATACAATTTCGGGCGGCGCGGGCTCCGATGTCATTCTGGGTGGTGCTGGCGATGACTATATCTTGGGGGATGATGACAATCTGCAAACCCTGACCGATACGGTCACTGTGCCCAGTACCAAGCAGCAGCTTTCCGTTTCTGCCACTTTGCCTGCAACGACAAATGCCAGCTCAATTGACGTCTCGGGCTTCATCAGTCGTGATGCGGTGCAATCGTCGGAATTCAATCTGGTCTATGTGATCGATATATCCGGCTCGATGAGTGGCAGCTTTTACGGCAACGAAACCGTAGCAGACATGAATGGCGACGGCTATTCAAACACGTTGCTTGATGGTGCTATCGCAGCCTATGAATCCTTGACGCAATCCCTGATCGCTGGCGGATTGGCCGGATCCAGTCTGGCCGTGGTCGCTTTTGAAAGCTCCGCCTCTGTCGTTTACAATGGTACCGTCGGTGGCGATGTTAGTTCTGTTCTGGAAAGCCTCACTGATAAGGGAACCACCAATTTCGAGGCAGCATTGCAACAGACAATCGCTGCTTTGAACAGCATGGGCCCGGGTGAAAATCACGTCTTCTTCATGTCGGACGGGGCGCCGGACAATACCTACAGCTATACCGACGAGGTGGACACCCTGCTTGCGGCCAATGGCCTGAATGCCAATATCCGGGCAATCGGATTGGGTAGTGGTGCGAATATCGAGGTTCTCGACCTGCTTGATGATGGCATCGATAATGACAGTTCGGAGCGGGTTCTGACTCCTTCCGCCCTGACAACCAGCTTGTCTGGTGCGCCAGTTCAGGCCAACGAAGTCGCGCGTATCGAGATTCTGGTCAATGGGCGCGTCGTTGAGACGGTTCTGCCCAATGAATTCACGTCAACACCTTTGGGGCTGCGCTATTCTGCGACCGTTGATGGCCTGTCCACCTCCGCCAATGACCGGATCGCGGTACGGATGGTTGCCTCTGATCCAGCCCATACGACCGCTCAGGTTGGCGTTACCCTGACCAATGGAGCGCCCGGAGATGGCAATGATGTGATTTTCGGCAATGACGGTAATGATACCATTCAGGGCCATGGTGGCAATGATCGTCTGCATGGTGGTGCGGGAGATGATACGCTCTTCGGCATGTCTGGTGCTGATGTCATCTTCGGCGGTGCCGGAGCTGATGACATGACCGGAGGTGCCGGAAACGACATTTATTATGTCGATATGGGCAGGGATACCGTTACGGAATATGCCAGAGGTGGCATTGACAAGATCAATTCGCACATCTCCTTCAGTCTGGCTGAGGATGGCGCCAATGTCGAGCAGCTCAATCTGCTGGGTTCTGCCAATCTGAACGGGACCGGAAATGCTCTGGCCAACGTGATTTCCGGCAATGGTGGCAGAAATCTGCTTTATGGCTATGGGGGCAATGACAAGCTCTATGGCAATAATGGCAATGACGTGCTGGATGGCGGCAACGGCAATGATATCCTGAATGGTGGTGGTGGCAATGACGTGCTCAATGGTGGCGGCGGCAACGACAAGCTTTATGGCGGTGCCGGGCTGGATGTGATGCGCGGCGGTGCTGGCAACGACATCTATTTTGTCGACAAGTCGGGAGACATGGTGGTCGAAGCTGGCAAGAGCGGTGTTGATCAGGTCAACAGCTCGGCCAGTTTCTCGCTCGCGACCAATGGCGCCAATGTTGAGAAGCTCAATCTGACGGGCAAGGCCAATCTGGATGGAACCGGCAATGGGATGGGGAACCAGATTACCGGTAATGATGGCAACAATATTCTCAAGGGGCTGAATGGCCATGACACCATGAGCGGCTTCAAGGGCAATGACACGCTGATTGGTGGCAATGGCAATGACCGCCTCAATGGCAATGTCGGCAATGACGTGTTGCAGGGGAATCTTGGTGCTGACGTCATGAATGGTGGCACCGGTATGGACCGCATGTATGCCGGTATCGACAAGGCTCGTGATGTCTTTGATTTCAATGCCATATCAGAAAGTCGTGTCGGCGCTGCGCTGCGCGACAAGATCTTCCAGTTTGACAGTGGAGAAGACAAGGTTGATCTGGCCGGTATTGACGCCAACAACTCGGTCGGAGGCAATCAGGCCTTCAGCTTCAATGGGCATGTGGCCAAGGCCTACTCGGTCTGGTGGGTGGATACCGGTTCCGATATCGTGCTGCGCGGTGATGTGAATGGTAACCTGACCGCTGATTTTGAAATCCAGATCAATAATATCAACGGTTTGAATGCCGGGGATGTTATTCTCTGATTGGGTAATGGCAGGCCCTGCCGGGCCTGCCTGCATCGGGCGGAAAAGCGGCATCGGCTGACCGGGTGCCGCTTTTTTTCTGCGCCTATTGCTCGAAGAGGAGCAGAGAATGGGCAAGCGAAAAGAAGCAGAAGCGCGCAGAAGGAAGTGGCGGGGCCACCTCTCTTCTTGCCCTTATCGTTCCTTGAATGCATGGGTGATCTGATCAGCCATCGGCTTGATCAGATAGGACATTATGCTTCGGTATCCGGTTTGCAGATACACTTCCACCGGCATGCCCGGAACCAGTATCTTGCCTTCGAGCCGATCCAGTTCCCCTTCATTGATGCTGATCCGCACCAGATAATAGGCCGTGTCCGTGCTGCTGTCGACGATGCGGTCTGCGGAGATGAGCTTGAGCGTGCCGTCCAGTTCGGGAGTGGTGCGACGGTCAAAGGCGGGGAACCGCAGGCGGGCATCCTGATCGGGTGTCAGGCGGTCAATCTGGGAGGGGCTGACCTGAGCCTCAATCACCAGCTTGTCGCGGGAGGGCACAATCACCATAATGGTTTCGCCCGGCGTGATCACCGCTCCAATGGTGTGAACGGCCAATTGCAGCACTCGACCATCCTGGGGCGCCTTGATCTCCATATGCTGGAGCTGTTCGCGCGCCGCGATCTCCTGCTGCTCAAGCTGGGCAATCTGGGTTTCAGTCTCGTGATATTCTTCCAGCACCGAGGATCGATAATTCTCGTCCAGCTGAACGATCTGGAATTCCTTTTCGCTGATCGCCTGTTTCAGCTGGGCAATATCGGAGACGAAGGCACCATATTCCCCTTCCAGCTCGGCCTTTTCGCGCTTCATGCTGTTGACCTTGGAGTTGGTCACGAGCTGCTTTTCGAGCAAGGTTTCATTGGCCGTGATGTCCGCCTGAATGAAGCTGATCTCGTCATTCTTGGCGAGCCGCTGGACTTCAAGGCCATCTATCTGGGTTTTGATCTGGTTGATCTGCTCCTTGAGCTGGCTCTTGTTGCCCGCCAGAGCCTTGCGCTTGGAGCGCAATAGCTGCAAGTGGCTCTTGTGCAGATCTTCCATTTCGCTTTGGCTGAGCACGCCGGGATCAAAGGGGGGGAAGGCAATGTCATCCAGTCCGGCCCGCTCTGAGACAAGGCGGGCCTCGGCGGCACGCAACTGTGCCAGATGCTTGGTGATGATCGCCAGATTGGCGCGGGTCGAGGTGTCGTCAAGGCGGATCAGGATTTCCCCAGCCGTGACATGATCGCCTTCGCGGACGTTGATTTCCTGCACGATTCCGCCATCCTGATGTTGCACTCTTTTGCGGTTGCCTTCAACGACAACCGATCCGGAGGCGATAACGGCGCTGGAAATGTCTGAATAGGCACTCGAGACCCCCAGTCCGCCAATGATGATCAGGGTCAGTATGAGCGCCACAATCAGGTGGAAACGCAGCTCTTTTGTCAGGGATTGAGCAAGTTGCTTGTTCATGATGTGTTATGCAACCCCCTTTGCGGCAACAGGCGAGAGAACCTTGGCAAGGACCTCATTCTTGGGGCCAATGGCTTTTACCTGCCCTTCATCGAGGCAAAGCACATAGTCGACCGCAGCAAGGGCGCTCGGCCGATGGGCGATGACGATGACCACGGAGCCCTTCTTCTTCATGGCGAAAAGGGCCTTGGTGAGAGCCCCTTCGCCCTGATTGTCTAGGCTGGAATTGGGCTCGTCGAGGACAACGAGGAACGGATTGCCATAAAGCGCGCGGGCAAGGGCGATGCGTTGCATCTGGCCGCCGGAAAGAGAGTAACCGGCAGGGCCGATGATGGTGTCATATCCATCCGGCAGGCGCGAGATCATGTCATGCAGGTCTGCCAGCTGTGCCGCCTCGATGATCGCTTCGGAAGAGGCATCCTTGTCGAAACGGGCGATATTTTGCGCCACAGTGCCATGAAACAGCTGCAAATCCTGCGGCAGATAGCCGATGATATGCTTGTGCTTGTCTTCCGCCCAATGGCTGAGTTCTGATCCGTCAAAACGAATGGCGCCGCTCAGCGCCGGGATAATGCCGACCATGCATTTGGCCAAGGTGGATTTGCCGGATCCGGAAGGACCAATGATGCCGAGGGCCTGTCCGGCATTGAGGCGCATGGAAAGCGGGGCGACAAAGGCCTTGCGGCTGCCGACCGGAGCGCAACTTGCCTGCTCCACGGTGACCATTTTCTGCGGAATGGGCAGCTCCAGCTCGACATCATGGTCGGGCATATTGCTCATCAATTCAATCAGATGGGCATGGGACTGGCGGGCGCCGACAAAGGCGCGCCACTGGCTGATTGCCAGCTCGATGGGCGAGAGGGCTCTTGAGACCATGATGGAACCGGCAACCATGGTGCCTGCCGTGATTTCATGCTGTATGGCGAGCCACGCCCCGACGCCGAGGATGGTGGATTGCAGCATGAGGCGGATTGTCTTTGTTGCGGACGTGAAAAAGCCGTTCCTGTCGGCGGCGATTTTCTGCTTGAGCAGATATTTCTCGTTATTCCTGCTCCAGCGCAGTTGCAGATCACCGAACATGCCCATGGCTTTCGACACTTCTGCATTGCTTCTGGAGGATTCAACCAGTTCATGACGGACCGCCGCTTCGCGGGCGGCATCTTTTATGGGAGTTCTGGAGAGCCATTCATTGAGGGCAATCAGGATGCCGATGATGATTGCGCCGACCAGGCCGATGAGGCCAAGAATGGGATGAAACAGATAGACGATGAACAGATAGAAAGGCATCCAGGGACTGTCAAACAGGGCGGCGGGGCCGGGGCTGGAAAGAAACTGCCTGATCTTGTCAAGATCTGTCACCGGGCGCACTGAGGCGGCATTGGAGCCTGTGATGATGGGGGCGGTCGATGAGGCCCTGTAAACGCTTTCGGACATGCGCGCATCAACATACTGGCCGATCCGCAACAGGATTCTGCTGCGCAGAATATCGAGAATGCCGTAGAAGGAATAGAGTGTAATGGCAATGATGCCCAGAACAACCAATGTGGGAACAGAGTTGCTTGACAGTACCCGGTCATATACTTGCAGCATGAAAAACGGGCCGGTCAGCATCAGAATATTGATGATGGCGCTGAGCAGGCCAACTCCAAGCCATATCCAGCCTGTATTCTTGAAAAAATGAACGCTTTTCTTTTGTGGCTTTGAATGTGTTCTCGGCACAAGATACCTCCATTGAGAGGTTATACCTTAATTACAAAATAAAATATTTGCCCTGCATGTTCCATGCGAGACAATGAAAGGAAAGTCAATTGCTACAAAGCAGTTGCTATTAGTAGATCTGCTGATTTCAATGATTCAAATAAATCATCTAACAGTCAGATTTGTTTATTATTGTAATAAAACCAAAAGAAGAAAGCGAGTCCACTGATAAAAGTGGAGCCGCTTTCTGTTTTAATCGTTAAGACCGGTCTTGCCGGTTGCCTTTAAAGGATGAAGTCCGCTTCGGTCACCGAACTGGTGTGTACCAACTGGATTTCAAAGTCGGCAATCGCATCGCCGTTGGTGTCGGCATAAACCAGCAGATCCGAGCCGCTCGTTTCATACCAGACCGCATTGGCTTCCGCCGAGGTGCCTGCAAAGGTGAAGCTGTCATTGGCAGCGGTGGTGCTGGAGGCATCAATGCCGGACAGGTCGATGACATCCTCGCCGCTGTCAAAGGCATAGAGCATATCATGATCTCCGCTTGCGCTGCTGTCACTGACGCTGGTGAAGACGAATGTGTCTACAGCATTGTCATTGCCAGCATACATGCTGTCTGTTCCTGCGCCACCATTGAGGATATCGCTGCCAGCGCCGGCATAGAGTGTGTCGTTGCCATCGCCACCATTGAGCGTGTCATTGCCAACACCGCCATTGAGGATGTCATTGCCTGCGCCGCCGAACAGCTTGTCGTTGCCCAGTTCGCCGAACAGTTTGTCGGTTCCGGCACCGCCATAAAGGGTGTCGTTATTCTGGTTGCCATGCAGGATGTCATTGCCAGCGCCACCGTTGAGAATGTCGTTGCCAGCGCCGCCAAAGAGCGTGTCGTTGCCCAGATCGCCGAACAGCTTGTCGACCCCGTCATTGCCATTCAGGGTGTCGTTATTCTGGTTGCCATGCAGGATATCGTTGCCGGTGCCGCCGTTGAGAATGTCGTTGCCAGCGCCGCCAAAGAGCGTGTCGTTGCCCAGATCGCCGAACAGCTTGTCGACCCCGTCATTGCCATTCAGGGTGTCGTTATTCTGGTTGCCATGCAGGATATCGTCGCCAGCACCGCCATTGAGGATGTCATTGCCAACGCCGCCATTGAGCGTGTCGCTGCCATCGCCGCCGAACAGCTTGTCGATACCGGTGTTGCCATTCAGAGTATCGTTGCCGAGGTTGCCGTAGAGGGTATCGTTACCATCGCCACCATTGAGGGTGTCGTTGCCGCCGAGACCCGAGATCACATCGGCACCTGCCAGCCCATTAAGATGGTTGGCGCCGCTGTTGCCTCTCATCGTGTTGGCTTGCATGTTGCCGGTGGCATTGATGTTGCCAGATCCCAGAAGGGTGATTTTCTCGATAAACTGGCTGTTGTTGCGCAAATTGTAGCTGGCGTAGCTATAGACAAGATCCGTGCCCTCGCCAGACAGTTCGGTGATGGAATCCTTTGCATTGTCGACATAATAGACGTCGTTGCCCGCGCCACCTGTCATGGTGTCGACACCTGAACCGCCCTTGAGGATATCGTTGCCATCGCCGCCATTGAGGGTGTCATTGCCTGCGGCACCGGAAAGCGTGTCATTGCCTGCCTTGCCGACCAGCGTGTTGGCGACGGAAGAGCCGATCAGCGTGTCATCATAGCTTGTGCCTTTGGCGCCTTCGATATTTGTGAAGGTGTCGGTATCGCCATAGCCGTCGGTTGCCGTGCCGGTTGCGAGATTGACGGTGACGCCGGAGGAGCCGGTTTCGTCATCTACGTCCGAATAGTAGGTGTCTCTGTGGTAATCGATGATGTCGAAACCTGCGCCACCATCTATCGTGTCGTTACCAGCCAGGCCGAGGAATGTTTCATCAGCATCAGAGCCGATAAAGGTGTCGTCAAGAATACTGCCGCGGACGGTATCGATACTGGACAGGGTGTCGGTATTGCCCCAGCCGTCGGTTGCCGTGCCGGTGGCGAGATTGACGGTCACTGCGGATGTGCCGCCATTGAAATAGTCGTAATAGTAGAAGACGGTGTCTTCCCCTGCACCGCCGATAAAGGTATCGGAGCCGTCGAGGCCGATCATCATCACGCCCTGATCATCGGCGGTGATTGTATCATCGTAAGCGGTGCCATAAATGCGATCGACGTCGCCACCATTGAATTGGATGGTATCGGTCTTGTTGGTTGCCGTGATTGTGCCTGCCGACAGGTCGGCATCAATCGCGCTGCCAAAAGAAGAATAGTCGAGGGTGACATAGGCGGCTTCATTTTCCAGAATGATGGTGTCATTGCCGGTGCCGGTGACAATCAGATTGTCATCATCATCAGAGGAGACCGTCTGGACATAGAAGGTATCATTGCCTGCTCCACCATAGAGCTCGTCTTCGCCGGACCCCGCATAGAGGGTGTCATTGCCCGCGCCACCATAGAGAATGTCGTCGCCGTCACCACCGTCGATGATATCGCTGCCAGCGCCGCCATAGATGGTGTCGTTGCCGCTTCCGCCATCGATCGTGTCATTGCCCGTGTAGCCATAGATGAGGTCGACGCCATCGCCGCCGGTGATGGTATCGGCGCCCACTTCACCATGCAATACGATCGGATTTGTCTCCGTTCCTATGGCATCGGATGCATCAATCGTATCGGCACCAGACAGGATCTGGGTGTAGAGATAGTTGAATGAAGTGTCGCAATCGAATGCCGATGCATCCCAGTCCACCTCGTTCATTGCAGTGATGAAGGGAAGCAGATCATAGGAGAAATCCGAAATGCTGATGATGGTTTCGCCATCCGCCGTTGTCAGCTCAATGCTTGTGATCGTGCCACCGGTGACGTCTTTCTCTCCATCAACATACTGGTAGGTGATGCCGGATCCGGTCAGCGTCAGGATCGTGCCATCCGTATTATAGATGGAGATCGTGGTGCTGTTCATCGTGATGACGGTTCCGTCGTCCATCGCGTCCACGACGATGTCGCGGTCTGATGCTGCTTCGTAATAAGTTACCTGAGCCATTTTATACCTGCGTTGGAAAAAGCTGAAAATGCAAATTTGGTGAGTGGCAAAAGCCGGAGGGTCAATTTCCCAGATCGAGCGGATTGCACGGTCTGGGCGACAACAATCCAGAAGCCTTCGTTTCAATATGAAGGCCACATATCCGATACTGAAAATACTGGTTACGTCTCTTGCGCTAATTGAAAAGACTGTCAATCGGTAGTTGTTCGTAACTTCAGGGTTGTAAAGAATAAACTGGTTTGAATATGATGTTTTGTTTCTGAATTTTCATATTTCTTACGTGATTTCAGGTATTTATTCCTTATTTTTGCAATGGCTGGCAAAGCTCGGGTCCGGGCGGATTTGGCATCATTTGGCATATGCGGGTGCCGAGATTCTCTAGTGTTCAATGTCTGCTTGCGCTATTGATTGCCTTCCGGCGGGCGAGGCTCTGGATTATGTGCTGCCATGTCTTCCGGACTGACACCTTTGTATTAATGTCTGATTTTGTATTGCAAATGTCAGACAATTGAATTAGCTTAATCAGACAATGAGCGGAGCGACAAAATGAATAACGCAGCGGAAATATCAAAGACAGGCGGCTCCAAGGCTGTCGGCAATCAGCTCGCCGACCAGCTTGCCAAGCTTATTTTTGATGGCTCTCTTGCGCCCGGGGAGACACTGCCTGCGGAAACGGAACTTGCCACCACCCATCAGATCAGTCGGGCTTCGGTGCGTTCGGCGCTACAGATGCTGGAAACGCTCGGTATTGTGGCGCGTCGCGCCGGTCGCGGAACCACGGTGCAGGAATTTCGGGAATGGAATTTTCTCGACAGTCAGGTGAGCCAGTGGATTGCCGACTATGCCGCGCCCAATCTTGGCGTTCTGCATGATGTGTTCGAGTTTCGCTGCACCACCGAGCCGCTGATCGCGCATCTGGCCGCCAAGCGGGCGACAGCCCGTGATCTTCTGGCCATGGAGGATGCCTTCAACATTATGGAGGCGAACTGGGAACGGCGCGCTTCGCTTGGCGAGCGGGAGTGCTTTTCCAATGCCGATATTGCCTTTCACGAGGCGATCTATCGGGCAACACATAATCTGGTTTGGGCGCAGATCGTTCATATCCTGCGTCCGGCAATTTTGCTGGTCATCAAGACCAGTAACGAAACAGCCGAGGAGCTGCGCGAGAGTCTGGAGCGCCATCGCCGATTGATGGAAGCCATCCGGATGCGAGATTCCGAGGCTGCACAAGTGGCTGCTACGCGCATTCTGTCGCAGACCGGCTATGATTTGGGATTTGAGGAAACCCCGGGAGAGAAAGAAACCTGAAAGCTTTTGATGGTGGAGGGATTCTGAAGGGGGCTCATTTCTCGACGCGTTTATCAAAATGCCGGCGAGGAGGCCGGCAAATGAGCAAGGAGGACTCATATGAACCTGTCGAAATTGCTGCGTGCAACCGGAGGGTTGTTCATTGGTGCAGCTGTTGGCCTGATCATGGCCAATCAGGGTATCGCTGCCGAGTATGAATGGACTTTCCAGACTTCGGAAAATACCGGTGAGCCCCAGTTTGAAATCAAGAAACAATGGGCAGAGAATATCGAGAAGATGACGTCTGGTCGCGTCAAAATCGAGATTCTTCCCACCGGTGCCGTGGTGCCCCATAACCAGACCCTTGATGCGGTTCGTTCCGGTATCCTGCAGGGTCATTTGACCGACCCGAGCTATTTCTCCGGTATCGATCCTGCGTTTTCCATGCTGGGCAACCTTGTCGGCGCATGGGGTGATCCGCTGGAATTTCTGGAATATATGAAATATGGCGGTGGTGAAGAGCTCTATAACGAGTTGGTCGAGCCCTATAATGTGCATCTGATCGGGGCTGCTGCCACCGGTCTTGAAGCCTTCGTGACCAAGAAACCGATCCGCACGGTGGCAGACCTGAAGGGCCTCAAGGTTCGTGCGCCGGAAGGCATGGTCTATGAGATCTTCTCCAAGGCCGGGGCTTCACCTGTCAACCTGCCGGGTTCGGAAGTCTATACGGGGCTTGAAAAAGGTGTGATTGACGCTGCCGACTATACCGTCTTCTCGACCAACCAGGCTCAGGGACTGCATCAGTTCGCCCGCTATCCGAACTATCCGGGCTTCCATTCCCTGCCGATGGTTGCCGTTTCCATCAATAAGGAAATCTGGGATGGTCTGCCTGAAGACATCAAGACCGATATGGAAGTGGCTACCAATAATCTGGCCTATGATCTGGTCTTCAAGCTGAAGGCGCGCGATCTGGATGCTGTTGAGGAAGCGCGCAAGGATCCGAATATCGAAATCATCGATATGGCACCGGAAGAGCGCAAGAAGTTCCGCAACATCGCCAAGGAAGAATGGTCCAACTGGGCCAAGAAGAACGAACTGACCCAGAAGGTCTATGACTCGGTCGTTGTCTTCCTGACGAAACGGAACCTGATGTAAAAATGCCCTAACCTGTCCGGCGGGCCTGTTCCGCCGGGCAGATGCCTGATTTCTGGTGTCACGTCTGGCGCGTCCCGATGAGATGCGCCGCATGGCCGATCCTCGCGAAAGTTTCTCAAATGTCAATTGATTCCAACACTCCCGCCTCGCCTGAACCGGCTGGCGTGGATGGGGAGATCCGCACATCGCTTGATGGCGCCATCGACTGGTGCGGGCGCGGTCTGGCCTGGCTGGTCTTTCTGGCCATGGCGATCAGCGTCACGGAAGTCATCAGCCGGTATGTCTTCGACAGTCCGACATCCTGGGTGCATGAGAGCACGGTCTTCATGATCGCGATCATCTTTGCCCTTGGTGGTCCGATTGCCCTTGCGCGCGACAAGCATATCCGGGTGCGCATCATCTATGATACGGTGTCCGAAGCCACCCGTAAAAAGCTCGATGTCTTCAACAGCGTCGTCACCTTCCTGTTTTCCATTGCCATGTCCTATGCCGCCTTTGTCCTTTTCTGGCGGGCATCGCACAATCCTTCCGGTGCATGGCAGCTGGAGCGCTCCGGCACCAGCTGGAATCCGCCATTTCCGGCCCTGACCAAGGGTATCATCCTCATGGCCCTCACGATCATGGCGGTGCAGTCCATCCTGCATGTCATCAAGGCGATCCGGGCTCTTCATGACAACAAGAATAGTGGGGAGCGCTGATCATGGGCGGACTTGGCCTGCAAGCCCTGGGCATTGAATGGGGCACTTATGTCCTTGTCGGGAGCATCTTTCTGTTGCTGCTCACCGGCCTTCCTCTGGCCTTCGTTACCGGTTTGGTGGCGCTGGTCTTCACCGTCGGCTGGTTTGGTCCCAACGCCATTCCTCTCGTCATCAGCCGCGTCTATGGCTTTGTCACGGAATATTCCCTTGTCGCGGTGCCGATGTTCGTCTTCATGGCGTCGCTGCTGGATCGATCGGGGATAGCCAAGGATCTGTTTTCGGGTATGCGCGTTCTGGCCGGTCGATTGCCGGGCGGGGTGGCGATCCAGACGCTGATCGTCTCGGTCTTTCTGGCCGCCATGTCCGGCATCATCGGTGGCGAAATCGTTTTGCTGGGCATCCTTGCCCTGCCGCAGATGCTGCGTCTGGGCTATGACCGCAAGATCGCCATCGGCGTGGTTTGCGGTGGTGGTTCGCTCGGAACCATGATCCCGCCGTCCATCGTGCTGATCATCTATGGCCTCATTGCCTCGGTTTCCATTGCCGATCTGTTCACTGCAGCCATCATTCCCGGCGTCATGCTGGCCGGGTTATATATGGCCTATGTGTTGGGGCGCTGCCTTATCAATCCCGAGCTTGCACCTCCCATGCCGCCGATGCCGCCTGAAGAGCGCAAGGTGGCGCGGCGACAGGCGATCAAGTCGATTCTGCTGCCTGCGGCCATCGCCTTCATGGTGTTGGGAACCATCTATGCCGGTATCGCCTCGGTAACAGAAGCCGCAGCGATGGGCGTGTTCGGTGTGATCGCCGCGACGGCCATTCGACGTGAGCTGGATTTCAAGCTCATTCATCAGAGCGTGATGCAGACCATGACCACTTGCGGCATGATCGTCTGGATCGGTGTTGGCGCGGCGACGCTGGTGGGGGTCTATAACCTCATGGGCGGCAACCGTTTCGTTTCAAATACGATTCTCGGGCTTGATGCTGCGCCTGTGGTGATCATTCTGGTGATGATGCTGATCCTGCTGATCCTTGGCCTGTTTCTTGACTGGATTGGCATTGCCATGCTGACCCTGCCGATCTTCGTGCCGATCATCACCCAGCTGGGCTATGATCCGATCTGGTTCGGCGTGCTGTTCGCGATCAATATGCAGGTTTCTTTTCTCAGCCCGCCATTTGGTCCTGCGGCCTTTTATCTCAAGGGTGTTGCGCCACCGGAGATCACTCTGGGCGATATCTTCGCCTCCCTGTGGCCCTTCATTCTGATGCAGTTGACCGTTCTGGCCATCATGCTTTCCTTCCCGAACCTCGTGTTGTGGATGGTAAATTAAACGACTAAAGCAGGGTCGGTTCGGCGGTAATAATAATAGAGCCAACAGCCGAACCGGCCCGCATTCCTGCAAAGGCGGATAAAGACAATGAAAATCACGAATGTAAAAACTTGGCTGGTGCCACCCCGCTGGATGTTTGTCAAAATCGAAACGGATGAAGGCATAAGCGGCTGGGGTGAGCCGGTCATAGAAGGGCGGGCCCGTACGGTTCAGGCTGCAGTGGAGGAAATGGCGGAAATCCTGATCGGTCGCGATCCGCGTCACATTCAGGATATCTGGCAGATGCTCTACCGCACGGGCTTTTATCGTGGTGGACCGATCCTGATGTCAGCCATTGCCGGTATCGATCAGGCGCTGTGGGACATCAAGGGCAAGGCTCTGGGCGTGCCGGTGCATGAATTGCTGGGTGGCAAGTTGCGCGACAAGATGCGGATGTATTGCTGGATCGGCGGTGACCGCCCCCATGATGTCGGTCGGCAGGCGAAGGAAGTGGTTGCCAGCGGTTTTACCGCCTTCAAGATGAATGGCACGCCGGAAATGGCCTTTGTCGACAGCCATGCCAAGATCGATGATGCGGTTGCCCGTGTTGCCGAAGCCCGTGAGGCTGTCGGGCCGGATGTCGGTATCGCCATCGATTTTCATGGCCGGGTCCATCGCCCCATGGCCAAGGCCCTGCTGCGTGAGCTGGAACAATATCACCCGATGTTTGTTGAAGAGCCGGTGCTGACCGAACATCTCTCCTGCCTAAGGGAAATCGGCGGCGGGCTCGGTTATCCGATCGCCTCGGGCGAGCGCATCTTTTCGCGCTATGGCTTCCGTGATGTGCTGGAGCAGCGCATGGTTGACATCATTCAGCCGGATCTGAGCCATTGCGGCGGTATCACCGAAGTGTTTAAGGTGGCGGCTATGGCTGAGGCCTATGATGTCGCCATTGCGCCGCATTGCCCGCTTGGCCCCTGCACGCTGGCGGCCTCGCTGCATCTGGATTTCGTTTCCTACAATGCCTTCATTCAGGAACAGTCGATGGGTATCCATTATAATGTCGGCAATGACGTGCTGGACTATATGGTCGATCCGAGCCCGCTGACCATCAAGCATGGCTATATTGATGCGCTGACCGGGCCGGGGCTGGGCGTCGAGATCAATGAGGCATTCGTCATTGAACGGGCCAAGGAGGGGCATAACTGGCACAATCCGATCTGGCGGCATGAAGACGGGAGCGTGGCAGAATGGTGAGCGCATTTCACGCCGGGTTCGAAGCTGCCTTTGCCAGAATGCCTCTCGTGGCCATTCTGCGCGGCATTCCGGCGGAGCGGGCGAAAGGCATTCTGGGCATTCTTGTCGAGGAAGGCTTCACGCTGATCGAGGTGCCCCTGACATCTCCCGATGCAAAGGACGCCATCGGGCAGATGGTCGAGGCGGCGCCCGAGGGCATCATGATCGGGGCGGGAACGGTGCTGAGTGCTGAGGATACGCAGGCCGTTTATGACATCGGAGCGCGCTTCATCGTTACGCCCAATACCGATCCGGACGTTATCAGGAAGGCAAATGCGTTGGGGATGCCTTCCTGCATCGGTTGCATGACGCCAACAGAGGCGCTGCTTGCCTGTCGCTCTGGTGCAACCGTGCTGAAACTGTTTCCCGCTGCCCGCCTCGGTGGGCAATATATCAAGGATATCAAGGTGGTTTTGCCACCTGACATGCGCCTTCTGGCGGTCGGTGGCGTCGGCCCTGATGAATTTGAGGCCTATCTATCCGCAGGGGCTGCCGGTTTCGGTATCGGTTCCGATCTGTGGAAACCGGGACGGTCTGACGAAGAGGTCAGGCAAGCGGCCCGGGCGCTGGTTGACCGGTGGAAGGCGTTGAGGAGCGAGTGAGATGCTGCAGAAACTGATCATCGTTGATTGGGGGACGACTTCATTCAGGGCGTGGCTGCTGGACGCAGATACAGGGGTTGTTCTTGCCGAAATCTCGCAAGGCAAGGGCATGCGGGCGCTGCAGCGCAGCGAGTTTGCTGACTATGCCAGAAGCCAGCTTGATGGCTGGCGGTTAAATGACGCTGAAGTCATTCCGGTCTATCTGGCCGGTATGGTCGGGGCACCGCAGGGCTGGCAGCAGGCTCCGCAGCCGCCATTGCCGATGCGCGGCGAAGAGCTTGTCCGTGATATCGTGCCGGTGGAGGGAATGGCCGATACCTACATCATTCCCGGCGTGCGACAGGCAGGACGGCCTCAGGATGCGGATGTCATTCGCGGTGAAGAGGTGCAGATTTTCGGAGCCATGGCGTTGCTCGGACGGCAAAGCGGCCTTGTCTGCCTGCCGGGCACGCATAGCAAATGGTGCGAAATGCGGGAGGGGGTCTTCACCCGTTTCCACAGTTCGATGACGGGTGAGGTTTATGACGTCATGAGCCAGCATTCGATCCTCAGCCTCATGGCGGACACGGGGGCACCGTTTGATGCGGACGGCTTTGACAAGGGGCTTGAGCAGATAGAAGGTGAGGGCGGATTGCTCAATCATCTGTTCAAGGCGCGTGCGCGGGTGCTTTATGGTGATCTTGAGCAGTCGCAGACGGCGAGCTTCCTTTCGGGCATGCTGATCGGGTCTGAAATCAAGGCCATGCGATCCCTTTATGACTGCAGCGAGGGGGAGGTTCTGCTGGTTTGTGCCGACAGGCTTGCCAAACCTTATGAACATGCCCTGACCCGCAAGGGCGTGGCCTGCCGTCATATCTCATCCAGAGAGGCAACGCTTGCCGGAGTGCGCGCTCTGGCGCAGCTTCATGGTGCAATTCGACAGGAAAGGTGAAATTGATGCAAAGCCGAACACTCGCGGATATTGCCATTATCGGGCTTGGGGTCATGGGGCGTAATCTTGCGCTCAATTTTGTCGACCACGGGTTTGCCGTTTCTGCCCATGATGCCTTCCCTGAAGCGCTGGAAGGGGCGCGGCCGTCTCTGGAGGCGCATGTCGGGTTGCATGACACGCTTGAAGGGCTGGTGGCTTCGCTCAAAAAGCCAGCCCGCATTCTGATGATGATCAAGGCCGGAGATCCGGTGGACGAGATGATTGCCCGCCTCATTCCGCTGCTTGCCAAAGGGGACATCGTGATGGATGGAGGCAATTCCTTCTATCGCGATACCGAACGGCGGGCTGCCATGCTGGAAGCAGAAGGGCTTGTGTTTGTCGGGCTTGGCGTTTCCGGCGGTGAGACCGGTGCCCGCTTCGGTCCGGCTCTCATGGCGGGTGGAGACAGTGCCGCGCTTGCCCATGTGGATGATCTGTTCTCGGCCATTGCTGCCAAGGCAGCCGATGGCGGCGCCTGTTATGCTGCCCACGGTCCAGGCGGAGCGGGCCATTTCGTCAAGACGGTTCACAACGGCATCGAATATGCCCAGATGCAGATTCTTGCTGAGGCCTATCTGATGCTGTCGGGGCCTGCCGGGCGGACCCATGGGCAAATATCCTCGCTCTTTTCCTGCTGGAGCAGAGGTCCGGCGGCCTCCTATCTGCTGGAAATTTCCGCCGACATAACCGCTACGGTTGATCCTGACAGTGATCGCCCGATTCTTGAGATCATCAAGGATGCGGCTGGGCACAAGGGAACCGGACGCTGGACAAGCGAGGCGGGGCTTGAATATGGCGTTGCCATTCCGACCATTGCGGCAGCCTTTCTGGCCCGCGCGCTTTCGGGGCGGGAGCGGCTGGCGCTAGAAAAACGCCTTTCTCCGACAAAGGCGATAAAGGGTGAGGCTATGGCCGAGCAGATTGGCGCGGCGCTGCCCGCCGCCATGCTGGCCTGTTATATTCAGGGGCTTGAACTGATTGCTGCGGCTTCAAGGGTCAATGGCTGGCAGACCGATCTGGCTGCCGTTGCCCGTGGCTGGCGGGCGGGCTGCATCATCCGGTCCGTCATGCTGGATCCGATTGCCTCGATGCCGCCAGAGGCGGACATGCTTGCCAGTGCCTATGCCAAGGGGCTTCTGGATGGTTCGGAAACCGCCATGCGGGCGGTCGCGGCCATGGCTGCGGCGTCTGGCACGCCAGTGCCCTGTTTCTATTCCGCTCTTTCATGGCTGGATGGTCGCCGCAGCGCCTGTGTCGGGGCTAATCTCATTCAGGGCCAGCGCGACTATTTCGGAGCCCACACATTCGAGCGCGTGGACCGGGCAGGGCATTTCCATTTCGACTGGACCGCAAGCACGGAGTGAGGATGCTGGAAAGAGAAAGAAAATCAATAAAGTGAAGAGACGACCCTCGTCCATTATGACATGCAGGGAAAGTGAGAGGCCGGAGCGATGATTATTGTCGTCATGGGGATTTCGGGGAGTGGAAAATCGACGCTGGGGCAGCTGCTTGCCGGGCGTCTGAATGTGCCGTTTGAGGAGGGCGATGCCTATCACTCAAGCGAGAATGTCAGGAAAATGGCTGCCGGGATTCCGCTCACCGATGCGGATCGCAAGCCTTGGCTGGAAAGTCTCGCCCGGGCGATGCGTGAATGGGATGGCAAGGGAGAGACAAGGGTGGTGAGTTGCTCGTCTCTGCGCAAATCCTATCGGGATATTTTCCGGCAGGCGAGCGGCAATCTGCGCTTCATCTTTCTGGATGGTGCCAAGGAACTGGTGCGCGCCAGAATGGCCGAGCGGCAGAGCCACTTCATGCCGGTGCAACTGATCGAGAGCCAGATTGCGGCGCTGGAAGTGCCCGACGGCGAGGAGGATGTGATCCGCATTGACATTTCCGCCGATCCCGAGGCAATGGCCGAGGAGTTGCTCGGCAAGCTGAAAGCGCTGTTGTGATCCCGGCAAGTGAAACGGATCTGCATGGATGCGGCCTGGCCACTCCATGCAGATGCAACAGATTGCCTTGAGCCCACTGGCCCGACTTGCTGTCAGGCCTTGTTTTCCAGATGTGGTGCGATCAGCGATAAATCGGCTTCAGACAAGCGGTCGGAAGCGGTGTTTCTCTGGTGCCAATAGGGGTAGGCAAGCGGTTTGCGGCTGACTTTCTCCAGCTTGTCGATTGCCTCGGCGGAAAGGGTCAGTTCAGCTGCTTTGAGATTGTCCGCCAGTTGCGCTTCATTGCGGGCCCCGACAATCAGGCTGGCCACACCGGGACGGTTCATGAGCCAGCAGAGAGCAACCTGAGCCGGTGTGACACCGTCATAGCCATCGGCCACTTCGACCAGCATTTCGACAATGTCATAAAGGGCCTCAATGTCATGCACCGGTGGTTCGGTCCAGCCCTGAACGCGGCGGGTTCCTTCCGGATCGGGTTTGCCGCGGCGATATTTGCCTGTCAGCAGACCACAAGCCAGTGGCGACCAGATCACCGCGCCCAGACCCTGATCGATGCCGACGGGCAGAAGTTCCTGTTCTGCTTCCCGCGCCTGAAGCGTATAATGGATCTGCTGGGCGACGGGATAGACAAGATGCTCGCGCTCGGCCACGCCCAGATATTTCATGATGTGCCAGCCGGAGAAATTCGAAACGCCGAGATATCTTATCTTGCCCGCCTTCTGCAGGTCATCCATGGCGCGCAGGGGTTCGTCCACCGGCGTCATGCCGTCCCATTCGTGACACCAGTAAAGATCGATATAATCGGTACCAAGGCGCTTCAGGCTTGCCTCGCAGGCTTCGATGATATGGTGGCGCGACAGTCCCCGGTCATTCGGGCCGGAGCCGGTGGGGAAGCGGACCTTGGTTGCCAGTAGCAGATCCTTGCGGCGGCCTTCAATGGCTTTGCCGATGATTTGCTCAGACAGGCCATCGGAATAGACATTGGATGTGTCCAGCATGTTGACACCGGCGTCCATTGCCATGGCAACCTGCCTTTTTGCACCCTCGATATCCGTGTTGCCTGCCTTGGCAAAAAAGCCGCCGCCACCAAAGGTCATGGTGCCAAGCTGCAGAGCTGAAACCTTCAGGCCAGAGCGGCCGAGATAATTGTATTGCATGACATTTCCTCCCTCGGAGCCGATGATATCGGCCCATGCTCGCTCGCTATATGCAATACCCAGCGGGTGCAAATTGCAAGTCGTTCAAGGCGCTTGTGTTCTGTTTCGCCTAAGGGTGAGGTCTGGAGGGCTGCAACAGTTCTGCAAAGCGGATTGACAAATGTAACCGATTACATTATTTGTAAATGGGAACCATGGTCAAAGTGCCTTGGAGAATGGCCAAAAATGTAATCGGTTACATTTTTGGTTCGCGATGGAGGAAATCGTTATGATGAAGAAGTGGTTTTTGGCTGCAACCATGCTGGTTGCGGCAGGGATTTCTGCGTCCCAAGCAAATGCGGAAAGTTTCAAGATTGGTCTGTCCAACGGCTGGGTCGGCTCGGAATGGCGCACCCAGATGATTGAAGAGGCACAGGCTGCCGCCGAGGCATGGAAAGCCAAGGGCGTTGACGTTGAAGTGGTGGTCCAGAGCGGCAATGTAGATGCGCAGGGCCAGGTTGGTCAGGTGCGCAATTTCATCAATCAGGGCGTTGATGCCATCATCATCGATCCGAACAGCCCTTCCGCCTTCAACCCGGTATTCGCTCAGGCTAAAAAGCGCGGTATCATGGTCATTGCAACGGATGCGGAAGTCTCTTCCAAGGATGCGATCTATGTGGGGATCGATCAGAAGCAGTGGGCCTTCCAGTCTGCCAAATGGCTGGCCGAGACCCTTGAAGGCAAGGGCAATGTGGTTGCCATCAATGGCGTTGCCGGCAACCCGGCCAACGAAATGCGCGTTGCGGGCTACAAGGAAGCCTTTGCGGCCCATCCCGATATCAAGGTGCTGAACGAAGCCAATGCCAACTGGGATCAGGCGCAGGGCCAGCAGGCAATGCAGAATCTGCTCGCGACCTATCCTGACATTCAGGGCGTCTGGGTGCAGGATGGCATGGCCGCCGGTGCATGGCGCTCGATCATGGCCGCCAACAAGGCTGATGCCATTGCCGCAACCGGTGAAATCCGCAAGGACTTCATGGTGACATGGAAGGAAAATGGCCTGAATTCCGCAGCTTCCGTCAACCCTCCGGGTGTGATGGCCTCAGCGCTCAATGTTGCGGTGATGAAAATGCAGGGCAAGGAATTCAAGGACGGCATCTTTGGCGGTGTCTATGGCAACGCCATCTATATTCCTATCCCCTTCATCGACAATGACAACCTTGATGAAAAGCTCGAAGAGGCCAAGGACAAGCCCGGTTACTGGTCTGTGAGCGATGTTGTCACGCCTGAAGAAGCCGAAGAATTCTTCAAGTAAATGAATCGGGCGCCCGCCTGCTCCTTCGCAATTTCTCCTGTTGGAGGAATATGAGCGTCTCGCGATTTGGTCGCGGGCGGGCGCCCTGACTTTGCAAAAACCGAGGATTGTCATGTCTCCAGCAATTACGGTGCGCGATCTCACGAAGCGGTTCGACAAGGTGCATGCGCTGACCGATGGCCGTCTGACTGTCGAACGCGGGGAAATCCACGCGCTGCTTGGTGCCAACGGATGCGGCAAAAGCACCCTGTCCAAGATTGTCGCCGGGGCCTATGCGCCCACGTCCGGAACGGTCCAGATTGACGGCAAGGACGTGTCCTTCCGCAGCCCGCGCGATGCGGAGCAAATGGGCATTGCTCTATTTTATCAGGAGCTCAGTCTCATTCCCAAGATGAGCGTTGAAGCCAACATCTTCTTGCGCCGCGAACCGCGCAACGGGTTGGGTTTTGTTGATCATGGCATGATGCGGAGCGAAACGCTCAAGCTGCTGGCCATGTTCCGCGATGCGATCGGGGATGACATAAAAGCGGATGCTCTGGTGGCGGATCTGACTCCGGGTCAGCGCCAGATTGTCGAGATTTGCAAGGTTTATGCAAAGAACCCTTCCATCGTTATCATGGATGAGGCAACCGCAGCGCTTGATGGCCGTCAGGTCAAGGTTTTCTTTGATATTCTGCGCCAGAAGCGCGAAGAGGGCGTTTCGACGATCTTCATTTCCCATCGTCTCGACGAGGTGTTCGAGATTTGTGATCGGGCAACCATCATGCGCAATGGTGCGGTTGTTGCGGAAACGGCCATTGCCGACACCAGCACCGAAGAGGTGGTCCACATGATGGTGGGCGATGTGAAGAAGGCACCAAAGCGAGCCGCTGCAAAGAAAGATGGCAAACAATCCATGCTCTGTCTTGAGGGCGTGAGCGGTGATTTGCTCAGGGATGTTTCCCTATCCGTTGCGCCCGGCGAAATTGTCGGTCTTGGCGGTTTGCAGGGGCAGGGACAATCGACGCTGTTGCGCAGCCTGTTCGGTGCCTTGCCGATCAGTTCGGGCAAGGTGCTTCTGGGCAATGAAGCGGTGTCGATCCGCAAGCCTGCCGATGCAGTCCGTCGCAAGGTTGCCTATGTTTCCGGTGATCGCGGCCCCGATGCTGCTTTGCCGGGTCGTTCGATCTTTGAGAATCTGGCAGCCGCGATATTGGTCAGCGAGAAACGCAGGCTGGTGCGGGCCAGGGCTTTGCGCCCGCAACTGGCGAAAGTCGCCTCTGCCTTCAAGACCAAATATGCCCGCATGAGTGATGCCATCGGCACCCTTTCGGGTGGCAACCAGCAGAAGATCTTCATCGCCCGCTGGCTGGCGACCAATCCGCAGCTGATCCTGCTGGATGATCCAACCAAGGGCATCGACCTTGCGGCCAAGGCGGACCTGTTTGCGCTGATCCGCGAGCTGGCCGATTCCGGCGTTGCGGTGCTGCTTTATTCCAGCGAGGAATCAGAGCTTCTGGACAATTGTGATCGCATCGCCGTGTTCAATGACGGGGCAGTGGTCACCGAACTTTTCGGGGCCGAGATGGACTCTTTCCATCTGACCCGTGCAGCCTATGGAGAGGCCTGATGAAAAGCATCCTGTCCACCCCGGCAACGGGCGCCAGTCCGGTCAAGAAACCGGCATGGCTGGTCGCACTGGGCTCTCTTGTCGTGCTGGTGCTGATCAACTGGTTTTTGCAGCCCTCCTTTTTTGACGGCATGGTGTTGCATTCCAACCTGACGACATTCCTGCCGCTCATTCTGGTCGCTATCGGGCAGACCTTTGTCATCATGGGCGGCGACATCGATCTGTCCGTTGGTTCCATCGCCGCGCTGGTCAATGTGGTGACCGTCACGGTCATCGCTTCGGCCGGAGGTGATGCGGCGAGTGTTCCGGTGGGGCTGCTGGCAGGGCTTGTCGTTGCGGTTTTATGTGGCATTTTCAATGGCCTGCTCATCAGCTATCTGCGTTTGCAGCCGATGGTGGCGACCTTCGGTACGGGCATTATTTTCTCGGCACTCGCTCTATGGGTCATGCCGCAGGCGGGGCTTGGTGTGCCCGATGCCTACTGGATGACCTATAGCGAGGCCATTCTGGGTGTGCCCACCGTTTTGTGGATCCTGATCATTGCCTTCCTGTTTGTGCTCGTCATGCAGCGCCGTCCGTTTGAAAGCCATCTCAAGGCGGTGGGGGGCAATCGTGCCGGAGCCTTCCAAAGCGGTATCGACATGAGTTTCATCCGCCTTCTGTCCTTTGCGCTCTGCGGCCTGTTTTCCGGCTTTGCCGCCCTGTGCCTGACGGGGGAAACCGCCAGTGGTGATCCGCTTATCGGGCAGAGCCTTGCCATGGGGTCGATTTCAGCGGTGGTGCTGGGCGGAACCATGCTTTCGGGCGGTGTTGGCGGCGCTGTCGGGTCCATTCTCGGGGCCTTGCTGCTTGGCATGATCGGCAATGTGATCTTCTTTGCCGGGCTGCCCTTTGAGTTCCAGACGCTGGTGCAGGGTCTGATTGTTCTGGCCGCTCTGGCTGGTGGCGTTCTTGTGGCGCGTAAGTGAGGAGATGGATATGTCTGACACTTCAAGCAACATGCAGTCTGAACATGCGGGCCTCAATCTTCGCGCCATCCTGCGCGAGCCGGTGGTTCTTGCCCTGTTTGCCATCATCATCCTGCTCGGGATCGGCGAGGCAGTGTCTCCCGGTTTTGCCCGCGGTGACCAGATCATCAAGCTGCTGACCGTTGCGGCGCTGCTGGGTTTTGCAGCCGCGGGGCAGAATCTGGTGGTTCTGGCCGGGGGCGAAGGGATCGATCTGTCGGTCGGTGCCATGATATCGCTGGGCGCGGTGATTGCCGGCAATGTCATGGATGGCTCCAATGGTGGCATTCTGCCGGCGCTGATCGCCGCCATGGGCGTTACCTTCATCATCGGCATGGTCAACGGGCTGGGGGTCAATCTGATCCGCATCCCGCCGCTGGTGATGACCCTTGGCATGACATCTGTCATTCAGGGCGGGCTTGTGGTTTTCTCGCGTGGCATTCCTTCGGGCAATGCGGCCCCGGCGCTGATGAATTTCATCAATCAGCCGGTGATATTCGGTATTCCGGGGGTACTGTTCATCTGGCTTGTGCTGATCATCGGCATGGTCTTCATGCTGCGGGCAACGGCCTTCGGCCTCTCCATCTATGCGGTTGGAGCCAATCCGCAGGCCGCGCGACTGGTCGGATTGCCGGTCAAGGCCATCCGGACCACGGTGTTCGGGCTTTCCGGTGCCTTGGCAGGTCTGACAGGTGTTTTTGTTATCGGTTACACAGGCAACTCATTCATTAGTGTAGGTGATCAATATATGTTGCCGTCTATTATCGCGGTTGTTATTGGCGGCACTTCCCTTGCAGGTGGTTCTGGTGGTTATATTGGAACGGTTGCGGGCGCAGTTGCCTTGATTCTGCTGCAAAGCGTGCTGACCACGCTGCATCTGGAATTCTGGGGTCGTCAGCTCATCTTCGGCGGGACGCTGCTGCTGCTGCTCATGTTCTACGGACGCCAGAAAAGTGCACGGATCTGACCCAATGGTTGACCAGCCCAATATTCGCGATGTTGCCAAGGCCGCAGGCGTTTCCACCGCCACGGTATCCCGTGCCCTTGCCCAGCCGGACAAGGTGCGCGAGGCAACGCTCAAGAAGGTGATGGAGGCGGTCGAGAAAACCGGCTTCGTCCCGAACCGGCAGGCGAGCATGTTCCGCTCGCGCAAGAGCAATACCGTCATTCTTCTGGTGCGTGATATTTCCAACCCCTTCTATCTCGATATTTACAAGGGCGTGGAAGAGGCCGCTTTCGAGGCGGGCTACAAGGTGCTGATGGGGGATGCCCGCGAAGATGACGAGCGCATCACCCATTATATCGAGGCGGTGCGCGAATGCCATGCAGACGGTCTGATCCTGATGATCGGCAGCTTTCCGCAAAAACTGCTGGAGCAGACCGACAAGCTGCCGCCGATCGTGGTGGCGCTTGAGGAGATTGACGGACTGGAAGCGCCCACCGTGCGGGTGGACAATGTGGCCGCGGCTGAAAGGGCCGTTGCCCATCTTATCGCACAGGGGCATAAACGCATTGTCCATCTGACAGGACCGCTTGATGAATATCTCGGCAAGGCCCGATTGCAGGGCTATCGGCAGGCACTGGAGACGGCCGGTTTGCCCATTGATGACGGACTCATCATGCCGGGGGATTTCAGTCTCAATGCCGGTTATGAGCAGACGGCGCGCCTGTTGAAGCAGGGGGCACATTTCAGCGCCATCTTTGCCTCCAGTGACCAGATGGCCATCGGTGCGGCCAGCGCCCTACGCGAGAAGGGATTGTCGATCCCGGAAGATGTGTCACTGGTCGGTTTCGACGATACGCTCATCGCCTCCATTTTCTATCCACCCCTGACCACTGTCTATCAGCCAAGGCGCGAGATCGGGCGCGCCGCAATGGCGATGATGATCCGCAAGCTCTCTTCCCATGCCGGAGACCCGCTGGTCGCAGATGTCGAGGTGGCGGATCAGCAATTCTCGACCGAACTGATTACCCGAAATTCTGTTGCGCCTTTCGACGACGCAAGGCCGGGGACGTAACAAGGAGATTGAACCCATGAAGACACTTAAAGGCCCCGGGCTTTTTCTGGCCCAGTTCGTCGGAGACAAGCCCCCATTCAATGATCTGTTCTCGATTGCCAGATGGGCGGCCGATCTTGGCTACAAGGGCTTGCAGATTCCGACCGGCGACAATCTGTTCGATCTGGATCTGGCTGCAACATCGCTTGATTATTGCGATGAACTGAAGGGCAAGCTGGCCGAGATCGGCGTGGAAATCACCGAGCTTTCCACCCATATTCAGGGCCAGCTGGTGGCAGTGCATCCGGCCTATGATGCGTTGTTTGACAATTTTGCGCCTGAAGCGGTGCGGGGCAACCCCAAGGCACGGCAGGAATGGGCCTTCGAGCATGTCAAGAAAGTCGGCCTTGTTTCAAAAAATCTCGGGCTTGATTGTCAGGTCAGTTTTTCCGGTGCGCTTGCATGGCCCTATGTCTATCCATGGCCGCAGCGTCCCGGCGGTCTGGTCGAGGAGGCTTTTGCCGAGCTTGCCAGACGCTGGAAACCGATCCTTGATTATCACGCAGAGATCGGCGTTGATGTGGCCTATGAGTTGCATCCGGGCGAGGATCTGCATGATGGCGTCACCTTCGAGCGCTTTCTTGAGGAATTGGGTGGGCATGAGCGCGCCAATATCCTTTATGATCCGTCCCATTTCGTGCTGCAGGCGCTTGATTATCTCGCCTTCATCGACATCTATCACGATCGGATCAAGGCCTTCCACGTGAAGGATGCCGAGTTGCAATATAGTGGCCGTTCCGGTGTCTATGGCGGCTACCAGTCATGGGTGGATCGTCCCGGTCGTTTCCGCTCGCTGGGCGACGGCTCTGTCGATTTCAAGGGCATCTTTTCCAAGATGGCCCAGTATGATTTCCCCGGCTGGGCGGTTCTGGAATGGGAATGCGCGCTCAAGCATCCCGAAGATGGTGCCCGCGAGGGGGCCGCTTTCATTGCCGATCACATCATTCGTGTGACCGAACATGCATTTGACGATTTTGCCAGCTCCGGCGTGGACCAGGCCACAAACCGCCGTCTGCTTGGCCTAGCAAAGGATTGATCCCATGGCCCTGAATGATACCAATCTGAAAATCGAAAGCCACCGCAAGCTCCGTCTGGGCATGGTCGGCGGTGGCGTGACCGCCTTTATCGGCGGGGTGCATCGCATTGCATCGCGCATTGATGATCGCTATGAGCTGGTGGCCGGAGCGCTGGATAATGATGCCGAGCGTGGCAAGGCCTTTGCCGTTGCCATCGGCATTGCTCCGGAGCGCGCCTATGGCGATTATGAGGAAATGATCAAGGCAGAAGCCGGGCGCAAAGACAAGCCGGATGTGATTGCCATCGTGACACCGAACTTCCTGCATTTCCCTGTCGCCAAGGCGGCATTGCTGGCCGGGTTCCATGTCATTTGCGAAAAGCCGATGACCACTTCGCTTGATGATGCCAATGAGTTGGCCGAGATCGTTCGCAAAACGGGCAAGACCCTGTTTCTGACCCACACCTATACCGGCTATCCGATGGTGCGTCAGGCCCGCGAAATGGTTGCTGGCGGGGCCATCGGTGCGCTGCGTCGGGTTCAGGTGGAATATGCCCAGGACTGGCTTGCCGCTCCGGATGAAGATCCCGAAGCGGCCAGTGCCAACTGGCGTAATGATCCCAAGAAGGCCGGGCAGGGGGGCGCGATTGGTGATATCGGCACCCATGCCTATAATCTGGCTGCCTTTGTGGCCGGAGAGGAGCCGACGGAAATCCTTGCTGAATTGACGGCATTGGTGCCCGGTCGTCAGGTGGATGATGACGCCTGCGTCCTCTTGCGCTATGGCAACGGGGCCAAGGGCTCGATCTGGGCCAGTCAGGTGGTCTCGGGCAATGGCAACAATCTGTCCCTGCGCATCTATGGGGCTAAAGGCGGGCTGGAATGGTGGCAGGAGAAGCCCGAAGAGCTGTGGTATACGCCGCTTGGTGAGCCGCGCCGCCTGCTGCGTCGCAATGGTGTGGAAGCGACTCCGGCGGCAGTGGCTGGCAGCCGTATTCCGGCTGCCCATCCTGAAGGTTATCTGGAAGCCTTTGCCAATATCTATCGTGATGCAGCCGATGCCATCGAGAAAAATGAGGCGGCGTTGCTTGTCCCCAATGCCGATGACGGTGTCAGTGGTCTGAAGTTTGTATCTGCCTGCCTTGATTCCTCGGCAAAAGGCGGTGTCTGGGTGTCGATGAAGGACAAGCCCTGACAGGGATTGCAGCGGAGTGTCTCCGTTAGGTCGGGCACTTCCCGGCAATGAATGAAACTGCATGAATGGATCTCCCTCATGAGCCGGAAATTGCGGGAAAGGCGGTGCATCGCCTTTCCCGTTTTGTTGCGGGGTCTCGCTTTGTTGAAACTGTCTTGAAGGTGCGGCTGATTTTTCTTGCTTGTAAAAATACTTATGTTGGTATACTATACCCCAGTATAGGATAAGGTGACCAAAATGCCCAAGAGCCCGGAAGACAAGAAGCGTGCCCTGACGCGCGTTCGCCGCATAAAAGGCCAATGCGAGGCTCTGGAGCGTGCGATCGAAGCGGGTACGGACTGCACTCCGATATTGCAGCAGATCGCTGCCGTAAGGGGGGCCGTCAATGGTCTGATGGTTGAGGTAATGGATAGTCATATCCGTGAAGAATTCATCTTTCCCGATGATCCCGGAGGCAAGAAGACGCAGGAACTGCTTCAACTTGTGCGGAATTATCTGAAGTGACGCCAAGGGGCGTCCCGGACTTTTCCTCTCGCTTTGCCAGCGGTGGGAACCAACAATCAACTGACCGGACAATTTTCCGATTTCGGTGCATTTCCGCATTGGGAATGCCCATGGACAGGAAAGCCGTCTGTCAATTTGGCCATGAAGGATACCAATATGAAATCACGTGCCGCCGTTGCATTCGCACCGAACCAGCCGCTTGAAATTGTCGAGATCGATGTTGCTCCTCCCAAAAAGGGGGAAGTTCTGATCAGGATCTCCGATACGGGGGTTTGTCATACCGATGCCTTCACGTTGTCCGGTGCTGATCCAGAAGGCGTGTTTCCCGTTGTTCTTGGCCATGAAGGAGCGGGTGTTGTCGTGGAAGTGGGCGAAGGTGTCACTTCCGTCAAGCCGGGGGATCATGTCATTCCGCTTTATACCGCAGAGTGTGGCGAGTGCGAATTCTGCAAATCGGGCAAGACCAATCTTTGTGTTGCCGTGCGAGAAACACAGGGCAAGGGGCTTATGCCCGATGGCACCAGCCGGTTTTCCTATAATGGTGAGCCGATTTTCCACTATATGGGCTGTTCGACTTTTTCTGAATATACGGTTGTGGCCGAGGTTTCTCTGGCCAAGATCAATCCGGAAGCCAATCATGAGCATGTCTGTCTGCTCGGCTGTGGCGTGACCACGGGTATCGGCGCTGTGCACAACACCGCCAAGGTGCAGGAAGGCGATTCCGTTGCCGTCTTTGGATTGGGCGGTATTGGGCTTGCGGTCATTCAGGGCGCCCGTCAGGCAAAAGCGGGCCGGATCATTGCGATCGATACCAATCCGGACAAATTCAGGCTCGCTGAACAGTTCGGCGCGACCGATTTCGTCAACCCCAAGGATCATGACAAGCCGATCCAGCAGGTGATTGTCGAGATGACCGGCTGGGGTGTTGATCATTCCTTTGAATGTATCGGCAATGTCGATGTCATGCGTGCGGCTCTGGAATGCGCCCACCGCGGCTGGGGGCAGTCCGTCATTATCGGCGTGGCCGGTGCGGGCAAGGAAATTTCCACCCGTCCGTTTCAGTTGGTGACGGGCCGCCGCTGGATGGGGTCTGCCTTTGGCGGGGTGAAGGGACGTTCCCAGCTGCCGGGCATGGTGGAAGACGCCATGAAGGGCGATATCGAGCTGGAACCGTTCGTGACCCACGTCATGGGGCTTGATGACATCAACAATGCCTTTGATCTGATGCATGAAGGCAAGTCGATCCGCTCTGTCATCAAATACTGATCTGGATGCACTTTCGATTGACGCGGCAGGTACTCTGCCGCGTTCCCTTTGAAAAGGCTTTGAGGAAATCATGGACCTTATTGAACAACATGCCTCCTTTGGAGGAACCCAGAGCGTTTATCAGCATGCATCGCGGGTGCTTGGTTGCGACATGAAGTTCGCTGTCTTTGTGCCTTCACATGAAGACGGAGCCAGATTACCGGTCATCTACTGGTTGTCAGGGCTCACCTGCACGGAGCAGAATTTCATCACTAAGGCGGGCGTGCAACGCTATGCGGCTGAGCATGGCGTCATTCTTGTTGCGCCGGACACCAGCCCTCGCGGTGAAGGGGTGGCCGATGATCCTGCCTATGATCTGGGGCAGGGGGCGGGCTTCTATCTCAATGCCACTCAGGAGCCCTGGGCGAGGCATTTCCGGATGGAAGACTATATTGTCGAGGAATTGCCGCAGCTGATTGAAGCGCGTTTTCCGGCAAGCGACAGGCGCTCGATCATGGGCCATTCCATGGGCGGCCATGGCGCGCTGACGCTCGCCCTGCGCCATCCGGGCCTTTATCTTGCGGTGTCGGCCTTCTCGCCCATCGTCGCGCCGTCACAGGTTCCTTGGGGGGAGAAAGCCTTTACCGCCTATCTCGGCGATAACAGGGATGCCTGGAAAGCCCATGATGCTTCAGCGCTTCTGGCCTCTGCCAGAGAGCGCCTGCCGATCCTGATCGATCAGGGGGATGGAGATGATTTCCTCGCCGAACAGCTGAAGCCGGAGATTTTCGAGGCGGAAGCCAAGCGAGTTGGCCATCCTCTGACCCTGAGGATGCAGGAAGGACATGATCACAGCTATTATTTCATCGCCAGCTTTATCGGCGATCATATTGTGCATCACGCCAGGGCCTTGAAGGCCTGATCAATCTCAAACGGGGTGGACGTCGAGTTCGCCCCGCATTTCCTGTTCCGTGATCCGGGTGCCCAGCCGCGGGCCGGACTCGTCTGCCTTGAGCACTCGCTCGACCTGCTGTTCGGTGCTTTCCGGCTCGGAATAGATGGCTTTGGCTGCCTTGAGCAGATCCTTCATGGCGCTGTAGGCATAGTCGGAATCATTCAGAAAGGACGTGGCCGACTGGATTTCGAGATCGCCTGCGCGAATATGCGCCTCGACCAGCTGCATGCTTGCATCTTTGGCCTTTTTGATGGTTGCGAGTTCTTCCTCAAGCCAGCCATTGTCTCGCTTGCTTGGCTCCATATCGTTGAGCGCATGCAACTGGACGAGAATACGAGCAATTTCGGTGCGGAGCGCATTATAAAGCTCGGTTGCGGCCCCCATCGGCTGATGGGTGAACAGGTTGGCATTGCGGCGCATATGCTTGATCGCCTTGACGGCCCGGACCATGGCTGTTGCCGCATCGCGCAGCCGATAGGCGCGTTCAAGCACCGTATGGGGAATATCCTTGTCGCCAACCCGCGAGGTGAAGTCGACGATGGCCGAATAGAGCGTTTTGATCCTTGCCTCATACCGGGCATCGATATCGAGTTCGAAGGTCGCCCGGCTGGTCTGGACCGTGCGGGCGATATCGGTGCTGGAATAAAGCTGGTGGCGATGGATGTTGAGGCCATGGGCGATCAGTTCGACCGCATTGTCCTGCAAATGCAGCACTTCCTTGCGTAACGCGAGCTCGATCGTGGCGGGGAACTCATCCACCGCTTCATTGAGATATTTCGGCTTGGAAATGTCGGTTCTGGGTTCGGCTATGCGTCGCTCAAGGAAGCGGATCAGCCAGCCCATCAGCGGCAGCATGATGGCAACGCCCAACAGGTTGAAGATGGTATGAAAGACTGCAAGCTTGAGAGCGTAATCGGTATCGGCGATGCCGACATGCTGGCTGACAAAATCCACTGCCAGCTTTAATTGATCAATGAAGAGGAGGGCGACCCCGGCGGTGACGAGATTGAAGATCAGATGAGCCAGCGCCAGTCTCTTGCCCTGATAATTTGCTGTCAGGGAGCCTATGATCGCCGTGATCGTTGTGCCGATATTGGCGCCGATGGCCAGTGCCAGCGCGTTGGAATAGGAAATCTGTGCCGCAGCCAGCGCCGTCAATATCAGCACCATGGTCGCGTGGCTTGATTGCATGACGACCGTGGCCGCAGCCCCCACCAACGTGTAGACAATGAGACCGAGGATGCCGGAAAGGGCAAAGCGGGTGAGGTCGAACTGGTCCTTGAAGGCCTCAAAGCCCTCTTTCATGTAATGGATGCCGAGAAACAGGAAGCCGAGTCCGGCCAGCACATAGCCGATGCCGCGCATATATTTGTTGCGCTGGAACACCAGCACGATGGCCAGCGCCAGCATGGGCATGGCATAGGCGGAAATCTTGACCTTGAGACCAAAACCGGCGACCAGCCAGGCGCCGGTCGTCGTGCCGATATTGGCACCGAAGATGATGCCGACTCCTGCCACCAGCGAAATGAGACCGGCGGAGAGAAAGGAAATGGTGATGACGGAGATGAGGGAACTGGACTGCATCAGCGTCGTGGTCAGAATGCCGAAGCTGATAGAGCGGAAGGTGTTGCCGGTGGCTTTTGCCAACAGCTTTTCAAGAAAACCGCCTGAGAAGAGCTTGAAACCATCTTCCAGCATCAACATGCCGAACAGAAAGACCGCAACCCCGGCTGCGATTTCCTGAAAATCGGAACTGAACCAGAAAGCGATCAGCAACAGGGCAAGGATGAGGGGGAGCAGTATTTTCTTGAGCACGGATGACCTCGTGTGGCTTGCCAGACGTTTCCCCGTCCGTTGTGAAGGATCGGACGGGGAACGATTCTAAGCGCACAGAGTACACCTTATTTGTTAAGGAAGCATCATGCCGCGCAGGGCGAAGTAAAAGAGCGCAGCCATCACCCCGGAAACGGGCACCGTGATGATCCATGCAGAGGCAATCTTGAGCAGGGTCGAGCGTTTGACAAGCTGACGCTTGAGCGCCTTGCGCAGCTTCTTGCGCTGGGCGGCCGAGATGACGGCTTCCGGCCCCATGGCCTTGAGGGCGTCGAGCATGATCTTCTTTTCTTCTGCCGGAGCGTTGCGGAACTCGGCCAGCACGGCCTCCACCTTGCTCAGGTCCGGGTTGCCGACATGCTTGGCCAGCACATTTTCCACGACCTTGCCCATGCGTTGCTCAAGAAATTCACGCAGGAAACCGACCCCGAAGACAGCACCGAGCGCCACATGGGTCGAGCTGATCGGCATGCCCAGCTGGCTGGCGATGATCACCGTGATTGCTGCGGCGAGAGCGATGCAGAATGCACGGGAGCGGTCCAGTTCGGTGATCTCGGAGCCGACGGTGTGAATGAGTTTCGGGCCGAACAGGGCCAGACCGAAGGAAATGCCCAATGCACCAATGACCATGACCCATAGCGGAATGGCCACCTGGGAATGATCACCACCGGTTACGGTCAGAACCTCGACGATACCGGCAAGCGGGCCGACGGCATTGGCAACATCGTTGGCCCCGTGGGCAAAGCTGAGCAGAGCGGCGGCAAAGATCAGGGGGATGGTGAAAAGCTTGTTCACGCCATCGCGATCGTCGCCAATTCTCTGGGTTGCGCGTGCGATCATCGGGCGGACGATGAAATAGCAGGCAATGGCAACTGCAAGGCCGATGCCCATGGCCGAGGCGAAGTCTATCTTGATCAGCTTCGTGATGCCCTTGATGCAGATATAGGTGGTAAAGGCCCAGGCCATGATGGCCACCACAAAAGGCATCACCTTGCGCGCCGCCGAAATCGGATCTTCCTTGAAAAAGATCAGCTTTTTGAGCGAGAAGAGCGTAAAGGCTGCGATGATGCCACCGCTCAGGGGTGAAATGACCCAACTGGCGGCAATCTTGATCATCGAATCCCAGTTGACGATGTCCCAGCCGGCGCTGGCTATGCCCGCACCCATGACGCCACCAACAATGGAATGGGTGGTGGAGACCGGAGCGCCGAGCCAGGTGGCGGCGTTCAGCCAGATGGCAGCGCCGAGCAGGGCTCCCAGCATCACCCATATGAAGACGTCGGCATTGGCGATGTCTGCCGGATCGATGATGCCCTTCTTGACCGTATGGACAACATCACCACCGGCGATGATCGCGCCGCCAGCCTCGAATATCGCTGCTATGATGATGGCCATCGTCATAGTCATGGCAAAGGAGCCAACGGCCGGTCCGACATTGTTGGCGACATCATTGGCCCCGATATTCAGCGACATGTAGGCGCCGATTACCGCTGCTGCGATCAGGAGAAAGGATTGTTCGATATTGGCGAATTGTGTTCCGGTGTAGATCATGACGCCGACCATGAACAGAATGGCCGTTCCCAGCCGCCCCACTTCAGATCTGCTCAAATCGGTTGCATGCTCTATCTTGACAAAGTCTCCAACTTTCATATTGCCTGCCTTTAGCGTTTCGCATCCTCGGCGGTTGCTTTCCTCTGGTCCATTCAGCTTCTGAAGAGGCGCACCGCTCTTTTGCTTCGATGAATTTTGGCTATCGAGTTGGCTGCTGTTGGCGTCAGCCACGAAGGGAGTGGCGGAAATTTGTCGATATTTCCAGAAGAATCGACAAATAAATTTCCAAAGCGCACCCCGTGCATTAAAAAGGGAGAAGATGCCCGTCTTGGAGTGCACCTTGTGCACTCTTCCTGTTGAAAACCCCATGCCGGATTTTTGCCTCGCCATGTCATTGTTCATACGACGTTTTTTGACAAGCCTGTCCATTTTTCTCCTCTCCACCTTCTCCGCTTTTGCCTGTCTAGATCAGGAGAATCCTGCCCCGAATCAGGTCAGCGATGCGCTTTATGGCCATTTTGTGGACGAGTTGAAGGCGATACAGATGGAGCCATTTGTGGCACGCTATTGTGGGCTGACAGCTGCGGACCGGACGCTTGCCCTGCGCATCTTTGGCAGCGCCTATGAGGGCAAGGAAGAGGAAGAGCAGTTCACGCTGCTCCGAATGGCGATCATGGTGCCCGACATTGCCGAGAATGTTGCCTGGGTTGCCCAGAATGCGCGCATTCGCGAGGATGGAGAGGATTGGGAAAGCGTCTCCATCAAGCGCTTCGTCAAGCATGTGCGGACGCGCTTTCCTGCCAGCCAGACGGTTCTGGACGATGCCTATATCGCCAGCGTGAATGCTCTATATAAGAGTGCCGTGGAGGCCATTCACAGCAATGAAAGTGCTGCCGACAGGAAAATCAGTCAGGCCAACAAGCAAATTGCCGACTATGAGAAGAAGATTAACGAGCTCAAATGGCAAATCGAGGCGCTGAAGGACGAGAGGCGCGACTATCTCGTCATGCGGCAAACGCTGGAAGCCGAGCAATAGGCCTTATTCGCGGTTGAGAATCCTGTCGACCAGAAGGCTGCTCCAGCGGCCTGAATGGAACGAATTCTGCAGGGCTTCCTCGTCATAGACGGTTTCGACCCATTGCAGGAAGGAAATGTCGTGATCGGCGCTATAGCTGAGATATTCCTCGAAGAAATGATCAAGGATGCCGGTCTTGGCTTGCTTGAAATGGCCAAAGCGTATGGATAATTGCGCCTGTGCCTGCTCCACCGGCACATTCTCCATCAGGATCAGATAGAGCACGGAAACCAGACTGGCTCTGTCTGCGCCTGCCTTGCAGTGGAGCAGAATCGGGTAGTTGAGGGATTCAAAATAGGATTTGAGGCCCAGAATTGTCTCACGCGAGGGCGCGGCGCGGGAGCGCACCTGAAGATCGTCGCGCAAAGTGATGCCGTTGGCTTCACAGGCCTTGCGTTCCAAACGGTCGCTGCCGCATTCTCTGGGACCGCGCAGATTGACAATCGTGCGGATGCCGAGCGTTTGAGCGTAATAGCGGATCTGATGCGGCCATGGCTGCGAAGAGCGCCATGCATTGTCCGATATCCTGTGCCGGTTGGCATAAGGGGTTCTGAACATGCCGTGATCGATGAAGATCATTTCGAAATAATCATAGATGGGCGCGAAGAAGCGACGCAGCCAGAGGGGAGACATTTCCGCAATGCTGCTGCGAAGGCGAGCGAGCTGCCGGTAGACGATCTTGCGGGCCCTTTTGGTGAAGGGAACCTTCGATCTGGCGTTCGGTATATTGTCAGGTGAGTAGCTCACTCGGCATTTCCTTCGGTCCAGTTTGGGCGCCCGGCTGGACGCATCTTGACTGTTGCAGTCTTCTTAGAGCGCGCGTGACTTAGCAATCTTTGCCTGTTGCGTCAATGTTGGCGCCCTCGGGCTTTGCTCAATCCTTGCACAGACCGGTGAAG
This sequence comes from uncultured Cohaesibacter sp., assembly GCF_963676275.1. Lineage (NCBI taxonomy): Bacteria > Pseudomonadati > Pseudomonadota > Alphaproteobacteria > Hyphomicrobiales > Cohaesibacteraceae > Cohaesibacter > uncultured Cohaesibacter sp. Next base: position 4,552,756 of record NZ_OY781091.1, on the reverse strand, counting down.
CAGAGATGAAGCTGCCGGTGATGGGCATGAGCCCGGTGTTCGAGAAGATAGATGCCCTGCCATTGTCCAAGGGTCATGGCACCATTTTGCACCGGGATGGTGAGGCTGACGGAGGTCAGCATGGTCTTGATGTGGGCGGGCATGTCATCCGGCCCTTCCAGCGAATGCTCGTAATAGCGATTTTCCGGCGCGACATCCTCCAGAAAGGTGAGCAGGTCCTGCTGCACTGTCGGGTCGAAATTCTCCTGAATGGTCAGGGAGGCGGATGTGTGCTGGCAGAAGAGCGTCAAGGTACCGGACAAGGCCCCTGTTTCTTTCAGCCAATGAGCGATATTGGCGGTAATCAACTGCATGCCCTTGCCGGATGTACGCAATGTGAGCGTTTCGTGCATGACATTGAATATGGGGGCGTCCATCGGCTTTTGCTCCTGACATCATGGGGCCGGCTGCCCGGTGCGACAGTCGGCTTTCTGCATGATGTATATGAGTTTGGCAGGAAAGCCAATCTTGAGGATGCTGCTGCTCTGCAAAGGGCATTGATAGGGGCAAATATCCTCTTGGTGGAGCGGGGGAATGTCTGTCTGTTTCTGCCGCTATCCGTAGATTTCCGCAGAATGTCGGCTTTTTTCGCTCACTCTATGATTGTTGAGACTTTTGTAGGCACGCAGTGGTGTGATTGCCCATGAAAGTAGCCGGATTATCCATTTACGATTTTTAATAAGTATTACTTAATGAGCTTTGGGAGATATTTTCGATAGGGAGGAAACTATGAAACTTAGCTCCATTCTGCTCGCTAGTGCGCTTGTTATGGCTCCAATGACCGCAATGGCTGCGGGCAAAACGGTTGGCTTCTCGCAGATCGGTTCCGAATCCGGTTGGCGCGCTGCTGAAACCACGGTTACCAAGCAACAGGCCGAAGAACGCGGCGTTGATCTCAAATTTGCTGATGCCCAGCAGAAACAGGAAAACCAGATCAAGGCACTGCGCGGTTTCATCGCTCAGGGCGTTGACGCGATCTTCCTGGCTCCTGTTGTCGCAACGGGTTGGGATTCCGTGCTTGAAGAAGCTCAGGATGCCGAAATTCCTGTCATTCTGCTTGACCGCAAGGTTGATGCCGATCCAAGCCTTTACATGACCGCCGTCACATCTGATACGGTTTATGAAGGCGAGGTCGCTGGCAAATGGCTCAAAGACAAAATGGCTGGCAAGGATTGCCGCATTGTCGAGCTGCAGGGCACGACCGGTTCTTCTCCTGCGATCGATCGCAAGAAGGGCTTTGAAAAGGCCATTGCCGATGCATCAAATCTGCAAATCGTACGCAGCCAGACCGGTGACTTTACCCGCGCTCAGGGCAAGGTTGTGATGGAAAGCTTCCTGAAGGCTGAAGGCGCTGCCAATATCTGCGCGCTTTATGCTCATAATGATGACATGGCCGTTGGTGCCATTCAGGCCATCAAGGAAGCCGGTGCGAAACCGGGTTCAGACATTCTCGTTGTTGCAATCGACGCTGTGCCTGACATGCATCTGGCCATCGCCAATGGCGAAGCCAACGCTACCGTTGAGTTGACCCCGAATATGGCAGGTCCTGCTTTCGACATTCTGGATGCATACTGGAAAGATGGCACCATGCCTGAAAAATGGGTTCAAACCGAATCCAAGCTTTACACTCAGGACGATGACAATAATGCCATCTATGAAATGAAGAAGAGCCTTGGTTACTGATCTCTGAAAATATGGCTGGTGGTGGGCAGGTTTCTGTCTGCCACCAGAGTTTCGGCTTTTCATCCAATTCTGGTAGCCTTCAGGATCTAACCATGTCTACGACCCCCATGCCGGTCCTACAGGCGACTGGCGTTTCCAAATATTTTCCCGGCGCAATCGCGCTGGATGATGTTTCCCTTTCCCTTTATCCCGGTGAAGTCCATGCCTTGCTTGGAGAGAATGGGGCGGGAAAATCCACTCTCATCAAATGTCTGACGGGTGCCTATAAACGCGATGCGGGAACCATCGTGCTGGCTGGCAGGGAAATTGACCCGCGCGACCCGCAGGACAGTCTCGCGCTGGGTATCGGCACCGTCTATCAGGAGGTCAACCTGCTGTCGAACATGACGGTTGCGGAGAATCTCTTCCTTGGCTGGCAGCCGATGCGGCACGGCATGATCAACAATCGCGAAATGGTTAAGCGCTCAAGGGAGATCCTGTCCGGTTTCGGGCTCGATATCGACCCTACGCAGCTGCTTTCCAGCTATTCGATTGCCATTCAGCAGGTGGTCGCCATTGCGCGCGCCGTGGAACTGGCGGGCAAGGTGCTCATTCTTGACGAGCCGACGGCCAGCCTCGACCGCGAGGAAATCGATCTGCTCTTTTCTGTCGTGCGCAAACTGACAGAGCGCGGCCTTGCCGTTGTCTTCATTACGCATTTTCTCGATCAGGTTTTTGAAATTTCCGACCGGGCGACCATTCTGCGCAATGGGCGCATTGTTGGTACCCGTGAGCTGGCCAGTGTGACGCAGACCGAAATCGTGACCATGATGCTTGGGCGCGAACTGGAGGAAGCCAAGAAGGAACGCAGCAAGGCGGTCAAGGGCGACGTCATTCTGGAGCTGAAGAGCTATGGTCGTCGTGGCACCATCGAGCCATTCGACATGATCCTGCATGAAGGGGAAGTGATCGGGCTGGCCGGATTGCTCGGGTCGGGACGCAGCGAAACGGCGGGGGTGATTTTCGGATCGACGCCTGCGGATCAGGGAACGGCCAAGCTGCGCGACAAGCCGATCCGGCTGGACAGTCCGCGCTCTGCCATACACATGGGATTTGGCCTTTGCCCCGAGGACCGCAAGACAGACGGCATCGTGGGCGATCTGTCGGTGCGGGAGAATATCATTCTTTCTCTGCAGGCGCGGCGCGGCTGGACCCGTCCGATCAGTCGGGCGAAGGCCGAGAAGATTGCCGATGACTATGTCAAGAAGCTCGATATTCGTCTTGCCAGTCTGGATATGCCGATCCGGCTGCTGTCGGGGGGCAATCAGCAGAAGGCGCTGCTTGCCCGCTGGCTGGCGACTGAACCGGATATCCTGATCCTGGATGAACCGACCCGCGGTATTGACGTGGGGGCGCATGCGGAGATCATCGAACTGATCCAGACGCTCAGGGAGCAGGGCATGGCTCTGATCGTGGCTTCTTCCGAGCTGGAAGAGCTGATTTCCTATTCCAGCCGGATCGTTGTTCTGCGTGATCGTCGTCAGGTCAAAGAACTTCAGGGCGACGAAATTTCCATTAGTGCGATCGTGAGATCCATCGCTGAAGAAGGGGAGGCGCGGATATGATGGGTGCCACTCTCCGGCGCATTGCGCCGCAGCTCGTAATCCTGGCCGTTGTCATTCTTTTGAATTTCATCGTCTTTCCGGGATTTTTCTCAATCGAGTTTCAAAATGGCCGTCTGTTCGGGAACGTCATTGATGTGCTCAATCGCGGCGCGCCGGTGGCCCTTTTGGCAACCGGCATGACATTGGTCATCGCGACCAAGGGGATTGATCTTTCCGTTGGTGCCGTGATGGCGATCGCAGGGGCGGTTGCTGCCTCGGTGGTCACTGCGGGGGGCGGATGGTTTCCCGCTCTGCTGGCAGCGCTTGCCGCGGGGCTGCTTTGCGGTTCATGGAACGGCATTCTGGTTGCCTTCTTCCGGGTGCAGCCCATCGTTGCGACGCTGGTTCTGATGGTGGCCGGGCGCGGTATTGCGCAGCTGATCACCGAAGGCAAGATCATGACCTTCAATGATCCGGGGCTTATCCATTTGGGGGCCGGGACCATTTTCGGCGTGCCGACACCGGTCTATATCTGGATGATCATGGGCTTTCTGGTGACCTATGTGGTCCGCCGGACCGCTCTGGGCATGCTGATCGAAGCGATTGGCATCAATGAGACCTCGTCGCGGCTGGCGGGCATCAATTCGCGGGTGTTGCTGGTCGCGGTCTATCTGGTCACCGGTTTCTGCGCGGCGCTTGCAGGCGTGGTGGTGGCTGCCGACATCAAGGGAGCGGACGCCAACAATGCCGGTCTCTGGATGGAGCTCGATGCCATTCTCGCCGTCGTTATCGGCGGCAACTCGCTGCTTGGTGGCCGCTTCTCGATCATCGCTTCCTTGCTGGGGGCACTCATTATTCAGTCGGTCAACTCGGTCATCCTGCTGTCCGGCATGCCGCCTGAATTCAATCTGGTGATCAAGGCATTGCTGATTATCGTGATCCTGTTCATCCAGTCTCCAACGGTGCAGCATGCGATCTATCTGTTCCGCGCGACAACGCCGCCGCATGCATCCAATGAGAAGAATTCCAAGAATAATCAGACCGCCAAGGAGAGTCTGTCATGATGAAATCGCCAAGGCTTCCGCTTTATCTGACCATGGCGACCTTTTTTCTCGCCTATATGCTTTGCATCTGGGAATTTCCCAGCATGTTCTCAAGCCGTGTTGTTGCGAATCTGCTGACGGACAACGCCTTCCTTGGCATCACGGCTGTGGGCATGACCTTCGTCATTCTCACCGGCGGGATTGATCTCTCGGTCGGTGCGGTCATTGCCTTCACCGGCGTGTTCATCGCCGTCATTCTGAGGGAGACATCCATTCATCCGCTGGTGGCTTTCGGTCTGGTGCTGACCATCACCATTGCGTTCGGGGCGGCGGAGGGCGCGATCGTCCATTATCTGGAGATGCCAGCTTTCATTGTGACGCTGGCGGGCATGTTCCTGATGCGCGGGCTTGCCTATGTTCTCTCCACGGACTCGGTTCCGGTTACCCATGAATTCTATGATGTGCTGCAGTCGATCTATTGGAAGGCTCCGGGTGGTGGGCGCTTCCGGCTGATTGGCGGGGTGATGCTGCTTGTCTTCATCGGCGCGATGATCGTTCTGCACCGGACGAAATTCGGCAAGAATGTCTATGCGCTGGGAGGCGGGGTGCAGACCGCCCAGCTGATGGGGGTTCCCATTGCCAGAACAACCATTCTGATCTATGCCACATCGGGCGGTCTGGCAGGGCTTGCAGGAATCGTCTATTCGCTCTACACATCTGCCGGCTATTCATTGTCGACAGTGGGCGTCGAGCTTGACGCGATCGCTGCGGTGGTGATCGGTGGCACATTGTTGAGTGGTGGCACGGGATTTGTGGCTGGAACATTCTTCGGCATTCTCATCATGGGATTGATCCAGACCTATATCGTGTTTGATGGCACGCTCTCGAGTTGGTGGACCAAGATCGTTATCGGCATTCTGCTGTTCACCTTTATCATGCTGCAAAAGGTACTGGCTTGGGCGACGACGGCGAGAAGAAAACCAGCAACAGAATTCGCGATGCGATCATGAGCCTGACGACCGCTGGAGGTACCTCTCAGCAGGCCTTCAACAATACTTCCAAAGTTGTTGATCAACTGGGCATGGCCATTGTTTCGGGGGACTATGCGGAACAGACAATGATTCCGCTGGACCCCGATCTGGAGGAAATGTTCGGTGTCTCCCGGACGGTCATCCGCGAAGCGAAGAAGACTCTGGTTGGCAAGGGGCTGTTGCAGTCAAAGGCCAAGGTGGGGACGCGTGTGCGCCCCTCCGCCGACTGGAGCATGTTCGACCCGGATGTCTTGCGCTGGCATGCGTCCTTGCGCAAGCCGGGGCCTTTCCTCAAGGAGTTGCATGAAATCCGCCTGATTTTCGAGCCAGCCGCCTCGGCGCTGGTGGCGCAGCGGGCCAATGCTGGCGAATGTCAGAAACTGACAAGGGAATGCGACCGGATGGCGGCGGCCAAAGATCATGTTTCCTATGCAGTGGCCAATATCGAATTTCATACGCTGATCCTGCATCTGTCCGGTAACCGCTTTCTCTCCTCGCTCGGAGATATGGTGCAGGCCGCACTCTTCTCGGTCTATCGGCTCGGCTATGACAATGCGCGGTTCGATACGACAAGGCATGTGCAGCAAGCCTCGATTGAAACCTATCGCGAAATTGTTGACGCCATAAAGGCTGGCGATGCCAAACGCGCCGAGGAGACAATGGCCGATGCCATTGCCCTGTTCAGGAAAAGTCTCTCCTGACCTCGCCTTTCAATCTTCTCCCCCTTCCATACCCTTCTATTTCCTCCCAATCCATTCTTGCCTTGATCCCGGCTTTATCAATGTATGGGGCTTGTCGCTTCCCTCATATTGTTGTCTGTCTCTGTAGTTATGGATCGGAAAATCTCGGCGATCTGCAAGAATTCCTCGCGCAGCGGATTGCTGCGGCGCCAGACCATGCCGATGGTGCGCCTTGGTGCGGGCTTGGGCAAATGGGCGATGGACACCGGCGCCGAGCGCGTCTCCACAGCTACCGCCATTTCCGGAATGAGCGTGATGCCGATTCCGGCGCCGACCATCTGCACCAGCGTCGAGAGCGAACTGCCTTCCATCAGATTGCGGGGGAGGGAGGCATTGCTATTGCAGTAGGAGATGGCCTGATCGCGAAAGCAATGGCCCTCCTCAAGCAGGAGCAGGCGCATGGTTTGCAGCTTTTCAGGATTGGGAACCGGTTTATCCGCATCCTTCTGTGGGCGGAGCAGGACAAACTCTTCATCAAATAGTTTTATCTCCTCCAGCGAGGGCTCCGAAATGGGCAGTGCGAGAATGGCTGCATCGAGCCGCGCTTCCAGCAGATCGGTGATCAGTTTTCTTGTCTTGGCTTCCCTTGGCCGCAGCTCCAGACCGGGGAAGCGTCGCCCCATGCTCTTTATGAAATCGGAGAGCAGATAGGGCGCAACCGTGGGGATGATTCCGAAGCGGAACTGGCCGCCGAGCGGGCCGTGGGTGCTGCGAGCCAGATCCTCTAATTCCTTGACAGACTGAAGAATATTCTGGGCCCGCTCTGCAAAGACAATGCCCAGCGCCGTTAGGTGAATCTGGCGGGTTCCCCTTTCCACCAGAGGTGCACCGATCAGGGCTTCTAGCTCCTTGATCTGCACCGAGAGGGCAGGCTGGGTGACGGCGCAATCTTCCGCTGCGCGTCCGAAATGCTGGTGCCGGGCGAGCGCATCGAAGTAGCGCAGATGCTTCATTGAGAGATTGATCATTAGAATTTCTTATCACAACGCTTAGAAAATGCAATTTCCTTTTATGGATGCCGTTTGATAAAAATATCATGCGATGAAAAACTGACGCGACCATCCCGACTCATAACAGACAGCCCCGCGCTAAGGGCTGTCAGACAATAGTGAATGACAAGATCAGTCTTGCATAAAGCATAAATAGTGATTGATTTTTGGAGGACCAAATGGACAACAGCGAAACCAAATCGACCGGCAAATGCCCAGTTATGCATGGCAGCAACACCGCCATGGGAACCGGCGTTATGGACTGGTGGCCGAATGCCCTCAATCTGGACATTCTGCACCAGCATGACACCAAGACGAACCCTTATGGGGAAGAGTTCGACTATAGTGAAGAAGTCAAGACACTGGATTATGATGCGCTCAAGAAGGATCTGCTGGATCTGATGCATGACAGTCAGGACTGGTGGCCGGCAGACTGGGGCAGCTATGTGGGCATGTTCGCCCGCGTTGCCTGGCATGCTGCAGGCTCCTACCGGCTGGCGGACGGGCGCGGTGGCGGTGGCACCGGCAACCAGCGTTTCGCCCCACTCAATTCCTGGCCGGATAACGTCAATACAGACAAGGGCCGTCGTCTGCTCTGGCCGATCAAGAAAAAATATGGCAATAAGCTTTCATGGGCCGATCTGATCA